>CAIKVZ010000171.1 GCA_903830985.1 uncultured beta proteobacterium
GTGTGCTGTTCCGGTTCTTGATGCCATACCGAATATTTTAGGCAACAAATAGAAATTTGTAAATACATTTTAGTGACTACAAATGGAATCTAAAAAAAGTCCGGTTATAAGCGGCGTTCATTGGGAGAATCCGTGAAAACTGGGGCGTTTTTACGGGAAAACGGGGAGGAACTTCAGATTAGTGCCTGAAGTGACGGACTCCGCTGAACACCATCGCCACGCCGCGCTCGTTCGCGGCGTCAATCACTTCCTGGTCGCGCATGCTGCCGCCGGGCTGGATGACGCAGGTGGCGCCCGCGTCGACCACCACATCCAGGCCGTCGCGGAACGGGAAGAAGGCGTCGCTGGCGACGGCCGTGCCCTGCAGTGAGAGACCGGCGTGCTGCGCCTTGATGCTGGCGATGCGGGCTGAATCGAGGCGACTCATCTGGCCCGCGCCGACACCCATGGTCATGCCATTGGCGCAAAACACGATGGCGTTGGACTTGACGTACTTGGCCACCTTCCAGGCGAACAGCAGGTCCTGCAGTTGCTGTTCAGTGGGTTGGACCTTGGTCACGACCTTCAGGTCAGACAGGGCGAGTTCGTGGTTGTCCGCGGTCTGCATCAACAGGCCGGAACTCACACGCTTGATGTCCATGGCGTTGCTGCCGCGGTTGCCGTCTGCGGGCAACTCGATCTGCAGGATGCGCACGTTCACCTTGGACTTGAATACCGCCAGCGCTTCAGGTGTATAGGCAGGCGCCATCAACACTTCGACGAACTGCTTGGCAATCAGTTGCGCCGTGGCTTCGTCGAGCGTGCAGTTCAGCGCGATGATGCCGCCGAAGGCCGAGGTCGGATCGGTCTGCAAGGCCTTGCTGTAGGCCTCCTGAGCGCTGCCGCCAACGGCCACGCCGCAGGGGTTGGCGTGCTTGACGATGACGCAGGCCGGCGTGCCGCCAGCAAAACTCTTGACGCATTCCCAGGCAGCGTCGGCGTCGGCGATGTTGTTGTAGCTCAGCTCCTTGCCCTGCAATTGTTTGGCCGTGACGAGCGAACCGGCTGCGGGATGAATGTCGCGGTAGAAGGCGGCCTGCTGGTGCGGGTTCTCGCCATAGCGCAAGTCCTGCAGTTTCACGAAGCGGCTGTTCACCTGACCCGGAAACGGGGCGTGGCTGCCATCCGTCTGGATGCTCGACAGGTAGTCGGAAATGGCGCCGTCGTAATTGCTGATGCGGTTGAAGGCGGCAACGGAGAGGGCGAACTTGGTCGCGTCGGTGAGTTTGCCGTCGGCCTGGAGTTCGGACAGCACGCCGGCATATTGCGCGGCATCGGTGATCACGCCCACGTCCTTCCAGTTCTTGGCGGCGCTGCGCACCATGGCCGGGCCGCCGATGTCGATGTTCTCGATGGCGTCTTCCAGCGTGCAACCCGCTTTGGCGACGGTGGCTTCGAAGGGGTACAGGTTCACCACCAGCAGGTCGATGGTGGCTATGTCGTGCGCCTTGAGTGCCGCCATGTGTTCAGGCGTGTCGCGCCGGGCCAGCAGGCCGCCATGCACCTTGGGATGCAGCGTCTTCACGCGGCCGTCGAGCATCTCGGGGAAGCCCGTGAGTTGCGCCACTTCGGTCACGGGCAAGCCCTGCTCGGCCAGCAACTTGGCCGTGCCGCCAGTGGAGATCAGCTTTACGCCCAGGGCGTGCAATGCGGCGGCAAATTCCAGTATGCCGGTTTTGTCGGAGACGGAGATGAGTGCGTTCATGGGTGGCCTTATTTCAAAAGTTTGTGTTCGAGAAGTTTCTTGCGCAAGGTGTTGCGGTTCAAGCCCAGCCATTCGGCCGCGCGCGACTGGTTGTCGTCGGCCTGCTTCATCACCACCTCCAGCAACGGGCGTTCCACCACACGCACGATCATGTCGTACATGCCGCCGGGCTCGGTACCGTGTAGATCCTTGAAGTAACTTTCCAGGCTGGCGCGCACACATTCCTCGATGTGGTTTTTGCTCATGTGAGGGTCTCCATTGGGCTTTCCTTGTGATGTTGCGACGCCGCGTCCAGCTCGGCGGGCATGCGGTCCATGCTGCGCGACAAATCGTCGAAATAATCGGCGACGGCACGCCACTGCTGCTGGCAGTCGTCGAGCAGATTGAGGCGCTGGCGAAACTGGCCGGCATCGGGCAGCGTGCGCAGGTACCAGCCTATGTGTTTGCGCGCCGTGCGCACGCCAGCGTACTCACCGTAAAACGCATAGTGGTCCTGCAGGTGCTCCAGCAGCAGGCGCTTGACCTCGGCGACCAGGGGCGGCGCCAACAGGCTGCCTGTGGCCAGAAAATGCGCCATCTCGCGAAAGATCCAGGGACGGCCCTGGGCCGCGCGTCCGACCATCACGGCGTCGGCACCGGTCGCGGCCAGCACGTCGCGCGCGCGCTGCGGCGTGCTGATGTCACCGTTGGCCACCACCGGAATTCCCACCGCCGCCTTGACCGCGGCAATGGTGTCGTACTCGGCGACACCGCTGTAACCCTGTTCGCGCGTGCGGCCATGGACCGTGAGCATCTGCACGCCCGCCGACTCAAAGCGCCGCGCCAGGCTCACTGCGTTCTTGTGCGACTGGCACCAGCCGGTGCGCATCTTCACCGTCACCGGGACCTGGCGGGGAGCGCAGGCCGCGACCACGGCCTCGACGATGGCCAGTGCCAGCGGTTCATCCTGCATCAGCGCCGAACCGGCCCACTTGTTGCACACCTTTTTCGCCGGGCAGCCCATGTTGATGTCGATGATCTGCGCGCCGCCGTCGATGTTGTGGCGCGCCGCGTCGGCCATCATGTCGGGCTCGGTTCCGGCAATCTGCACCGCAATCGGACCGGCTTCGCCGTCGTGGTTGGCGCGGCGCGTGGTCTTGCGGGTGCCCCACAAATCGGGGCGCGAAGTCACCATCTCGCTCACGGCATAGCCCGCGCCCAGCTGCTTGCACAACTGGCGAAACGGTCTGTCCGTTACGCCCGCCATGGGAGCGGCGAACAGATTGTTCGCCAGGGAATGGTGGCCGATGTTCATGCAGGAACTGATGCTTGGGGAGGTGGGGTCTGACCGGGACAAGGCGTGGGCGCTGGCGCGCGACACGGGTGCAAACCGGTGCGCCTATTCTAGCTGCCCAAAATTTCAGCAATTGAAATGCAACTTCGGGACTTTCCCTCTTGCACCTGCCTATACTGGGGACCACACATGGAACTCTGGCTGAATCAACTGCTCGCCCTGCTGGCCCTGCCCGAATACGGTTTGAGCACCTTGTTTTTGGTGGCATTCGTCTCCGCCACGCTGCTGCCGCTGGGGTCCGAGCCGGCGCTGTTCGGACTGCTCAAACTCAACCCCGACCTTTTTTGGCCCGCCATCCTGGTGGCCACTGCGGGCAACGTACTGGGTGGCGCCGTCACCTGGGCCATGGGCCTGGGCTCGCATCAGGTGGTGGACAAGTACCGCCATTCAAGTACGCATCTGCGGGCCCTGGATTGGCTGGAACGCGTCGGGCCCAGGGCCTGTCTGCTGAGTTGGTTGCCCCTGGTGGGAGACCCGCTGTGTGCCGTAGCCGGATGGTTGAGATTTCCGTTCTGGCCTTGCATGCTGTACATGACGGTGGGGAAGTTTCTGCGCTACCTGATCATGACGGCATCGCTGCTCTGGCTCTTCCCCGGCGGCATTTGAGCGGGGCTTGGCCGCCACCGCAACTCAGGCCTGCAGCAGGCCGGCCAATTCCAGTTGCATCAGGATCATGTTGACCAGCGTGGAAAGCGATGGCCGGCCGGTTTCCAACACGAAGTGCGCGGTTTCACGGTACAGCGGATCGCGCGCCGCGTACAACTCATGCAGGCGCTGCAAGGGATCGTCCACCTGCAGCAGTGGGCGGCTCTGGTCATGGCGTACGCGCCGAAAAACTTCTTCCGGCGTGGTGCGCAAATAGATCACCTGAGTGCGTTCGTGCAGATGTGCGCGGTTCGGTGCGCGCAGTATGACGCCGCCGCCGGTGGACAGGACGCCTTCGTGCTGCAGCGTGAGGTCGTCAATGACCTGCTCTTCCATGTCGCGAAAACGCGCCTCGCCCTCACGCGCAAAAAAGTCGCGGATGCTGCAGCCCAGGCGTTGCTCCAGCACCTGGTCGGAATCAACAAAGGGAAGTTGCAGGCGGCGCGCCAGCTGGCGCCCGACCGTGGTTTTGCCGGAGCCGGGTAGGCCGATGAGTGCCAGGCGCAAGGGACGCCTCAGGGCAAAGAGAACGACATCGAACTCATCCAACCGGAAGGCGAAGTCACGACAATGTCGACTTCATCGTCTTTAATGCATGCGCTGAGGCCGACATCCACGGTGGTGGGCAGCAGGCTGTTCGGCACCGGGATAGGCGTTGGTTGGAATGTGACCGAGTCGATTGTCGGCACGAGTCCGTTGATCGAATTGACGCGGCAAGTTGAGCCAATCTTGGAGGGCGTAACAATGGCAATCTTCGATCCGGTGGGAATGCTGTTGCCATTGGCATCGGCGACGACAAAGCTTTGATGGGTCGGAATTGCCGGATTCGTTTGCATAGTGATCACGGCCGTAGAACTTGCAAATATGACAATAGCCTGGGCCCGGACATCTGCCGGACCCCAGACACCATCGCAGGTATTGGCTTTGCCGTTGACCCCGCCGGTGCAGGTGCTACTGCCAGCCCGCGGGACAAAAAACTCACCCAGATCCCATTGTCCGTTTTCATTATCATCCCGATAGGCGTTGCCCAGATCGGTAAAGCCCTCGCCCGGGTCGTAGACGTTGTTACCGTTCGCGTCCACGAAGTCCTCCTCGCCCGAGACGTAGGCAAGGATGGCAACGCGACCGGCCTTTTGGCCACCACCACCCATCGGACGCGGGTTGCCGGATCGGATCGCGACCGAACAACTCGATGCCCCGCCGGTCACCACGCATGAGGCGGGAATCATGGTTCCGCCCGAACTCACGAAATTCACATTCGTCCCGTCCGGCACCGGATTGCCCTGTCGATCTGCCATGTACACCGTCACCGGCGTCGTGCTGCCGTCAAGGACTTGGCCCTCGATGGCCAGGTTTTTCACCATCAGACTGATTCGACTGGGCACAGGACGCCCCGACGCCACGGTCAGAATGTTGGAGTTGGTTGTGACCCCAGGGTTGGCCTTGAGCACGGCGTTGACCTGCAGCGAACTCGGCACGGTGCCGGAAAACACCGGAACTGCGACGACACCTAAAGCATTGCTCGTCAATGTCACGGTCTTGTTTTCGCCCAGAGTTCCAAGCGTGGTTCCTGTTGCGGTATTGCTGAGCGCCAATTGCACGGACTGGTTCTGCAAGGGATTACCGCTGGCATCAACGACCTTGAAGGACACGATGGCCTGCGTAGCGCCCACCGACCCCGTCAGATAGATCAAGGCCGGTTCGGCACTGACAAACAGCAAATTGGTCCCAACCGTGGGTGACACCGCCAAGCTGCCTGAGACGCTGCTCGCGCCGGGCGACGAGGCGGTAATCGTCACATTGCTGCCGGCACAGTTGGGGTCGCCAGCGGTGTAGGTTGTACTTGCAGTCCCGGCCCCGTCAGTGGAGATGAGGGCCGGGGACACCGTACCGCAGCTTGCGACGAAACTCACCTGAACCGGCACGGCGCTGGAATTCGCACCATTGATCGTTGCGCTGACGGACACTGCGCGGTTGCCGTAGGCAGCGACGTTGGCCGCACCCAGATTCAGATTGTTCAACGCCACGTTGGCTGCTGACAACTGATAGTCCATCGTTCCCGTCACCGAAACGCCCCCGACTGAAGAGGCCGCGGTAAGCGTGCCAGCGCCTGTGGCTGAAATGTTCGCCGGACCAACTCTCACTGAGGCGATACCGTTCGCGTCGGTCAAGACTTGTCCGGAGGCGGGACTGATGAATTTGATGATGGCCGCATCGCCGCTGAATGAAACCAGTTTGCCGGCGACAGGAGCGGATGCGGCGTCCAGAACCAAGGCGCGCGCGGTCGTGACTCCTGCTGCACTGATGGCCAAGGTGCTGAGATTGTTGGCGTCTCGCAGGCCAAGGGTGATAGAACCTGCCTTGCCGACAATACCACTCGGGTCTACCGTCACTGTGCTGCTCACCGACTTACCCGCCGCATCCAGCACAGTGATTTGCGCCGTACCAGCCGCCACCCCCGTGATGCTCAGAGCTGTTCCACTGACAGTGACGGTCGCGACCGCGCTATTGCCACTGCTGGCGGTATAGGGCGCCACGCCGCCGCCAATCATGTAACTCGAGGAAGCGGCCGCGGCAAGTGTCACCGAGTTGGGTGCAGAGATGTACAAGGCCACCGAATTGCCAATCGGCCCTGCCCCGTTGGCGCCACCGCAAGCCACCAGCGCCCATGTGAAGAGGGACAGGGCCAAGAACTTCAGATACGTCATGTCGGGCTTCCAGATGATCAGGTCAAGATTTTAGATCGGACACCCGGATCGTCTAAACGATCCGCGCGTCTCGACACGACCCGATATCCGCGTCCGCTCCCAACTACTTCGGGCTGACGCAGTTGCCCGAACCGTAAGGCGGGGTCAGGAAGGACCCGTTGAGCTTGTCAGCGTCCAAAATATTGGTGACAAAACTCCGTTGGCTTGTACCCTCGGAGCCCACGACGGCCGTCGTCGCCTTGATGGTATAGGCCAGCCAACGCCCCACGTTCTGCGGGTAAGAGACCTGGAGCAGCAATTGGCCGTTGGCGTCGGTCTTGTTGCCGTTCAGGTACGACATGACAATGTCCGATTTCCTGGGCTCGAGCATTCCCGTTCCGTTGATGTCCTCGCCCACCTCCATGGTCCCGTTGCGGTTCAGGTCTTCGTTCATGCACCAAACGTTGTTGCTTGCCGTTGGCGTGAGGGTGCTGATGTAGCCTGGGTACAGCGCTGCGCCATACGCCACCGTGATGTCAGGCACGGGAATCGGAAGATACCCAAGGCCGAACGTACCTTTTCCATAGTGCGTGATGTCCACACTACCGGAAACCACGGCGTCCCTGACGGCCAGACCCGAGGCGTCGGCCACCTGTATCAGGAACGTCTCCAGGTAGGCTACGCCGCCCAGGCCTGCGGTCATCTTGTTGTAGTTGCCAATGCTGATCGACAGCGGCTGACTGTTGACGGTGAGCGATGCGGCGACGAATTGCGGACAGGCCGAGTTGGCAAGCGCAGCGTCAGTGGTGGCGTAACAGGCGCGCAGTTGCACGCCGTTGGTCGGACTGGTGCGGGTGCCGGAAATGTAGTCACTCTCGGCCAAGCCTGCGGTGTCGCTGTACACCAGCGCAGCGCCGGTGGAAATGGACTCGCCCGAGCCCAGTGCCGGAGGAACGATCTCGAAACGCACGCGCATGTTTTTGATACCGCCATTGCTGGCATCCAGAAATTTGGCACTCAGCCTGGCACGGTTGACCGTTGAAGCGTTGGCATTGGGCGCAATCGACGTAGGGTTGGCGTTCAGCGACTGGGCCACACCCAGACTGACAGCGTCAGGGATGCCGCTGCCGCCCGGACTCACCACCTGAATCGCCTTGGTCACACTCAAGGGCGTGCCGGCAGCGACCAGAGCAATGATGTCGTAGCTTCCGTCTGAAGCCGGTGCGAGGACGCTGGGTTGGGTCGGTGGACTTGTCGCCTGCATCACATAACCGGCGGCATCCGTGACATAGGTTCCGGCAAACCCGGCACTCCCCGATAGCTGAACCGACGTTCCCGCAATCCCCGTTCCCAGGGCATCAACGAGTTGCGCAAAGAGTTGCACGCTTTGAGCGGGAGCCGGGTTCGCCGGCACCGTGGACAGCTTGATCTGGCTCCCCACAACCGGGATCGTCACCGTCTTGAGGATGCCATTGACCGTAATCGACGCAATGATATTGCGGTTCGTCTTGTCGGCGCCAATATCCACAGTCGCCACCCATTTACCGGTGGCGTCGGTCACGGCGGCACTCGGACGCAAGATGCCGGAATTCACCGATCCCTTGATGCTCGCACCGGCAACCGGGTTGTTGTAAACGTCCAGCGCCACCACGGTCACCGTTAGCAAATCGCTGCCGGAATTGGACAACGTGGTCTTGTCCACCGCGATCGGAAAACTGGCCACCGATGCATCCACGGCGTTGCCAATGACCCTGATCAACGCCGTCGAGGTTTTCCCTATGACCGTGATCGAGGCGGTAATGGTGCGCAGCGATGCGTCACCGCCGATCTGCACCTTCGCCGTGTATTTGCCAGATGCATCCGTTAGCGTCGCTGTGGGAGTGACGACACCGGAATCGACCGCCACCTTGACACTGGCGCCGCTCACCGGATTCTTGTATTTGTCCAGCGTGGTCACGGTCACCACCACCGCATCGCCACCCACATTGGACAAGGCGGGCTTGTCCAGTTCGTAGATGAAACTGTCAACGGAGCTGTCACCGCTGGCGGGGCCCGCGTTGACGGGAATCGCCACTGTTTTCACAGCGCCTCCAACCGTCACGGTGGCCGTGATGGTGCGCAGACTCTTGTCGGCGCCAATTCCTATGCTGGCAACAAACTTGCCCGCGGCGTCGGTGACTGTGCCGCCAGGCGTAACCATGCCTGAATCCAGCGCGACCTTGACTGTGGCACCGGCCACCGGGTTCCTCGTCAGGTCAAGCGCATACACCGTCAGCACGACCGCATCGCTGCCGGTATTGGCCAGCACCGGCTTATCGAGTTGGACGCTGAAACTTGCCACCGCGGCGTCACCCGTCCCGGGCACGGCAATGACGGGGATAGCCACTGACTTCACCAGTCCGTTGACCGCGAGGGTGACTGTGATGACGCGCAAACTCTTGTCGCCGCCGGTGCTCACCGCCGCCACGTAATTACCTTTGGCATCCGTCACGGCACCGCCGGGCGTGAAAATCCCTGAATCCACCGCGCCCTTGACCGTGGCCGCGGGCACGGGATTATTTGAAACATCGAGGGCCGTGACGGTGATCTGCACCACATCGCTGCCGGAGTTGGTCAGCGACGCCTTGTCCATGCTGATGGAAAGGTTGGCTACCGAAGCCGCACCCGAATTACCAGCCGAACCTGACGAACTTGTCCCTGCGCTGCCACCACCACCCCCGCAGCCGAACAACACCGCAGTCAACGCGGTACAAACCAATAGTTTCAAGTATTTCATGTCAATTCTCACAATTCAAAGGCACCCGATTTCAGCGTGCAACGGACCGGTCTGAAATCATTTTGGGCGTGATGAACACGAGCATTTCCTTCTTGGTGGTCGACTTGGAGCGGCTCTTGAACAGGTTGCCCAGGTAAGGGATGTCGCCCAGCACCGGGACCCGGGTCTCGGAATCGCTCTCATCGAGCGTGAAGATGCCGCCGATGACCACCGTGCCGCCGTTCTCCACCAGCACCTGGGTCTTGATGTGCTTGGTGTCAATGGCGTAGCCCGCGGAAGTCAAAACGCCCGGGCTGTCCTTGTTGACGTCCAGGTCCAGAACGATGTTGCCCTCAGGGGTGATTTGCGGCGTCACTTCCAGCTTCAGGTTGGCCTTCTTGAAAGCGATAGAGGTCGCGCCGCTCGACGTGGCCACCTGGTACGGCAGCTCGGTGCCCTGCTCAATCAGCGCCTTGGTCTGGTCCGCCGTCACGACCCGCGGACTGGACACGATCTTGCCCTTGCCATCAGCTTCCAACGCAGAAATTTCGAGATTCAGGAAGCGATTGGCCGTGGCATTGAAGATCGAAATCGCCACCGTAGCCGGGCTGTTGCCCCCCACTCCGATGGCCGGCAGATTGACGAAATTGCCGCTGGTGTCGACCGTTCCGCCAGCGCCACTCGTGCCCACAACGTTGCCGTAGCTGGTGCCAAATCCGATACGGTTGTTGCCAGACAGTTGGTAGCCACCGTCACCGCCCTTGACGGCCCGCAGATCGGCACCGCCCAGGCGCACGCCCAGGGAGCGGCCAAAGGTGTCCGAGGCCTCGACGATGCGCGCTTCAATCACCACCTGGCGCACGGCGATGTCGAGCTTGGCGATCAGGGCTTGCACCTGTTCCAGCTTGATGGCGATGTCGGTGACGAAGATCTGGTTCGTGCGCGGCTCGGCCATGACGCTGCCGCGCGTGCTCAGGATGCGTGAACCACCGCTGCTGCTACTGCTGCTGCTACCGCCGCTGGTACCACCTGTTCCGTTGATCTGGCCGGCAATGTCCGCAGCCTTGGCGTAGTTCATCTGGAAGGATTGCGTCTTCATGGGTTCCAGATTCTGGATGGCTGCCGCGGCCTCCAAATCCTTCTTTGTTTTTGCATCGAGTTCATCCTTGGGCGCAATCAGCAGCACGTTTCCGGTTTTGCGCATGCCCAGACTCTTGGCTTCCATGATGATCTGAAAAGCCTGATCCCAGGGCACGTCCTTCAGGCGCAGCGTCACCGATCCCGTGACCGAATCCGAGGTGATGATATTGAAGTTGGTGAAGTCGGCGATCACCTGCAGCAGCGCGCGGACCTCGATGTTCTGGAAGTTCAGCGACAGCTTTTCACCCGTAAAGCCGGTGCCCTGGGTCAGCTTGGCGGCATCCACTTTTTGCGGCCGCACCTCGACCACGAACTGGCTGTCGCTCTGGTAGGCACTGTGTTCCCAGGCCCCTGTGGGCTCAATCACCATGCGTACCCGGTCGCCTACCTGGAAGGTCGTGACAGATTGAATCGGTGTACCAAAATCCGACACATCCAGGCGACGGCGCAGCCCTTCCGGAAGTATCGACTTCATGAATTCCACGACCAGGGTTTGCCCCTGTTGCCGTATATCCACTCCGACCTGGTTGTTGGCCAGCGCCACGACAACCTTGCCCGAGTTGTCGGGTCCGCGCCTGAAATCGAGATCTTTGAGCGGCAAGGTGTCGCGATTGCGGTTTTCGGCAAAAACGGGTGCGCTTACCACCGCGGGCACGGCATTGGCTACGGGGTCCAGAAAGACCAACAAGGTCTTGCCGTCGGTTTGCGTTTTGTAGGTCGTGGCCGTCTTCAGATTCAGCACCACGCGCGAGCGCTCTCCGGCCTGAGCCACGCTCACGGACTTGAGGTTGCCCTGATTGATCTCCACAGTGGAGCGACCCAGTCCGTTGGTGAAACCGGGGAAGTCCAGGGCGATGCGCGCCGGCGACTGGATGGCAAAGCCGGCAGGGGCGTTCGGCAGGGGTTGCGACAGTTCGATGCGCACCACCTCCACGCCGCCCTGCAGCGCGCCGCTGACCGACTCGATCACGTTTTGCGCCTGCGCCGCCAGGGACATGGCCATACTCACTGCCAGCAAGGCTGAGCGCTGCAGCATCTTCAGGGGACAAAGGATTGGGATATTCATTTCTTTGTGCTCTCTAGCAACTGCAATTTGACTGATCTTTCGATCCACTCACCGGAAGCGTCCTGGGCAATCTCACGCAAGCTCAGTTCTGTTTCACCGATCTTGGTAACGCGCCCATAGTTCTGCCCCAAATAGTTACCTTCGCGCACCTGATACAACAGGTTGTCGACGCGTAACAGGGCCACCGGCTGGCCGCCCTTGTTCAGGCTGCCCACCATGCTCACGCTGTCAAGCGGGAAGGACTCCAGCGCTTCCTTGCGCCGTGCAAGTTCGGGCGCCAGCAGCGCGGCGTTGTCGGCCACCTGTGTCAAATCCCGCTTGATCGACTGCGCCAGTCTCTGCAGACTGTACGGGTCGACGGTTCCACCCTGGGTGTACAACTGCGGCACGAATTTCTTCGGCTCGACGATAGGCTCAACCCCGGCCTTGATCTGGTTACGCTGTTCCGCCATCCACTGCTGCAACTCTTCCTGGCTGGACGCGCCGCAACCGCCCAGCAAACCCAGTGCCAGAACCGCTGGCAAAAACCTCAGGGTCTTCATTTCTTCGCTCCTGCGGCCGGCGCCGAAGCCGCCTTGCGCTGTGCCGCCACCTCATTCGCATCCAGATAACGAAAGGTCTTGGCTGTGGCCTCCATCGAAAGCAGGCCATCCTTGAGCGGCGCCACCGCCAGGTTGTTCAGGGTCACAATGCGCGACAGGTTGGCGATGTCCGAGGCAAAAGCACCGATGTCGTGGTAACGACCGCTGACTTTCAAGGCAATGGGCAACTCGGCATAGTAGTCCTTCACCACCACCTGTCCGGGGCGGAACAACTCAAATTGCAGACTGCGGCCCAAGCCGGCCTGGTTGATGTCGGACAGCAGCGCATCCATTTCGGCCTTGCTGGGCAGCTGTTTTTCCAACTGGGTCACGAACTGCTGGACCTGCTCGCGCTGCTTTCTCAACACATCCAGATTGACCGCCTGGGCCAGTTTCTTCTTGTAGTCCTCGCGCAGCGTCAGTTCCTTGGCGCGCTCGGTTTCCAGTTCCGCGTCGTAGCCATTGAGCCAGGTAAACCAGAGCACGACCACCACCACCACCAGCACCACACAGAACAGGGCGTAGCGGGGCAATGAAGGCCAGGTTGCGGGGTCCTTGGGGTTGAGGTTGCGGAACTGGCCAAGCAGCTGCTCCTGCAGGGCCGCAAAGTCAATCTTTTGGGGTAACTTGATGTCCATGGCGTTGCTAGGGTTTCACTGGAGCCAAGGGCAAGGAGGCCGGCGCCTTGACCGCACTCGCAGCCGATGCGCTGACCAGAGGTGCCGACGCAGCCTTCTGTGCTTCACTTGTGCGCATCAGGCGCACACGGATGTTGAACTTCGCCACCCGTCGCTGGTCCTTGGGACCGAGTGCCACTGTGTCGGAAACAATCTCCACCAGATCGGGGCGCGACAGCCACGGCGTATTGTTCGCCAGATTGCGCAGCAGTTCGGAAATACGCTCGTTCGACTGCGCAACCCCCTGCAGGGTGACGCTCTGGTTTTCCTGGCGCATGGTCCTGATGAAGACGCCGTCGGGCAATTGCTTGACCAATTCATTGAGCAAGTGCACTGGCAGGTTGCGGTCGGATTGCAGGTCTTCCACCGCCTGCTGACGCGCCCGCAACGCGGTGATTTCGGCTCGCAAACCGGCGATATCCTTGATCTGTCCGTCAAGCTTCTTGTTCTCGGCCTGCAGCACGTTGATCTTTTGCTGCTGGTCGGCCAACTGCGCCTGGTAGTAGAGAAAAATGGTTCCCGCCACCAAACCGCCCAACAAGGCTGCGGCACCCATCAAAAGATTGAACGCCTCCCGCTTGCGTTTGCGCGCAGCCTCGCGGTGCGGCAGCAGATTGATCAGGATCACTGGGTAAACCTCCGCATGGCCAGACCGCAGGCGGTGAGGTAGGACGACGCTTCGTTGAGCAGCCTCTTGGCACGCACAGCCGGACCAATTTCCATGCCTTCAAACGGATTCACCACGGTGCAAGGTGCCGCAGCCAAACGCGCCACGGCGTCAGACAATCCAGGCAAAGCTGCAGCGCCGCCGGCCAGAAAAATTTGCCCGACCTTGCTGTGTGGCGTCGTCGTGAAGAAAAACTGCAGGGCCCGACTCGCCTCCTGGGCCATGTTTTCCACAAAAGGTCGCAGCACGCTGACCTCGTAATCGTCCGGCAAGTCGCCGCTGCGCTTCTTGATTTCCGCTTCTTCTGCGGAAAAACCGTACTGCCGCACGATCAACTGCGTGAGTTGCGCGCCGCCAAAGGCCTGATCGCGCTCGTACAGCACTTCTTCGTTGCGCAATACCTGAAGGCTGGTGGTGAAGGCGCCGATCTCGAACAACGCCACCAGCGTGTCAACACCCTGGTCGGGCAGGTTTTCGATGAGTCGACCGGCGGCCAGCCTCGCGGCGTAGGTGTCCACGTCCACCACCACCGCTTTGAGCCCAGCGGCTTCGGCCAAGCCCTGCCGGTCCTGCACCTTCTCACGGCGCGACGCGGCAATCAACACTTCGACGTCGCCCTCGGTCTTGGGGCTGGGGCCAATGACATAAAAGTCCAGGCTGACCTCATCGAGGGAAAACGGAATGTACTGATTCGCCTCGGATTCGACTTGAAGTTCCAGTTCAGCCTCGGACAGGCCGCCTGGAAGAATGATTTTTTTGGTGATTACGGCCGAAGGTGGCAGGGCCAGCGCCACGTTGCGGCAACGCGTGCCGCTTTTCTTCACAACCCGGCGAATCGCTTCGGCGACCTCTTCAAATTTTTCGATGTTGCCGTCGGTCACCCAGCCACGTTCGAGCAATTCGATTGCACAGTGTTCGAGCACCAGGGCGCCGGACTTGTCGCGCCCCAATTCCACCAGTTTGACGCTGGACGAACTGACGTCCAGACCCACCATGGCAGCAGCCTGTCGATTGAATAACGACCCCAAAGAGATCAAGAATGTCCCCTAAAACGCGCCGTGTTACGGCTGCCCTAACTTAAGAAATCACTTTAATAGTAGCAGTAAGCTCTTTGTTCAGTAAAGGTTTTTAACAATTTGCAGCAAATTAATTGTTGCCAAAAGTCTACGCCGCCCACAACTGACTGCCGGCCTGAGCGTATCAGGGATTTATTCGCCCGCCGATTTCTATAATGGCCCGCACACGACCAAGACACTTTACATGCACCCCGAGCCCCCCAACACCAGCCCCAGCAACCAAAGCCCGCCGGGCAGCATGGCGCGCCTTCCTTGGCCCGTGCGCCTGCTCCTTTGGAGCATGGGTCTGGCACTCGCAGGTCTGGCGTCGCTGGTGATTTTGATCGGTGTGGCGCTGGCCGTAGCCTATCCGAACCTGCCCGACATCTCGGACCTGTCGGACTACCGCCCCAAACTTCCGCTGCGCGTCTTCACAGCGGAAGGGCAGTTGATCGGCGAATTTGGCGAAGAACGACGCCACCTCACCCGCATCCAGGACATCCCGCAGGTGATGAAGGATGCGGTACTGGCGATCGAGGATTCGCGCTTTTATTCCCATGGGGGCGTCGATTACAAGGGCGTGCTGCGCGCGGCACTGGCGAATCTGGGGCGCATCAAGAGCCAGGGCGCCTCCACCATCACCATGCAGGTGGCGCGCAACGTCTACCTCTCGGCGGAAAAAAGCTACACCCGCAAGATCTACGAAATCCTGCTGACATTCAAACTCGAGAGCCAACTGAGCAAGGATCAGATCCTGGAAATCTACATGAACCAGATCTTTCTGGGCAACCGCGCCTACGGTTTCGCCGCTGCATCGGAAGCCTATTTTGGCAAGCCGCTGCAGGACATCACGGTGGCCGAAGCGGCGATGTTGGCGGGTCTGCCCAAGGCACCGTCGGCCTTCAATCCGATCAGCAACCCCAAGCGGGCCCGCTCGCGCCAGCTCTACATCATCGAGCGCATGCTGGACAACGACTTCATCACAGCGGCGCAGGCAACGAACGCCAAAGCCGAAGTCCTGAAGCTGCGTACCGCGCTGGACGACAACGCCGTGCACGCCGAGTACGTAGCCGAGACCGTGCGCCAACTGATGTTCGCGCAGTACGGCGAAGAAACCTATACCCGTGGCCTCAACGTCTACACCACGCTCAAGGGCGCGGACCAGGAGGCCGCCTACAAGGCCTTGCGCCGTGGCCTCATGGACTTCGAGCGCCGCCAGGTGTACCGGGGACCGGAGAAATTTTTCACTCTGCCGGTGGATCCTGAGGAAGTTGACGATGCAGTGGACGAGGCGCTGACGGAACATCCCGACAATGGCGATGTCCTGGCCGCAGTCGTGCTGGACGCTGGCCCCAAGAAGATCCTGGCGGTGCGGCAAAACGGCGAGACGCTGGAGATCGTCGGTGATGGCCTGAAACCGGCGCAGTCGGGTCTGGCTGAGAAGGCGCCGCCCAACATCAAGATCCGGCGCGGCGCCGTCATCCGCGTCGTGAAGACGCCGAAGAACACCTGGGAAATAACCCAATTGCCCGAAGTTGAAGGCGCCTTCGTCGCAATGGACCCGCGCGACGGCGCCATCAAGGCGATGGTGGGCGGCTTTGATTTCGACAAGAACAAGTTCAACCATGTGACCCAGGCCTGGCGTCAGCCCGGCTCCAGCTTCAAACCCTTCATCTATTCCGCGGCCCTCGAAAAAGGTTTCACGCCCAGCACCGTCATCAACGATGCCGAGTTGTTCTTTGACGCCGGCGTCACCGGCGGGCAGCCCTGGGAACCCAAGAACTACGACCAGAAGTACGAGGGACCCATGTCCATGCGCACCGGCTTGGCCAAGTCCAAGAACATGATCTCCATTCGAATCCTGAACGCCATCGGCGCGCCCTATGCGCAGGAGTGGATCACGCGCTTTGGCTTTGATGCCGACAAGCACCCGGCCTACCTCACCATGGCGCTGGGCGCGGGCTCGGTCACACCGATGCAGATGGCCACAGGCTACGCCGTTTTTGCCAATGGCGGCTTTCGCGTGAACCCCTGGCTGGTGGCGCGCGTCACCGAACAAAAGGGCAAGCTGCTGGTGCAGACCGCGCCGCCGGCGTTGGACGAGACGGTGCGTGCCATCGATGCGCGCAATGCCTTCATGATGAGCAGCCTGCTGCAAAGCGTCACCAGCATCGGCACCGCGGCGCGCGCCCAGGCGACGCTGAAGCGCCCCGACCTCTACGGCAAGACCGGGACGACCAACGACTCGATGGACGCCTGGTTCGTCGGCTACCAGCCCAGCTTGGTGGCGGCGACCTGGATCGGTTACGACACGCCACGCAAACTCGGCGCCACGGAAACCGGCGGGGGACTCAGCTTGCCGGTGTGGATCAGTTTCATGGAAACCGCGCTACGCGGCGTTCCCGTGGCCGAACTGAGCGCACCGGAGGGCGTGCTGCGTGTCGGCAACGAGTGGTATTACGACGAGTATGTGCGCGGCGCGGGGGTCACCAGCCTGGGGCTGCACGACAAGGGTGCAGCCGCCGAGACCCCGACTGCGCCAGCAACGCTGCCACCGGCCGACGAGAAAAAGAAAATCCTCGACCTGTTCAAGAACTGATTCAGGGCATGAAAGACAGCACCGAGCCTGACTGTTCGTTGGCGCACCGTGTCAATACCGCAAAAAATTCGCCTTGTCCCTTGCTGTCCTGCCAGGACTTTGCGTCAAAGCGAAAATGGTAGCCGCCCGAGCGTGCGGCCAGCCAGATTTCCTGCAAAGGCTTTTGCAGATTCACGATGATCTGGCTGGCGTTGGGAAAGGTCAGCGTGATCATGGCGCCGACACGCTGGTTGTCGATATCGGCGTCGGTCTGGTCATTGAGCCGGTCGCAGCACGACTCAACAGTTTGAAGAAGTCGCTCGGCCTGGTCGAGAAACTGCGTATCGGTCATTACAATTTGTGGATGTTCCATAGGTTGCAAATTTTAATCAGCTGGATTGCCCTTGGCGTCGTTGTGGCGGCGCTGGGTGGATGCGGGCAAAAGGGTGCGCTGTACCTGCCCAGCACAGCAACAGCCGTTCCAGCGCGCCCCTCCGCCTCTGCCCCGCAGCGCCCCGGCGCCCGGCCCACGACAACCGGCGAGGCCGCTAGGCCCGCTGCCAGTGCCCCACCATGACCCCTGCCATTCTTCCCGGCCAGCCTCAGCTGGCCTACCGCGACGACGAGCTTTTTCTCGAGGGTGTGCGACTGGCCGATCTGGCGCGCAGCCACGGCACGCCCCTGTACGTCTATTCCAAGGGCGCCATGCTGGCTGCACTCGCGGCTTACCAGCGCGGCTTTCAGGGACGCAAGGCCCTCATTTGCTACGCCATGAAAGCCAACTCATCCCTGGCGGTGCTGCAGGTGTTTGCCCAGGCGGGTTGCGGCTTTGACATCGTCTCCGGGGGGGAACTGCTGCGCGTGATCGCGGCGGGGGGCGATTGCGCCAAGGTCATTTTTTCCGGCGTGGGCAAGACCCGCGCGGAAATGCGCCAGGCTCTGGAAGCCGGCATTGCCTGCTTCAACGTGGAGAGCGAAGCCGAACTCGAAGTGCTCAATGACGTTGCCCTGTCCATGGGCCAGCGGGCACAGGTCAGCATCCGCGTCAATCCCAACGTCGACCCCCAAACCCATCCCTACATCTCCACCGGACTCAAGGGCAGCAAGTTCGGCGTGGCGCACGAACGCGTATTGCAGACTTATCGTCGTGCAGCCGCGCTCCCAGGCCTGCGCGTGGTCGGCATCGACTGCCATATCGGCTCGCAGATCACGCAGGAACTGCCCTACCTGGACGCCGTGGATCGCATGCTGGACCTGGTGCAGGACATTGAGGCGGCCGGGATTGCGCTGCAGCACATCGACTTCGGCGGTGGCCTGGGCATCGACTACAACGCCGACACTCCACCGGCCGCAGATACGCTGTGGACCCATCTGCTGGCCAGGCTGGATGCACGCGGCTTTGGCGACCGGCAGTTCATGGTGGAGCCTGGGCGCTCGCTGGTGGGCAACGCCGGCGTGTGCCTGACCGAGGTGCTCTACCTGAAACCCGGTGAAGAAAAGAATTTCTGCATCATCGACGCGGCCATGAACGACTTGCCGCGCCCCGCCATGTACCAGGCCTACCACGCCATCATCCCGTTGTCGTCCAATGCACCGGCGCCGGTAGCAAGCTGGGATGTCGTCGGTCCGGTGTGCGAAAGCGGCGACTGGATCGGCCACGACCGCGAACTGGCGGTGCAAGCCGGGGATTTGCTCGCCGTGCTTTCGGCCGGCGCTTACTGCATGAGCATGGCCAGCAACTACAACACGCGCGGCCGCGCGGCCGAGGTCTTGGTGCATGAAGACCGCAGCAGCCTCGTCCGGGCTCGCGAGACCGCACAGACCTGTTTTGCCGGGGAAATCCTGCCTGCTTCCTGAGGTGCAAGCTGCTACGATGCGCGATGACCTCGTTTCACAACCGGCCTCGCGACCAAGAACCCGCCGAAAGCACCCATGTCGATTGAGCTCTACCGAGACGCGAACCACGCCTGCCTGATGTTCACCGATCTGGTGGAGGAAGACGAACAGGCGGTGCAGTCGAATCAGTTCCTGATCGTGGACCACGGCACGGGCGCGGTCATCGACCCGGGTGGCAACCTCGCGTTCAACACGCTGTTGCTGACCATGTCCAAGTATTTCCCGCCGCAAAAGCTGTCCTATATCGTCGCCTCGCACGCGGACCCGGACATCATTGCGGCGCTCGACCGCTGGCTGACCTCCACGCCGGCAAAGCTGGTCATTTCCACCATCTGGGAGCGTTTCGCTCCGCACTTCACCAAGGTCGGCAAGACCACCGGCCGGGTCATCGCCGTGCCCGATGCCGGTGGCAAACTGCCACTGGGAATGAGTGAACTCTGGCTGGTGCCGGCGCACTTCATGCATGCCGAGGGTAACTTCCACTTTTACGACCCGATCAGCCGCATCCTGTTCACCGGCGATCTGGGCGTATCCATGATGTCGGGCAGACAGGCGCAAACTCCAATCACCCGACTGGCACCGCATATCCCCTTGATGGAGGGATTTCACCGCCGCTACATGGCCTCGGGAAAGATCCTGCGACTCTGGGTCAAGATGGCGCGACGCCTGGATATCGAAATGCTGGTGCCCCAGCACGGCGCACCGATCGTCGGACAGACCGCGATCAATGAATTTTTCGACTGGATCGACACCCTGAGCTGTGGCATCGACCTGTTTGACGAGCGCGACTACCAGTTGCCCACGGCACGCATCAGCCCGTAAACCGATCAGTGCGGCAGCGCGCCCAGTGGCGCTGCAGAGCGCTTGCGCAGCGCTTGGCGCAAGCGCCAACCCAACAGCGCCGCGATGATGGCGGCATAGACGAAAACCTCGGCAAAGTTGTTCTTGCCGGCACGCATCCAGAAAAAATGCAGCAGCGCCAGCAAGGCGATGACGTGTACAGCCTTGTGCAACAACTGCCAGCCCCGACCACCCAGGAAACGGATGGCGCGGTTGAAGGATGTCAGCGCCAGCAGGCTCAGCAGCACGGCGGCGCTGAAGCCCACCAGGATGAAGGGCCGCTTCACAATGTCCCGAACTATGTCATCGAGGTCGAAACCCATGTCAAAACCGCTGTAGGCCAGCAAATGGAGCAGGGCATAAAAGGCCACGAACAGGCCCAACATGCGACGAAACCTTGCCAGCGCCGGCGTGCGTGTCATGACCCGCAAGGGCGTCACCGCCAGCACCAGGCAAAGGGCGCGCAGCGTCCAGTCGCCGCTGGCGCGAATCAGCGCCTCGGCCGGATTCGCCCCCAGTTGCTCCAGGGCTGCGCGGCTGAACAACCAGAGCATGGGCAGCAGACACAAGCCAAACAGCACCGGCTTGGCAAAGCGGTGCGCCACCCAGGCGCGCAGCGGCAACATCAGAACAGCTTCTTCAGATCCATGCCGGCGTACAACTGGCCGACCTGGGCTTCATAGCCATTGAACATCAAGGTCTTGCGCTTCTTGGCAAACAGCCCGTCCTCGCCAATGCGCCGCTCCGTGGCCTGGCTCCAGCGCGGATGATCGACCGCAGGATTCACGTTCGAGTAGAAACCGTATTCACTGGCCGCCGCGTGGTTCCAGGCAGTGGCGGGTTGACGCTCGGTAAAACGGATTTTCACCAGGGTCTTGGCGCTCTTGAAGCCGTACTTCCACGGCACCACCAGACGCACCGGGGCGCCGTTCTGGTTCGGCAAAACTTCGCCGTACATGCCAAAGCCCAGCAGCGTGAGCGGGTGCATGGCCTCGTCCATGCGCAGACCTTCCACATAGGGCCAGTCCAGCACGCGCGAGCCGACAAAAGGCATGGTCTTGGGGTCCGCCTGGGTGACGAACTCGACGTATTTGGCACTGCCCAGCGGCTCCACCTTCTTGATGAGTTCGTTCAGCGAATAGCCGACCCAAGGAATGACCATGGACCAGCCTTCGACGCAGCGCAAGCGATAAATGCGCTCCTCCATCGGCGACAGGCGCAGCAGATCCTCCAGGCTGAAGCGCGACGGCTTCTTCACCAGGCCTTCAACTTCCACGGTCCAGGGTGTGGTGCGCAGCGTATGGGCGTTCTTCGCCGGATCAGCCTTGTCGGTGCCGAACTCGTAAAAATTGTTGTAGCTGCTGGCGTCGGCATAGGTCGTCGCCTTGTCCATCGTCACGGCGCCGGCCACTGCTGAACGGCCACCCGGCAAGGGCGCGAGTTTGTTGGGACGCACAGCCTGCGCGTGAGCCTCGCGGCCGGCCCAGGCTGCCAGACTCATGCCCGCGGCACCTGTGGCCAGAAGTTTCAGCAGGTCTCTGCGGCCCTCGTACACCGACTGCGGCGTCAGTTCGTCTGCGCGGGCAAGTTGGAAGCCGTCGCGCTGGGTCTTGATGAGCATGGCAAATCCTTGAGAAGTTCGCTGTCAGTCGGCGTTATCCAGGGAATCTTACAGATTGCCATAAAAAAAAGCGGGTCATCCGTAAATGACCCGCTTGTTGTCGCGTAGAGTTCCGCCGGCTTGGCTGCCGGCGCGCTGGCAGGAATTACTGCAAGCCAGAAATGTAATCGGCCAGGGCCTTGATCTCGCGATCGTTGAGCTTGGCCGCCACCTGGCTCATCTGCAAACTGTTCTTGCGCACGCCGTCGCGAAAGCCCGTCAACTGCGCCACCGTGTAATCGGTCTGCTGGCCTTTGAGGCGCGGGTACTGCGCCGGAATGCCGGCGCCGTTCGGGCTGTGGCAGCCCGCGCAAGCCGGGATCTGACGATCTGCCACCCCGCCGCGGAAAATACGTTCGCCCAGCACGATCAGTTCCTTGTCCTTGGCGGCGCCCGGCTTGGCGGTCTTGGAAGCCGCGAAGTAGGCCACGTTCCTCACATCGTCAGCGGTCGCCAAAGTGGACGCCATGCCCATCATGATGGGGTTGGCACGCAGTCCGGATTTGAATTCGGTCAATTGCTTGATCAGATACTCCGGGTGCTGCTGTGCCAGCGTGGGGTTTACCGGGATCATGGAATTGGCGTCCGGACCGTGGCAGGCGGCGCAAATCGCGGCAAAGGTGGCTTCACCCTTGGCCAGATCGGGCTTGGCCGCAGTTGGCGCGGCAGCATGGGCCGCCGCGGGAGCCACCGCTGGGGCAGCCGGTTTTTCCTGGGCAGCAGCCGGGGCAATCGAGGTGATGGCCACGCAGGCAAACACGAGCAAAGAGGCGAGCGACTTCATATTTTTGACATCAGTGGGTTGGCACAAAACCCCGTGATTCTACAATGAGGGCCCCCAAGACTTCGCCAATCGCATGACCCACACTCCAACGCGCGCTGCTTCAGACCCTGCACACGCCCCCCAAAAGACAGCCAGCGCGTCGGCCGCCGTGATCGCCATGGGGTGGATGCACACCGCCAAATTTCTGACCACGGCGCCCGAGCTGAAATTCCTGCCCGAATTGCAGGTGCCGGAGATCGCCTTTGTCGGACGGTCCAACGCCGGCAAGTCGACCTGCATCAACACGCTCACCCAGCAAAAGCGCCTGGCCTTCGCCTCCAAGACGCCGGGGCGCACGCAGAGCATCAACCTGTTCTCATTGGGCAAGCAGGGCGTCACCGACGCCGTGCTTGCCGACTTGCCGGGCTATGGGTATGCCGCAGTCCCCAAGGCCGACAAATGGCGCTGGCAGCAGGTGATGGCGAATTATTTGGTGACGCGGGAAAACCTCACCGGCATCGTGCTGATGTGCGACCCGCGCCACGGACTCACCGAACTCGACGAGATCCTGCTCGACGTGGTGCGTCCCAGGGTGGAAGAGGGTTTGAAATTCCTGGTGGTGTTGACCAAGGCCGACAAGCTGAACAAGACCGAAGCCGCCAAGGCCCTGTCCATCATGCAACTGCAGGCCGGCGGCGGCAGCGTGAAGCTCTTTTCCGCGCTGAAGAAACAGGGTGTGGACGAAGTCGCCGAACTGCTCTGGCAGTGGGCGCATCCGCCGGTGAAAGCGGAAAAGCCAACCCGCCCGGCAATCGAAGCGGCAGCGCCTGCGGCCGATGCACCGGCAGCCGATCCGCAGGGCTGAACCCCTGCCGCCCGTGGGCGGCGGCTGAGTGCCTTGTTCCGTCAGTAGACCGATGGCTGGCCCGCCGGCCTGGTCTTGAAACGCTTGTGCACCCAGAAATACTGTTCGGGCATGGTGTCGATGTAGTCCTGCAGGCGTTGGTTCATCATTGCCGTGTCGGCAACAACGTCGTCCGTGGGGTAGTCGACCCAGGGCGACATCACCTCGACGTCGTAACCGCTGCGCGTCATGCGCGACACCACGGGGATGACCTTGGCGCGGCCCAATTTGGCAAAGCGCGACAGCGATGGCACGGTGGCTGCGGCCTGGCCATAGAAGGGCACGAAAATCGACTCTGCAGGTCCGTAGTTCATGTCAGGCAGCAGGTACAAGGGGTCACCCGCACGCAGCGCTGCCACAATGGTTTTGACGCCGTCCTCGCGGTCAAAAAGTTTCACCCGGCCAAAGCGCTGGCGCCCGCGCAACACCCAGTCATTGAGCACCGGATTCGGCTGGTTCGTGAAGATCGTCGTGAAGCGCCGCGGCACGCACTGCGTCAACGCGGTCCAACCGGCGTCCAGTCCGACAAAGTGTGGTGAAAAAATGACCACGGGTTCACTGCCCTGCAAGGCCTGAAGATCCCCGCACAGGCGCAACCGGCGCTGCGTGCAAGCAGCGCTGCCGTGCCACAGCCAAGCCCGGTCCAGCCAGGCCTGGGCAAAGCAGACGAAGGAGCGCTGCGTCAAGCGGCGCCGTTGCGCGCTGCCGAGTCGCGGGAAACACAGCGCCAAATTGATCATGGCAACGCGTCGGCGCGATACTGCCAGGACGTACAGCAGCCAACCGAGCAACCAACCCAGTGCGCGCAGCACCGGCAAGGGCAGCAGGGCCAGGCAGCGCAGTAAAAAGATGCCCAGGTGTGCCAGCATCAGGCCTCCTGCCGCGGCTGCTTGTAGCGCGCGTAGCCCCACAGGTATTGCTGCGGGCATTCGCGGATCAGTCGCTCCATTTCCTGGTTGACCTGCAGCACGGCGGCCTCCAGTTGCGCCGACAGTGGCTCGGCCAGTTCGCGAAAGTGCATGACGTAGCCCCGCCCCCGGGAAAGCCGCTCGCCCCAGGCGAGCAGCACCGTGGCGCCGGTCTGCTGGGCCAGGCGCGCGCTCAGCGTCATGGTGTAGGCGTCGTGACCAAAAAAAGGCGCCCACTGGCCCATCCCAAAGGGCGGCACCTGATCGGGCAGCAGGCCCACCGCCTGCCCCTGGCGCAGGGCCTTGATCATCAGGCGCACACCCGTCAGATTCGTCGGCACGGCCTGCAGTCCGGGGCGCCGGCGCGCGACTGTCACCAGTTCGGTCAACCAGGCCTTACGGGCCGGGCGGTACAACACGGTCAGAGGCCCGTGGCGCTCGCTGTAGCGTTGTGCCACGGCCTGCGCGGTGATTTCGAAACAACCCATGTGCGGCGTCAAAAAGACAATGCCCTGGGCGCTGCTGTTTGCTCGATCCACTGCCTGGGTGTCGGGCCAAAGCACCGGAACCGGCGCGCCAAACCACAATCGCGGCAATTCGGCCGTCATGCGCCCGGCTTGCCCCACGGCGCCCCGCACCTGGGAAAAGCGGTAACCCGCCCGTGCAATGTTGGCCAGAAAGCGCTGACGGTAGGGCCGCGAAACGATAAACACCAACCAGCCCAAGGCCCAGCCAAGGGCGTGCAGCAGCCACAGAGGCAGCCGGGAAAAAAGCTTGAAAATTGAAACCATGCTGGGTCAAGTCTAGTGCACCCGCCCGAGCGGGACGCGCCGCCCGGCCCTGCCGCGCGGGAGGGGAATGCGCACGAGGTTAAAATTGACTGTCGCTGAGTTAACTTGAGCAACTTGCAGGGCGACACGGACCGGAACACGGACCACTAAAAAATTCTGCTAAAGCGTTCGCCCAGGCTCCAAAGAGCGGTCGGCAGCGCCCCACCGTCAAACTTCAGGAGCCCCCATGGCGAACGATTTTCTCTTCACTTCCGAGTCCGTCTCCGAAGGTCACCCCGACAAGGTGGCCGACCAGATCTCGGATGCCATTCTTGACGCCATCTTCAAGCAGGATCCCCTCAGCCGTGTCGCTGCTGAAACCTTGTGCAACACCGGCCTGGTTCTGCTCGCGGGTGAAATCACCACCAACGCGCATGTCGACTACATCCAGGTGGCGCGCGACACGCTCAAACGCATCGGTTACGACAACAGCGACTACGGCATCGACTACAAGGGCTGCGCCGTACTGGTGGCCTATGACAAGCAGAGCAACGACATCGCACAGGGCGTGGACCATGCCAGCGACGACCACCTGAACACCGGTGCCGGCGACCAGGGTCTGATGTTCGGTTACGCATGCGACGAAACCCCCGAACTCATGCCGGCGCCCATCTACTACGCGCACCGACTGGTGGAGCGCCAGGCGCAACTGCGCAAGGACGGGCGCCTGCCTTTCCTGCGTCCCGACGCCAAGAGCCAGGTGACGATGCGTTATGTCGACGGCAAGCCGCACAGCATCGACACCGTCGTGCTGTCGAGCCAGCATTCGCCCGAGATGAGCCTGGGTCACAAGATGACCGAAGCTTTCTACGAAGCCGTGCGTGAGGAAATCATCAAGCCCGTGCTGCCCAAGGAATGGCTCACCGCCGATACCAAGTACCTGATCAACCCCACCGGGCGCTTCGTCATCGGCGGTCCCCAGGGCGACTGCGGCCTGACCGGACGCAAGATCATCGTCGACACCTACGGCGGCGCTTGCCCGCACGGCGGCGGCGCGTTCAGTGGCAAGGACCCGAGCAAGGTCGACCGCTCGGCCGCCTATGCCGCGCGTTACGTCGCCAAGAATATCGTGGCCGCCGGTCTGGCCAAGCAATGCCAGATCCAGGTGGCCTACGCAATCGGCGTGGCCCGCCCCATGAACGTCACGGTCTACACGGAAGGCACGGGCGTGATCCCGGACGACCAACTTGCCGCCCTGGTGAACCTGCACTTCGACCTGCGCCCCAAGGGCATCGTGCAGATGCTCGACCTGCTGCGTCCGATCTACGAAAAGACCGCCGCCTACGGCCACTTCGGCCGCGAAGAACCCGAGTTCACCTGGGAGCGGACAGACAAGGCGGCTGCGCTGCGTGCAGCGGCGGGCCTGTAGGGACCGCAACCGCGCAGCGGTTCAGCCGACTTGCGGCGAAGGCTAACTTGGCGTAGCCAAGTTAAGGCCCATCGGGCCGGCCGTAGCCACAAAGCACAAGCGCTGCGTGCAGCGGCGGGCCTGTAAGGACCGCAACCGCGCAGCGGTTCAGCCGACTTGCGGCGCAGGCTAACTTGGCGCAGCCAAGTTAAGGCCCATCGGGCCGGCCGTAGCCACAAAGCACATGCGCTGCGTGCAGCGGCGGGCCTGTAAGGCACGCAGTCGCGCAGCGGTTCAGCGGCTTTGCGCTCATGCCTCGAACGCGACCTGTCCGCCCACCAAAGTGCAGCGCACCCGACCCGGCAATTCATAGCCGGAAAACGGCGTGTGCTTGCCCTGGCTGCGCAGCGCTTGCGGCTGCACCGTCCAGGCGTCGTCAGGATCGAACAGGCACAGGTCGGCCATGCCGCCCACGCCCAGCCGACCGATGCTGGACTGCAGGGTGTTCAAGGCGCCGCCCAGCACGCTGGCAGGCGCGCTGGTGATCACCGCCAAGGCGCGCTGCAGGCTTACCCCGTCGTCACGACTCCACTTCAACGCCAGGCTCAGCAGCAACTCCATGCCAGTGGCGCCGGGTTCGGCTTCGGCAAAGGGCAGCATCTTGGCGTCCTCGGCCACCGGCGTGTGGCCGGACACCAAAGCGTCGATGGTGCCGTCGGCCAGGGCCGCGCGCAGCGCATCGCGGTCGCGCTGTGTGCGCAGCGGCGGGCTCAACCGGGCCCGGCTGTCGAAGTAGCCGATGTCCAGTTCCGTCAGGTGCAGCGAATTGATGCTCACGTCGCAGCTCAAAGCCAGTCCGTCAAGTTTCGCCTGGCGCACCAGTTCCACGCCGGCGGCGCTGCTCAGACGGCACAGGTGCACGCGCGCGCCCGTGCCGCGCATGAGTTCGAAGATCACATGCAGGGCAATGGTTTCGGCCGCCACCGGCACGCCGCTCAAGCCCATGCGCGTGGCCAGTGCGCCGCTCGCCGCCACACCCTGGCCCAGGTGCAGTTCCTGAGGCCGCAGCCAGACGCTGTAGCCAAAGGTGCTGGCGTATTGCAGCGCGCGCTGCAGCACCTGGGTGTTGCCCAGCGCCACATCGGCCTGGCTGAAACCGACGCAGCCGGCTTCGCTCAGTGCAACCATTTCGGTCAGCACTTCACCCTGCAGGCCGCGGGTCAGCGCACCCAGTGGGAAAACCCGCGCGCGGTGCAGGCGCTCGGCGCGAAATTTCAGCATCTCCACCAGGCCTGGCTCGTCCAGCACCGGATCGGTGTCGGGCGGACAGACGACGCTGCTGATGCCCCCGGCCACGGCCGCAGCCATCTCGCTGTCCAGCATGCCCTCGTGTTCGTGTCCCGGCTCACCCAGGCGCACCGCCAGATCCACCAGCCCCGGCAGTAGCAGACAGCCCTCGCCGGGGATCACCTTGTTCGGCACAAAATCCCGGGCGATATCCCCGATCGCGAGAATGCGTCCGGCGGCCACCGCCACGTCGGCCACCGCGTCAAAACCGCTTGCGGGATCGATCACCCGCGCGCCACGTACCAGTATCTTCATGCTTCATTCCCCGCGACGATGCCCATCACTGCCATGCGTACTGCAATGCCAAAGGTGACCTGAGGCAGGATCACGCTCTGACCACCGTCGACCACGGCCGAATCGATTTCCACCCCGCGATTGATGGGTCCGGGGTGCATCACGATCGCGTCCGGTTTGGCCCAGGCCAGCTTCTCCGGCGTAAGGCCGAAGCTCTGGAAGAACTCCTGCGACGAGGGCAGCAAGGCGCCGCTCATGCGCTCGTTTTGCAGGCGCAGCATGATCACCACGTCGGCGCCCTTGATGCCCTCCTCCAGCGTGTGGCAGACACGCACGCCCATCGGCGCCAAGTCCGTCGGCACCAGGGTTTTCGGTCCGACCACGCGCACCTCGGGGCAACCCAGCGTGGTCAACGCATGGATGTCCGAGCGCGCCACGCGCGAGTGCAGCACGTCGCCCACGATGGCCACCGTGAGGTTGCTGAAATCTTTCTTGTAATGCCGGATGGTGTACATGTCGAGCAAGCCCTGCGTCGGGTGCGCGTGGCGCCCGTCGCCGGCGTTGATGACGTGCACATGCGGTGCCACATGCTGGGCGATCAGGTAGGGCGCACCGGACTCGCTGTGGCGCACGACGAAGATGTCGGCCGCCATGGCGCTCAGGTTGGCAATGGTGTCGAGCAGCGACTCGCCCTTGGCAGCGGAAGAGCGCGAGATGTCCAGGTTGATGACGTCGGCGCTCAGCCGCGTGGCGGCAATCTCGAAGGTGGTGCGGGTACGCGTGGAGTTCTCGAAGAACAGGTTGAAGACGCTTTTGCCGCGCAGCAACGGCACCTTCTTGACCTCGCGGTCGCTCACGCTCACAAAATTGGCGGCGGTGTCCAGGATCTGCGTCAGCAGGGCTTTGGACAGGCCTTCGGTGGACAGCAGGTGCACCAGCTCACCATGCTTGTTCAACTGGGGGTTGCGAACTCTCAGCATGATTTGCGCTCCTTCACCTGAAAACTGAAGTCCCCGGCATCGGAGCGCGCCAGTGACAGGGACTGGTGTGCCGGCAGTGCCACGCGCGCCGCCGCAAAGTCGGCCTGTATCGGCAGTTCGCGCCCGCCCCGGTCCACCAGCACCGCCAGTTGCACCCGCGCCGGGCGGCCATAGTCGAACAACTCGTTGATGACGGCGCGCAGTGTGCGCCCGGTGAAAAGCACGTCGTCCAGAATCAGAATGTCGGCGCCGTTCACGTCAAACGGCAGCACCGTCTGCCCACCGGCGGCCAGTCCACGACTGGCGAAATCGTCGCGGTGCATGACCGAGGAAATCACCCCCGGCGCGCCGTCCAGTTGCATGTCGGCGTGCAGGCGCTGCGCCAGCCAGGCGCCGCCCGAGGTGATGCCCACGAGGCGGGTCTGCACCGTGCAAATCTGGCGCACGCCGCGCAGCAGCTCGCGGTACAAGGCCTCGGCGTCGAGTGTCAATGAAGTCATGAAGGTCCTTTTCTAGTCGGTTGCGGCCAGCACTAAGGCGCTGTCCCGCAAGGTTTCAGGTTTCTCAGGAATTGCTCGAGGATGATGCAGGCCGATGCCGCGTCGGCGTCTTTTGCACCCGACTCCAGCGCTTCGGTGGTGCTGTAGCGTTCGTCCACCTCAAACACCGGCAAGCCGAAACGGCCTCGCAACTGGCGCGCAAAGCGCTGCGCGCGCGCGGTGTTGTCGTGGCTCGCGCCATCGGGGTGAAAGGGCACACCGACCACCAGCGCGTCGGGTTGCCACTCCTTGATGCGGGCCTGCACCAGGGCAAAGCGGGCGTCGCCCTCGGCCTTGAGGGTGGGCTGCGGCGTGGCGCTGCCGGTGAGCCGATTGCCCACCGCGACACCGGTGCGCTTGAGACCGAAATCGAATGCCAGAAAAGATTGCAGCTCGGCCGGGACGCTGTGCGCCATGGGAACGAGCGCTGCCGTCATGCGTGTCCTGCCACCGAGGACAGCATGCAGGCGTGCACGCCCAGCAGGCTCAGCGCGCGGTCATAGCGCTGCGCGACCGGTGTGTCGAAAATCACCGACGCGTCGGCGTTCACGGTAAGCCAACTGTTTTCCGCCAACTCGGACTCCAACTGGCCCCGACCCCAGGCCGAGTAACCCAGCGAGACCAGCACCCTGCGCGGCCCGGCGCCGCCCGACATGGCCTCGAGCACATCGCGCGAGGTCGTCATTTCCAAGCCACCCGGAATCGCCAGTGTGGACAAGTAGCCGGGCTCGGCCCCAGCCGCGTCGCCGCGGGAAAACGCCTCGTGCAGTACAAAACCGCGCTCGGTCTGCACCGGCCCCCCCTGGAACACCGGCGTGTCCGTCAGGTCCAGACGCCCCAAGGGCAGTTCCACCTTGTCGAACAGGCTTTGCAGATTGATGTCGCTGGGCTTGTTGATGACCAGGCCGAGCGCGCCGCGCTCGCTGTGCTCGCACAGGTAGACGACGCTGCGGGCGAATATCTCATCCTCCAGACCGGGCATGGCGATCAGGAAGTGATGCGTCAGGTTGATGGAGGCAGAATCGGCTGACATGGGGGAATTTTAACGGTGAACAATGAAGCGACTTACACCACAGGCCTGATGTGGTTCCGGCGCGACCTGCGCCTGGCCGACAATGCCGCGCTGGCCCAGGCCCTGGCGCGCTGCGAACGGCTGCATTGCCTGTTTGTCTTTGACCGCGAGATTCTGGACCCACTGCCGCGCGCCGACCGGCGGGTCGAATTCATCCTGGCATCGCTGCAGGCGCTGGACCAGGACCTGCGCGCCGGTTCGGGCGTCGCTGGCGCGGGCCTCATCGTCTGCCATGCGCTGGCCGCGGATGCCGTGGAAGAGACTGTGAAGTCGCTGGGTGTGCAAGCGGTTTTTGCCAACCACGACGACGAGCCGCTGGCGCTGGCACGCGATGCCGATGTGCAGGCGCGCCTCAGGCGGCAGGGCGTGGCCTGGCACAGCTGCAAGGACCATGTGGTGTTCGAGCGCCGCGAGTTGCTCACAGCGACGGGTCAGCCCTACCGCGTCTTTACGCCCTACAAGAACGCTTGGCTGAAGCGGGTCACGGCGCAACACCTGAAACCCTTTGCCAGCGAAGCGTGCACAGCCCGGCTCGCGCCCCGCCCCCCCAACCGGCAGACTCTGCCCAGCCTGCAACAGCTGGGCTTTTTGCCCAGCAATCTGACGCAACTGAAAGTGACCCCCGGCAGCGCCGGCGCCCAAGCGTTGCTGGCGGACTTCCTGACGCGCATCGAGCACTATCAAGAGACGCGGGACTTCCCGGCGCTCAAGGGTCCGAGCTACCTGAGCGTGCACCTGCGCTTTGGCACAATTTCGATTCGCGCGCTGGCGCGGGCCGCGCACCCGCTCGCCAAATCTGGCAACGAAGGCGCCAGCGTCTGGCTGAGCGAGCTGATCTGGCGCGATTTCTACGCGCAGATCCTGAGCAATTTCCCGCACGTGGTGCAGGGCGCCTTCAAGCCGGAATACGACCGCATCGAATGGGAGGAAGGGGAACGGGCGCAGACGCGCTTTGCCGCCTGGTGCCAGGCCCGCACCGGCTATCCGCTGGTGGACGCCGCCATGGTGCAGCTGAACCGGACCGGCTATATGCACAACCGGCTGCGCATGGTGGTGGCGAGTTTTTTGGTGAAAGACCTGGGGCTGGACTGGCGCTGGGGCGAGCGCTACTTTGCCGAACAACTCATCGATTTCGACCTGTCGGCGAACAACGGCGGCTGGCAATGGGCCAGTTCCAGCGGTTGCGACGCCCAGCCCTACTTTCGTATCTTCAATCCGACCAGCCAGAGCGAAAAATTCGACGCTCAAGGCAAGTTCATACGGCGCTACCTGCCCCAGTTGGCCGAACTGCCGAACAAGCTGCTGCACGCGCCCTGGAAGGCCACGCCCATGCAACTGACCATGGCCGGTGTGGAACTGGGGAAAAATTACCCGCGCCCCATCGTCGAGCACGACGCGGCGCGGGCGCGTACCCTGCTGCGCTATGGCGCTATTCGGTCAGCGCCAGCTCACAGTAGTGACGCACCAGATTGAGCAACTCGTCTTCTGGGTAAGGCTTGCCCAGATAGTGGTTCACGCCGAGTTCGATGGCGTGCTGGCGATGCTTGTCGGCAATGCGCGAGGTGATCATGATGATGGGCAGCTCCCGCGTGCGTTCGTCTGCACGGATATTGCGCGCCAGATCGAAACCGTCCATGCGCGGCATTTCGATGTCACTCAGCACCACCGTGGGCAACTCCTCCTGCAGCCGCTCCAGCGCCTGCAGTCCGTCCACCGCCAGTGCGACCCGATAGCCTTCGCGTAACAGCAGGCGCTGCGTGACTCGGCGCACGGTGATGGAGTCGTCCACCACCAGCACCAGGGGTGTCGACTGTGGCGCCGCGGCTTCGACCCGGCCCAGGTCGTGCGCCTCGGCTGCGGCCTCGCTGTCCTTGCGACTGCGTTCCCGGGCGACTTCGCCGTACACCGTGGCCAACGCCACCGGGTTGTAGATCAGCACCACGGCACCCGAAGCCAGCACCGTCATGGCAGCCAGACCGGGCAGGCGCGCCAGCTGCGCGCCCAGATTTTTCACCACCACTTCCTGGTTGCCCAGGACCTCGTCCACATGCAGCGCCACCCGCTGGCCGGCACTGCGGAAAATCACCACCGACAGGCTCTTGGCGTCCAACTCATGGCTGCGTGCCGACGCCTGCAGCAGGGCACCCGACCAATAGAAGGGCAGCATGGCGCCGCCATCGTCGAACAGGCCGGTGCTGTAGGCTTGCAGCAACTGCTCCGGCTTGACGCGACGCACCATCTCGATCAGGTTCGCCGGCACCCCCACGGTGAGTTTGCCGGCGCGCACCAGCACCACCTGCGTCACCGCGGTGGTCAGCGGCAGAATCAGCCCAAAGCGAGTGCCCCGCCCGGTCTCTGAAGCGGTTTCAATGCGCCCCCCCAGAGCGCTGACCTCGGCGCGCACCACGTCCATGCCGATGCCGCGTCCGGCCACTTCCGTCACCACCTTGGCGGTGGAAATCCCGGGCGTAAAAATCAGGTTGGCCGCGTCGGCGTCGCTCAACTCCTGGTCCGCGCCGACCAGCCCCATGGCATGCGCCTTGTCACGAATGGCCTTCAGGTTCAGGCCCGCGCCGTCGTCCACGAACTCAACCGAGACGTCGTTACCTTCCTGGTTCAACCGGATGGCGATGGTGCCAGTGGCCTCCTTGCCGGCCTTGGTCCGCGTGGCCGGGTCTTCAATGCCGTGGACGACGCAATTGCGCAGCAAATGCTCAAAGGCCGGCGTCATGCGGTCCAGCACGCTGCGATCCATTTCGATGGACCCGCCCACCAGGTCGAGCCGCACCTGTTTGCCAGCCTCCTTGGCGGCCTGGCGCACCACGGCGTACAGGCGCTCCGAAATGCTTTCAAATTCGACCATGCGGGTGCGCAGCAGGTCGCGCTGCAACTCCCGGGTCTGACGCGCCTGCGCCACCAGATTGTCTTCGGTGGCCTCTACCGCGCGCTGCAGACTGCGCTGCACTGTCGCCACATCGTTCACCGACTCGGCCATCATGCGGGTGAGTTCCTGCACACGGGTGAAACGGTCAAATTCCAGCGGATCAAAGCCCTGGCCGCTGTCCTTGGACAGCGCCAGGCGCGACTGCATCTGACTCTCGGCGTGCACCTCGATGTCGCGCAGCTGCTGGCGCAGTCGATCCAGGTTGCCGGTCAAATCGTCCAGCGAACTGCTGAGCTGGCTCAAGCCCGCCTCCAGGCGCGAGCGCGTCATCACCACTTCGCCGGCCTGATTCACCAGCCGATCGAGCAATTGCGGGCGCACGCGTACCGACTGCTGCGACGCCACCCGGATGCCACTGATGGCCAGGGTCGCCGCCACGGCCGCCGGATTGAGGCTGGGCATGGGCAGCACCGGCTTGGCCGCGCCCGCTGCTGGCTTCGTGGCCGCCGCTGCGGCAGCGGCCGCCAGCGCGGCCTGGGCCGCTTCGTCAGCGCGACGCAGGCCGTCAAACTCGGCCTGCAAGTCGTCGAAGCGCAACAGCAAGGGCTCGACCTGGCTGGGCCGCAAACCTTCGGAACCCATGGATTCGATCGACGACTCGATACGATGTGACATCTCACCCAGACGCATGGCGCCGGCCAGGCGCGCGCTGCCTTTGAGGGTATGCAGGGCGCGCAGCACTTCGCCACGTGCCCCCATGTTGTCGGGGCGCGCCGACCATTGGCGCAATGCGCCCGCCAAACCAGGCAACAGTCCCACGGCCTCTTCTTCGAAGATCGGGAACAGCTCGGGATCGATCGCGTCATGCACGTCGATTTCCTGCGCATGGGTGTCAAACACCGGTGAGATCGGCGTCAACAAGGCCGAACTCGCCACCGCCGTGCTGAGGCGATCGGTCATGCCTGTCACATCCAGAGCTGCGACCGCTGAGTCGTCGAAAGGCGTGGCGGCCGTTTCGTCGAACGCTGGCAACTCACCCAGCTCACTGTCCAGCAGCGCAGGAGCATCCTGCACCTGGGCGCTCAAAATATCCTTGAGAGCCTGCGCAATGCGCGGGTCGGCTTCCTTGATGAAGCCAGCGGCAAACTGGTGCAGCAGGCGGCGCACATCCTGCGCGGCATCGCCAAACACCTGACCCAATTCGGGCGTTCCCCGGCCCAGCAGTTGCACGTGCTCGAGCGCATGCTCGAGCGCACGCGCCTGCGCGGACAGCTGTACGAAACCGACCGTGGCCGAGCTTCCTGCCAGCGAATGCGCCAGTGCCACCGTGCTGTCTGCCACCGGCCGGTGCAGTTCCAGCGACCACTCGGCCAACTCCGTGTCGAGCCGCCGCGACCATTCGTCGGCCTCATTCAGGTAGACGTTGTACAGCGGGATGCCTATGCGCAGCGCGCCAATGACCTTGACCTCTTCCTCTGGTTCAGGTTCAGGTTCAGGCGCTTCTGCTTCTGCTTCTGCTTCTGCTTCTGCTTCTGCTTCTGCTTCTGCTTCTGCTTCTGCTTGTGCTTCTGCTCGTGCTTCTGCATCGGACTCCGGCTCCGCTTCCGGCTGCGTTTTCTCAGCCGCCTCGGGCACCTGCTCGGCCACTGCCGCCCAGGCCTCGGCCGCCAGCAACTCGGCCAAATTACCCTCGGTCACGTCGATCCCCGGCATGCCCTCTTCGGCAGCCAGTTCGCTCTCATTCAAAGCCTCAAATTCAGCGGTCGACTCGACCTGCTCCGGCATCGACGCAGGCAGTTCCGAAGAATTCTCGGACAGTGCCTGGGCTGGCAAGGCGACCTCTTCGACCGACGCCTCCTCTTGCAGCGTCAGCAGCTCTTCGATCGGTGCGGTCGGGGCAGCTTGCGCAACGGCATCGAAATCGATGTCGACAAAGGCCGTGTCCCAGGCCTCTTCAACGGCTTGCCGTTCGGCTTCGGTCTCGGGCTGCACATCGGGCTGAGTCTCGGCGGCCTCAGCAAGCGCCGGGACCTGCGGCACCTCCAATGGTGAGGGCATCGCGGTCGCGAGCTCGGCCGGTGCTGCCGGTGCCGAAGCTTCGGCCAAAGGCTCCAGCAACAAGGGCAGGCGCCGGCGCTCGGAGCGCATCGCGTCGGCCATGGTGCGAAAGGGTTCTGCGCTCCAATGGTCGTCCGCGCCCTGCGCAATGTCGTTCACCCAGGCCTGCAAGGCATGCAGTGCATCACCGGCGACGCCGCGCAGTCCTTCGCTCACCGGCTGCTGCTCGGCAATCCAGCTGTTGAGCAACTGCTCCAGGGCCCAGGACGCTTCACCATATTCGGCGCAGCCGACCATGCGCGAACTGCCCTTGAGCGTGTGAAAGGCGCGCCGCAAGGTGGTCTGCAAAGCAATGTCGGAAGGCTCGTGGGCCAGGGCGTCGAGCGTCACCAACCCGCTTTGCAGAACCTCCCTGGCCTCCTCGATGAAAACCTCGCGCAGTTCAGCATCCTCGTCATCGACCGCCACCGGCGACGTGACCTGCTGGGCCGCAGGCGTCACGACAACGGCCACAGCTTCGGCAACCCGTTCTGCGACCAGCGCCACCGGCGGGGACACGAGTTCCTGAACCACGGCTGGAGTCGCTCCTGCAGGCGCTGGCGGTGCGACCGGGACCGAAGGCGCAACACGGCCCATGACCGAGCGGAACTCACCCCGCTCCTGGTCGAAGACGAACATCTTCTTGGCCAGCGCAGGCTGATAGTTCAGCATATCGATCATGAAGCCCAACGCACCCAGGCTGTTGCCCAGTCGGTCAAACGTGCCGGAGGCCTTGGCGCGGTCTTCGTCGACCTCATCGACCAGGATCTGCTCCACCGTATCGCGCATCTGCAGCACGGCCAACGAGGCCTGATCGAGACCGAGCAGTGACAGCACGCCACGCATCTGCGCCAGCTGACCGGGCACCTGCTGCAGGCTGGTCTTGTCCTTGGGACTGCGGAAAAACTGGTCCATGGACTTTTCCAGCAAGCCCATGGTGATGCCGAGTTCGCCCACCACGCTGCCCATGGTCTGGCGTTCGCTGACCCTGCGGTACAGATCCTCCATCCAGCTTTCCAAGGGCTCCGGCTCGGCTCCGGCAAAGGCCCGGTCCAGACGTTTGGCCAGTTGCTCAGAGCGAATCGCCAGTTGCGTGTCCTCGGGGTCAAGCTCGTCGTAGGCCGCTTCCAGATAGAGCACGGACGTGGCCACTTCCATGGCCACCTGAGGCGTGGGTGCCTGAGCCGAGCGCACCGTGGCCTCCATGACGCGGGTCAGGGCCTGAGCCAGTGCGTGGCTGGCCGGATCGAGTTTGATCAGCGAGTCGCTGATCAGGCTGAACTGGTCAGCCGCAGCCTTGAGCTTTTGCGTGTCACCGCCGGACAGCGCGGCCCACATTTCCTTGGCTACGGCAATGCGTTTGCGCGCCTGCACCAGCACCGCCGGATCAAACCGGCCAAACAGGCGCTGCTCGTAGTCGACGAGTTTGCGCTCCGACTGCAAACCGTAAGCCTGCAACACCGCGACCAGGGTCGGCGCCGAAGCCTGCATGCGGGTGCCGGCCTGGGCGCAGAAAAACAGCATGTCATGCGCCAGCAGATCGAGTTGCGACAGGTCAGAACGCGCCAGCGCAATGTACTGCGTCAGAACGCGCGACGAGGTGCGCTTGACATACACGTCGTTGGCGCACCACCCCTGGCCCACGGCCTCGAAATAGGCCGCACAAAGTGTCCAGAAGGTACGAGCCTGCAGCGTGCCCTGTGCCGCCGAAAGACCCAGGCACAGGTCGTGCAATTTGTGCGCTGCCAGCGCGTCGCCTGACTTGATGACCTTGAGCACCGCCTGGTCCAGTCGCGTGCGATTGGCTTCGTCGTAAGCCAGTGGCGCGGGTCGCTCGACCACCACTTCCAGCCAGCGCCAGGGAACAGGCCACAGATCCGCCGGATGGATGCGCACCGGCACGACCATTTCCTGCAGGTCGCGGTATTGGGGGAACAGAGCCACCGGCGACGCCGGCTTGGAACGCAGCACCGCCTCCAGGTATTCCACCAGGGCAAAACTGGCGTTTTCCACCTTGCCAGCCTGCTCCCTGGTGCACAGTTCGGGACGCTGCACAAAGCGCTGCACCACCGCCTCCATGGCGCGCAGCACAGTGGCCGGCGCGCCCAGACCTACCATTTCAAGCGCACCTTCGGCCTGATGCAACTGCTGACGGGCGATACGAAGATGGCTGGTGTCCAGCGCCGCCAGATCGGAACCCAGTGCCAGATCGGCGTCGCGCACAAAGCGGCGCAGCGCCTTGGTGGCACCGTCCAGTGACTTGCGCAGTTCGTCCAGCACCCAGGCCAAGGGGCCCAGGTCGTCGACTATCGGGTCCAGATCGGCAGTGGTTTCGTTGGCTTGCATGGCGTGATCGGTTCCCGCAAAAGACAAAGGTGGGCTGGGGCGCTCAAGCGATCTTGAAACGCGACACCGACTGGCGCAGTTCTTCGGCCATGCGAGACAGTTCGCGCACCTGCTGCGCCGTGGACCTTGTGCCCTCACCGGTCTGCTCGGTCACGGCAAAAATGTGCTGGATGTTGTCGGCCACGACGTTGGCCAATTCGGCCTCGCGCGAGGCAGAACTGGAAATCTGCTCGATCAGGTCCGACAGGCGTCGCGACACCCGGTCAATCTCCGACAAGGCGGCACCGGCGTTGTCGGACAGTTTGGCGCCCTCAACCACACCCTGGGTGGAGCGCTCCATGGCCGCCACGGCGTCCTGGGTGTCGGTCTGGATCGCCTTCACCAGCGCGGAGATCTGCTTGGTCGCGTCGGCGGAACGTTCGGCCAGACGCTGCACCTCTTCGGCCACCACCGAGAAGCCGCGCCCGGCCTCGCCGGCGGACGCCGCCTGGATGGCGGCATTCAGTGCCAGCACATTGGTCTGCTCGGTGATGTCGGAAATGAGTTCGGTGATTTCACCGATCTCCTGCGACGATTCACCCAGGCGCTTGATGCGCTTGGAGGTTTCCTGGATCTGGTCGCGAATCGAGTTCATGCCGCCGATGGCGTTTTGCACTGCCTGCAGCCCGGAATCCGCTGCCAGCAGCGACTGGCGCGCCACGGCAGCAGACTCCTGAGCCTGCACGGACACCTCGTTGATGCGCGTTGCCATGTCGAGCACAGAGCGGCCAGTTTCGCGAATTTCGCGCAGCTGCTCGGTCGATGCTGCCAGCAACTCGGTGGATGTGCTGTCCACCTGCGCCGTGGTTTGTGCCACGCGCGTGGCCGTGTTCTGCACGTTGCCCACGAGCGAGCGCAACTCTTCAACGGTGTAATTCACCGAGTCAGCAATGGCACCCGTGATGTCTTCCGTCACCGTGGCCTCTTGCGTCAGATCGCCTTCGGCCACCATCTGCAACTCGTTCATCAGCCGCAAAATGGCCGCCTGGTTGGCGTCGTTGACCCGCTTTGTGCCGTCTTCCTGCTGCACCGCCTTGAGGCGTTGCAACTCGGCCACAGCCTGACGCTTGCGGCTGTCCTGCAGTTGCACGAACGCCAGGCCCGCGGCGCACAGCACCGCCAGGGCAGCGGACAACAACAGCGCCAGCACCGTCAGCACGCCCAGACCGGTTTGCGCTGACAAGCGCGCCTGCAAGGCCTGCAACTGGACACGCAGCGGCTCGCTGTCGGCCACGATCGAGGTCTGTGCTTCACGCGAGGACACCAGGCCTTGCAGGTTGCCCAGGATGGCGCTGGCCTGAACGCGCGTTTGCTCGTACATCTTCAACAGGGCGTCCAGGCGTTCCCGGGTCTGGGCATCCTTGGCGCTGCCCAGGCGCAACTCGGCACTGCCGTCGCGCAAGCCCTGGGCGATTTCCTTGAAGGAATTCAGGTCCTTGCCGAGCAGAAAAACCGCCTCAGGGCTCACGCCCTCCATGGTCAAAAACTCGTTGGCCGACTTGCCGATGCGCTGTGTCAGCATCACCAACTGGCCGGCGGCAGAAATTTCGGCGGCGGGTGCGTTTTGCTGCAACTTGAGCGAGGACACGGTTTCGGCGATCTCCAGCAGATCAGACGACTGGCGATTGATGGAGCGCAGCGCCGTCCCGACCTGGGTCAGAATTTTTTGCTGCTGCGTCACCACGCCGGCATTCTTTTCGGCGCGGTCGATCAGGGGCATGATCTTTTCCAGATCGGCCTGACCATCGCCGCGCAACGCATCGATGCGCTCATCGCCGGTTTTCAGGGCGCGCACCGTCTTGGACAGCACGCCGGCGCTTTCGGCCACGTCCGGGAAGGCCTGGGCATTGCCCACCAGCGCCTGCGACACCGACTTGGCCAGCCGCTGTGACTGCATCAGTGAGTCGCCCGTGGCCGCCATCTGCTGCGCGACCTCGTCGGTCTGGTAGCGCGCGAACAACACAATGGCCAGCAGCAGGAGCAGCGACAAGCCCAGACCGGCACCCAGAATACGCTGGTGCTGCCCCAGGGAGCGAGGCCCCAGCACAGGGACGATCAACAGCCCGTCATCTCTCACGTCGGAGGAAGCTGCGCGCGGCAGCGACTCGGCCGTACTGGCGAGGAGGGTGGCTTCGGTCGGGACGTCGACGGGCAGATCCGGCGCATAGATGGCACCGTCTTCGGTTCCCTGCACCGAGTCACCAAAAAAACGCCCCGCCACCTCTTCCTGGCCGTCAGCAGGTGATTGCACGCCGTCTGCAACGGGCTTCTTTTGCAGCAATTTTTTGAACGGATCAAGTAACGACATGGTGCAGCCTTTGGGTTAACTCAAGCACTGATGCTCAAAAAGCGGGGGAGTTGTGACAGCGATTGCAGGTTGATCTCCTGCCATCCTTGCCCGTTCGAGTCCGAATACAGATTGCCGAAATAGGGCGGGTCTGCGTCCTTCGGCGCGGCCGAAGTGGCAAATGAATCCACGCTCTTGAGCCCCACTAGGCGCTCCACCAGCAAAGCGCAGTTCACCTCCAGCGCGGCGTTCAAGGCCACCAGATAATGATCAGGACGGGCCTCATCCACCGGCCGCACCGCGTCCACAGCGTGGTCGACAAAACCGGACAACTCGATCACGCCAAACAGGCTGCCGCGCAGGTTCGCGACACCCAAAAACCAGGGCTGGGTGTAGGGTACGGGATGGGCGCTTTCCCATGGAAATATTTCACCCGACTGGTGTAACGGGAACAGGTAGTGCCGGCCTGCGGCCTCCACCGCCAACCAGGACAAGCGCACCCCCTCGGTACGCGCTGCCTGCAACCTGGTCGCCAGACGGCTTTGCAGTTCCCGAAGTGCTTCGCGGTTTGCCATGGGCTCAGGCAGGCGCGTTCAGAGCCTTGATCTTGGCCCGAAGCTCGCTGGGATCCACGGGTTTGGCGATGTAGTCACGCGCTCCCTGGCGCATACCCCACACGCGATCGGTTTCCTGATTTTTGCTGGTACACATGATGATGGGGATGTCCGAGTAAAGCGGATTGCGGGTGATGGCGCGGGTCAGCTGAAAACCATTTTGCCCGGGCATCACCACATCCATCAGGATCAGGTCGGGTTTTGCCTCTTCCAACCGACGAAAGGCTTCTTCCGCGTTCTCGGCGGTGCGCACCGACATGCCGCTCTTCTTCAGCAAGTCGCTCAGGTACAACAACTCCGTCTTGGAGTCGTCCACCACCAGCACATTTTGTATCGGCATTAGATGGCTCCTTGCGGTACGGCCGCGTACTGGACAACCGCCTGCAGCAGTTGGTCCTTGGTGAAGGGTTTGGTGAGGTATTCCTGGGACCCGACCATGCGACCACGCGCCTTGTCGAAGACTCCGTCCTTGGACGAAAGCATGATCACCGGCACCGAGGAAAACTTGGGGCTGCGTTTGATGATGGCACAGGTCTGATAGCCGTCGAGCCGCGGCATCAGGATGTCACAGAAGATCAGGTGCGGTTGGAAATCGTTGACCTTGGCCAGCGCGTCAAAGCCATCTTCGGCCAGCAAAACCTCGTGCCCACCTTGCTTGAGAAAAATCTCGGCACTGCGCCTGATCGTGTTGCTGTCATCCACGACCAAGACTTTATAACCTGAAGGGCTGGTACTCACGTGATGATTCTCCTGCACGACGGGGTCCGACGGCATCGCCGCCGGGGGGCTAAATCTGAACCAGTTCGAAGTCTTCCTTTCGGGCGCCACATTCAGGACAGGTCCAGTTCATGGGTACATCGCTCCAACGTGTCCCGGGTGCGATGCCGTGCTCGGGCGCACCCACGGCCTCGTCGTAAATCCACCCACATATCAGGCACATCCAGGTATGGCTTGCAGTCACGGTATTTAAAGGACCTCGAATAGAATGAAGGCATTGTATAGAGGTCAGAATGATGCGCTATGGCGATTTGTGACACCTTGTACCGAAATTGGCTCATGACAAACCCCTACACTGATTAGCTCTTGCAGGACTTCACTTTCACCGAACAGGACGAGGACGCCAGCACGCAACCGGCCTGTGTGATGAGCTTCAATGCCAGCGACCCCAGCGGCGCGGCCGGGCTGTCGGCCGACGTGCTGGCGATTGCCTCGGTGGGCGGCCACGCCTTGCCAGTCGTGACCGGGAGCTACGCGCGCGACACCGGTGAAATCTTCGAGCATTTTTGCATGAGCGAGGAAGCCGTCACAGCGCAAGCCCGCGCCGTGCTCGAGGACGTGCGGGTTCAGGTCATCAAGGTCGGCTTCGTCGGGAGCCCGGAAAATCTGAGCGCCGTCGCGCAACTGGCCGCCGACTATGAGGATGTGCCGGTGGTGGCCTACATGCCCAGCCTGTCGTGGTGGGACGACGCCCAGATCGATGACTACCTGGACGCCTTTCGCGAGTTGATGCTGCCCCAGACCACCATCCTGGTGGGCCACTACAGCACCTTGTGGCGCTGGCTGCTGCCCGACTGGAACGGACAGGGCAATCCGCAAGCGCGCGACATCGCGCGCGCAGCGAACGCCATGGGGACGCCCTTCACCCTGGTCACGGGTATGCCCCTGCCGGACCAATGGATGGACAACGTGCTGGCCTCGCCCAATGAAATCCTGGCGCACGAAAAATTTGAGCGCATCGAAGCGGCCTTTGTCGGCGCCGGTGAGACTTTGTCGGCAGCGCTGGCGGCGCTGATCGCCAGTGGGTCCGACGTGGCTGCGGCCACGCACGAAGCCCTGACCTATCTGGACCGCTGCCTGATTGGCGGCTTTCGCCCCGGTATGGGTCATGTGCTGCCGGACCGCATGTTCTGGGCACAGCCAGACCCCCCCTCACCCGATGACGTCGACCTGCAGGCCGACGATACACCCGATATTGCAACCAACGACCCCACCCATGTCCTCAAACACTGATCTGAACGAAGTCCTCTTTGAACGCGCCAAGAAAGTCATCCCGGGCGGCGTGAATTCACCGGTGCGCGCCTTCAAGGCGGTCGGCGGAACGCCGCGTTTTGTGCAGCGCGCCCAAGGCGCCTACTTCTGGGATGCGAACGGCCAGCGCTACACCGACTACATCGGTTCCTGGGGCCCGATGATCCTGGGTCACGGCCACCCGGCTGTGGTCGAGGCCGTGCAAAAGGCCGCGCTCGAAGGCTTCTCCTTCGGTGCGCCGACCGAGCGCGAAGTCGAGTTGGCGGAAGAAATCCTGCGCCTCGTGCCGTCCATGGAAATGCTGCGCCTGGTGAGTTCGGGCACGGAAGCCACCATGACGGCGATCCGTCTGGCGCGTGGCGCCACGGGGCGCGCCAAGTTCATCAAGTTCGAAGGCTGCTACCACGGTCACTCGGACGCTTTGCTGGTGAAGGCCGGCTCGGGCCTGGCGACCTTTGGCAACCCCACCAGCGCCGGTGTGCCACCCGAAGTGGTGCAGCACACCCTGGTGCTGGAGTACAACAACATCGAACAACTGGAGCAAGCGTTTGCCCAGCATGGACGCGAGCTCGCCTGCCTGATGATCGAACCGATCGCCGGCAACATGAACTTCGTGCGTGCCAGCGTGCCCTTCATGCAGCGCTGCCGCGAGTTGTGCAGCCAGTACGGCGCCCTGCTGGTGCTGGACGAGGTCATGACCGGTTTTCGCGTGGCGCTGGGCAGCGCGCAAAGCGTCTACGCCAAATCGATTCCCGGCTTCGCGCCCGACATCACGGTGCTGGGCAAGGTCATCGGCGGCGGCATGCCGCTGGCCGCCTTTGGCGCGTCGCGCGCCATCATGGAGCACCTGGCGCCGCTGGGCGGCGTGTACCAGGCCGGCACGCTGTCGGGCAATCCGGTGGCCACGGCCTGCGGCCTGGCGACCTTGAAGGAAATCAGCAAGCCCGGCTTCTATGAAGCACTGGGCAGCAAGACCCAGTCACTGATCGCCGGTCTGGCCAGTGCGGCACGTGCCGAAGGCGTGGACTTTTGCGGCGACAGCGAAGGCGGCATGTTCGGCTTCTTCCTGCTCGACACCTTGCCACAGAACTACACCCAGGTGATGAAGACCAGCAGCCCGCGCTTCAACCAGTTGTTCCATGGTCTGCTGGACCGCGGCGTCTACCTGGCACCCGCCCTGTACGAAGCGGGCTTTGTCAGCGCGGCGCACACGGCCGACGACATCAGTGCCACGATCAGCGCGGCGCGCGAAGTGTTCCGGGCCATGGCGAAATAGGCATGGTGCTTGGACGGGTCAGCCAGCGCCTCAGGGTGTCGGCTTGACCGTTCCGCGCAAGCCCGCCTTTTCGACCGCGCGAGCCAGTAGCCCCTGCTGGCGCGCCGTTTCTGTGAACTGCCGCAGGTAATCAAGCCCCTGTTCCCGCCCCTTGGGAACGCACAGGGCCCAGTGCTCGGCACCCCAATTCCCTTCGAGGACGCGCGCGCCATCCATGGTGTCAGACATCTGGAAAAGAATGGCCTTGTTGGTCGCGTAGGCGTCGATTTTCCCGCCCATCAAAAGTTCTCCTGCAAGCTCGAGCGTCGGAACAGGAACGACACTGGCGTTGCGCAGCATCGCGGGCAGCGTGGTCTGCGAAGTGCTTCCCTGTGTCACGCCGATGCGCGTGCCCGCACGGTCGATATCGGCAACTGTCGACAGAGGTGAGCCGGACGCCACGAGGTAGCCCAGCTCGATGTCAAGCACCGTGGACGTGAAGCTCGCCTGGGACGCACGCGCCGGCGAGGCGTTGGTGCCACTGAAATCCACCTGCTGCGCGCGCACCGCGGCAAACAGTTCGGCCTGGGTCTTCAGCTCCACCAGCTCGAACGGCACTCCCAGGCGCTGCGCCAATGACGTGCCAAGTTCCTGAATGACGCCGTTGGTGGGGCTGCCGGGGTATACGCCGACGCGCAGGCGACCATTGGGCGCCAAGGCCTGGCGCTCGGCAGTACTGGGCGGTGCAGGGACGCTGGCGCAGCCCGCGACAAGCGCACAGACGAGCAGGATGGCAAGGCACAGAAGTCGACGGGGTGGATACATGAGGCGCTCCTGTTGGGGATATTTCAGGGCCTGCGTCTCAAACAGTTGAGGCCAGCGATGGCTCGGTGTTTTGTTGCAGCGCCCACATCTGCGCGTAGCGCGCGCCCAGCGCCAGCAACTGCGAATGGGTGCCGCGTTCGATGATGCGACCGGCGTCCATCACCAGGATTTCGTGCGCGTCGACCACGGTGGAGAGGCGGTGCGCGATCACCAGCGTGGTCTTGTTCTGCGCTGCGCTTTGCAGCTCGGCCTGAATGGCGCGCTCATTGGCCGAGTCCAGCGCCGAGGTGGCTTCGTCAAAAATCAGGATGGCAGGGTTCTTCAGCAACGTGCGCGCGATCGCCACGCGCTGCTTCTCGCCGCCCGACAGCTTCAGGCCGCGCTCGCCCACCATGGTGTCGTAGCCTTTGGGCGTGGCGCTGATGAAGCTGTGGATGTGGGCGGATCGTGCGGCCTCTTCGACCTGCGCGCGGCTCGCACCCGGGCGGCCATAGGCGATGTTGTATTCCACCGTGTCGTTGAACAGCACCGTGTCCTGCGGCACGATGCCTATTGTCCCGCGCACACTGGCCTGAGTCACCTGGCGGATGTCCTGTCCTGCTATGCGGATGCTGCCCTGGTTCACGTCGTAGAAGCGAAACAGCAGTCGCGCCAGCGTGGACTTGCCCGAGCCCGAAGGACCGACCACCGCCACGGTCTTGCCGGCCGGTACCTCGAAGCTGATGTCGTGCAGGATCGGGCGCGCCGCTTCGTAGGAGAAGTTCACATGCTCGAAGCGCACATCGGCCAGGCGTCCGCTCTCGCCTGCAGCTGGCAGTTGCAGCGCCAGCGCGCCGGGCACATCGGCGACCTCGCGCTCACGCTCCATCAGGCGGAACATCTTGTCCAGATCGGTCAGGCTTTGCTTGATCTCGCGGTACAGCACGCCCAGAAAGCCCAATGGTATGTACAGCTGGATCATGAAGGCGTTGATCATCACCAGGTCGCCTAACGTCATGCGCCCGTCGACCACGCCCTGGGTGGCGCGCCACAGCATGGCCACCAGCGCCAGTGCGATCATCAGCTGCTGGCCGGTGTTGAGCAGGCTCAGCGTGCGCTGGCTCTTCAGTGCGGCGAGGCGGTAGCGCTCCAGGTTTTCGTCGTAACGGCGCGCTTCGAACTCCTCGTTGTTGAAGTACTTCACCGTCTCGTAGTTCAGCAGCGAGTCCACGGCGCGGCTGTGCGCAGCCGAATCGAGCTCGTTCATCTCCTTGCGAAACTTGGTGCGCCACTCGGTCACGGTGACGGTAAAGGCAATGTAGAACACCAGCGCTATGCCCGTGATGCCGGCGAACCAGACGTCGTACTTCACCGCCAACAGGGTCAGCACCATGGTGACTTCGATCAGCGTGGGGATGATGCTGTAGAGCGAATAAGAGATCAGCGACTGCACGCCGCGCGTTCCGCGCTCGATGTCGCGCGTCATGCCACCGGTCTGGCGCTCGAGGTGAAAACGCAGACTCATGGCGTGCAGATGGCGAAACACCTCCAGCGAGATGCTGCGCGACGCGCCTTCCGTGGCCTTGGCAAACACCAGTTCACGCAACTCGGCAAACAGCGAAGTCGACAGGCGCAGCAGCCCGTAGGCCACCAGCAGCGCCACAGGAACGGCCAGCAGCGACTGCTGCGGCGTCAAGGTCATGGTGTCGATCAGCTGCTTGAGCAGCAGCGGCACGCCCACGTTCGCCAACTTGGCGCCCACCATGAAGGCCAGCGCCGCCATGACGCGCCACTTGTAGGTCCAGAGGTAGGGAAACAGGCGTTTGAGCGTGCTCCAGTCGGAGCGTGGTGCTGCGGCGCTGCTGGTGGTGGTTTGGCCGACCGCGGCAGGGGAAGATTCGCCGTGACGACGCATAATTGGTACTCTCTTTATTCGGGGGACAGATCGCACTGTCCTCCACTGATCCAGGATTGTCCCCCATGTCCAGCCCCAACGCCCCGGCCCGCGTCCAGTTACCCACCGACGAGGAACTGGTACTCAAGGTCATTCCCATGCCGGCAGACTGCAACGCCAATGGCGATATCTTTGGCGGCTGGGTCATGGCGCAGGTCGATTTGGCCGGCGCCGTGATTCCAGCGCGCTATGCCAAAGGTCGCATGGCGACCGTGGCGGTGAACCAGTTCATCTTCAAGCAACCGGTGCGCGTCGGCGACATCCTGTCGTTCTTCTCCAAACTCACGCGCATCGGGCGCACCTCCATCACCGTCAAGGTCGAGGTCTACGCCGAGCGCTTCACGGACCAGGGCAAGTACATCAAGGTCACGGAAGCCTCCGTCACCTATGTGGCGATCGATGAGTTTGGCGAGCCGCGGGAAGTGCCAGGGAACCACGTCCAACCCTGAAATCCATGCCTGCGCCCCTGACCCCGGCACCCAACAGCCTGTCGCGCTTTGCGCACAGCCTGTGGGTCACGTTGGTCTTGTTCGTCGCCATCGCTGTGCTATTCGCGGCCTACGTCCGGGCCGAAAAGCAGATTGACCGCGCCAACGAACTGCGCCTGCAGTCGCATTTTCTGGCCGATGAATTGCGGCAGTCGTCGGATGATCTGACCCGCATGGTGCGCAGCTATGTGATCACGGGCGACCCGGTCTTCAAACGCCATTACCAGGAAATTCTCGACGTTCGCGACGGAAAGAGCCCGCGGCTGGCGGACTCTCATGGCATCTTTTGGGATCTGGTGCTGGACGACGCACAGCGCCCCCAGCCGAATTCAGTCCAGCCCGTGGCGCTGCTGGAACTGATGCGCCAAGCCGGCTTCACTGCACCCGAATTCGCCCAACTGGAACTGGCCAAGGTCAATTCGGATGCACTCACCGCGACTGAATTTGCCGCAATGAGATTGGTAGAGGCGAATGTGCCGGTCTCACAGGCACAAAGACTGGAAGCATCGCGCATGCTGCACGACGCGCACTACCATCAGGCCAAGGCGGCCATCATGCAGCCGATTGCGGAGTTCCAGCGGCTCATGAACCAGCGCACCCTGGAAACCGTGCAGTCTCGCGAGACCACGGCCAGCCGGCTGCGCGCCGTGCTCATGCTGTTCGGAGTCCTGCTGGTGTTGAGCCTTTGGCGTGCCTACCGACTGCTGCATGCCACACTGGGGGGCTCGGTCGATGAACTGCATACACGCATCGCGCGGCTGGCAAATGCGGATTTTTCCTCGCCGGTAACGGCTGCTGCCGGCATGGAGAACAGTGTGATCGGTTGGGTCTCGCAAACCCAGTTCGCCCTTTCCGAACTGAATGCACAGCGCAGCGCCGTGCAGGCTAAAAACCAGCACTTGACGCGCTTGTACGCGGCGCTGAGCCAATGCAACCAGGCCATCGTGCGCTGCACCAGCGAGACCGAGCTGTTCCCGCAAATCTGCCAGGGCGCAGTGACCTTTGGCGGCATGAAGATGGTGTGGATCGGTTTGCTCGACGGCCAGCGCCTGCTGCCCGTGGCCTCGTTTGGCGAAGGCACAGAGTACCTGGACGGCATCGATATTTCGGTCGATGGATCGGAACCGGCAGGATGCGGGCCAACCGGCATCAGCCTGCGCGAGGACCGACCATTTTGGTGCCAGGATTTTCAGCACGATCCTGCCACAGCGCCCTGGCATGAGCGCGCCCAACGTTTTGAATGGCGGGGCTCGGCCACCCTGCCCTTGCACCGTGATGGCCGCGTCGTCGGCGCCTTCGCGCTGTACGCATCGGAAGTGAACGCCTTTGACGAAGCCTCCCGCAAGCTGCTGATGGAAATGGCGGTGGACATCGACTACGCGATCAACGGTTTTGCGCGTGAGGCGGCACGCCGTCAGGCACAGAGCGAACTCGCAGAGTCGCGCAATATCCTGAAAACCATCATCGACACGGCGCCCATGCGCGTCTTCTGGAAGGACAGTCAGCTGCACTACCTGGGCTGCAATCCGGCTTTTGCCAGGGACGCGGGCGCCGAGAGTCCCGAGCAGGTCATCGGCAAGGACGATTACCAGCTGGCATGGGCACAGCAGGCCGACCTGTACCGGGCCGACGACCAGCAGGTCATGGATTCGGGTCAGCCCAAGCTCTTTTTTGATGAGCCGCAGACCACCCCCGAGGGGCAGACCTTGTGGTTGCGCACCTCCAAGGTCCCGCTGCGCAGCGCTGCTGGCGAACCCCTCGGCCTGCTCGGCATCTACCAGGACATCACAGCGCAAAAGCAGACCGAAATCGCGCTCGCGCAAAGCGCTGCCCGGCTCGAGCGTGCGCAGACCGTGGCCAACATCGGCCATTGGCAACTCGATCTGGCGAGCAATGCCCTGGAGTGGTCGGACCAAACCTGTCGCCTCTTCGGCGTCCCTCCCGGTACCGTGGCCGACTACCCGGCCTTCCTGCACCTGGTGCATCCCGACGATTTGGCGGCGGTGCAGACCGCGTGGCAGGCTGCGCTTGCCAGCGCTTCGCCCTACCGCATCGAGCACCGCGTTGTGGTGCACGGTGAAACGCGCTGGCTGGAAGAGCGCGCCGACCTGGAGTTTGATTCACTGGGCCAGTTGCGCGCTGGCGTGGGCACGGTGCAGGACATCACCGAACGCAAGCACGCCGAGGAACGGCTGCAGTTGCTGGCGCATTTTGACGCCCTCACCGGCCTGCCGAATCGCAACCAGCTGGACCTGCATGTCAAGGCGGCGCTGGGCCTGGCGCGGCGCAACGCAGAGCACCTGGCGCTCATGTTCCTGGACCTGGACCATTTCAAGGACATCAACGACACACTGGGTCACAGCGTGGGCGATGCCCTGCTGATCGAAGTGGCCAAGCGACTGAAGCTGGCGCTGCGCGTGGAGGACACCGTGACCCGTCTGGGCGGCGACGAATTCATTCTGTTGCTGCCTGGCAGCAACGCGGACGGCGCGCGCCATGTGGCGGAAAAAGTGCTGCAGGCCATCGCCCTGCCCTACGCCATTGCGCCTTACGAGCTCAATGTGAGCGCGTCCATCGGCATTGCCATGTTCCCGCAGGACGGCGAGGACTTTGAAACTCTGTCCAAGAACGCCGACGCTGCCATGTACCGCGTCAAGCAGCGCGGGCGCAACGGCCTGCGCTTCTTCACGGCCGAAATGCAGCTGCATTCGGCGCGCAAACTGCAACTGGAAAACGCGCTGCGCCATGCCCTGGCACTGCAGCAGATGAGCCTGCACTATCAGCCACAACTCGCGCTCAAGGACGGGCGCATCGTCGGCGCCGAGGCGCTGCTGCGCTGGCAGCACCCGGAGCTGGGCCAGGTGTCGCCGGCAGAGTTCATCCCGGTGGCTGAGGCCAACGGCCTGATCCTGCCGCTGGGCGAATGGGTGCTGCGTAGCGCAGTGCAGCAGATGAAGCGCTGGCTCGATGCCGGCATGGCGCCCATGGTGATGGCCGTGAACCTGTCCGTGGCGCAGTTCCGCCACGCAGCCCTGCCGGAAATGGTGACGCAGATCCTGGAGGAGGCCCAACTGCCGCCCGAGTACCTGGAACTGGAACTGACCGAAGGTGTTGCCATGGAAGACCCACTGGGCGCGATTGAAGTCATGGACCAACTGCACCAGCGCGGCGTGCGCATGTCGATCGACGACTTCGGCACGGGCTATTCGTCGCTCAATTACCTGAAGCGGCTCAAGGTCTACAAACTCAAGATCGACCAATCTTTCGTGCGCGACATCAGCACCGACCCGGAGGACAAGGCCATCGTCAGCGCGGTCATCAGCATGGCCAGGAGCATGGGCCTGAAGACCATTGCCGAAGGCGTCGAGACACAAAGCCAGTTGGCCTACCTGCGCGAACAGGGCTGCGACGAGGTGCAGGGTTACTTCTTCAGCAGGCCCTTGTCCGCTGAAGCCTTGGAGGCCTTCGTCCTGCGTCAGGAGACGATATAAGCCCCTGCGCCGGTGGACAGCAGCTTGCCGTCGGCACCGAAAAATTCCATGCGCGTAGAGGCCACGCGCGAACCCAGACGCATGACTTCGGCGCGCAGTTCGAAATACTCACCGATGGCAGGACGCAGGTAGTCGATGCGCAAGTCGATCGTGCCCAGCTTGGAAAAACGCTGCAGTCGCTCAAGCGGCGACTCGTCCATGTGGCGCGCGCCGATCGCCGCCATCACCGCCATGCCGCCCATGGCATCGAGCCCGGCGCTGATGACGCCGCCGTGCAGACGGTTATAAGCCGGGTGTCCCACCAGTTCGTGGCGCATGTCGATGCGCGCCGTCACCAGGCTCGGTGTGAGCCCTGTGATATTGAGCCCCAGTAGCCGGTTGAAGACGATCTTGTTTTCAAAGATGTCCTTCAGGCCGGCAATGAACTCCGGTTCGAATTCGGTCACGGGCGGTTTGGCATGGGCTTGGGGCATCGCCCGATTGTCACCGTGCAAACTGACGCCCCGCCAACCCGACCCGAAAAATTTCCAGAATGGAAATGATCAGAACTTGGAGAAATCCGGCTTGCGCTTGGCCATGAAGGCGTTGAACGCTTCCTGGGCGGCAGGCTCGACCATCATGCGGCCGAAAATCGGCGCTTCCTCGGCGATGCGCTCGGCCACGGCCGTGGCCTGAGCTTTCTTCATCAAGCGCTTGGTCTCCAGCAGCGAAGTCATGGGCTTCGCTGCCAGCTTGAGCGCCTGGCGCTGCGCCAGGGCGTTGGCTTCGGCCGGCGGGACAATGCGGTTGATCATGCCGATTTCCAGCGCCGTTTCGGCCATGAAGGGCTCGCCAAGGAGCAGCACTTCGGCGGCGCGCGGGTAGCCCATGAGCTGCGGCACCAGCAGGCTGGAGCCGGCTTCAGGGCACACACCCAGGTTCACGAAGGGCAGGGAGAAGGCCGCGTTGTCACCGGCGTAAACCAGGTCGCAGTGCAGCAGCAGCGTCGTGCCTATGCCCACAGCCGGCCCGCAAACCGAGGCCACGATGGGCTTGGCAAAAGTGCTGATGGCGCGCAGAAAGCGAAACACCGGTGAGTCCATGGTGGCCGCCGGGCCGTTGAGAAAATCCGCAATATCGTTGCCCGCGGAAAAAATCGTTTCATGGCCCTGGATCACGACCGCGCGCACCGCCTTGTCGCCGCCAGCCTGCTCCAGCGCGTCGGCCAGCGCAGCGTACATGGCAAAGGTCAACGAGTTCTTTTTCGACACGCGGTTCAGCGTGAGGGTCAGCACGCCGGCTTCAGTGTGGCTCAGGATATCGGTCATTGAATCGTTCTCACAGAATAGGCCGGGCTGGCCTTCCCGGCAATAAAACAAACGCCGTCATTGCGAGCGCAGCGTGGCAATCCACCTCGACAATAACAGCCTGGATTGCCGCGTCGCTCTGCGCCTCGCAATGACGTGCTCAGACGCGCTCGAATATACCCGCCGCGCCCTGACCCATGCCGACGCACATGGTGACCATGCCGTACTTCTTGTTGCCGCGGCGCAGCGCGTGGATCGCCGTGGCGGCGCGGATGGCACCGGTGGCGCCCAGCGGATGGCCCAGGGCAATCGCGCCGCCCATGGGGTTCACCTTGGCCGGGTCCAGACCGAGCGTGCGGATCACGGCCAGCGACTGCGCGGCAAAGGCTTCATTCAGCTCGAACCAGTCGATGTCGTCCTGGTTCAGACCGGCGTAGCGCAGCGCCGCGGGGATGGCTTCGATCGGGCCGATGCCCATGAGTTCGGGCGCCACGCCGCGCGCGGCAAAGCTGACGAAGCGCGCCAGCGGCGTCAGACCATACTGCTTGAGGGCCTTCTCGCTCACCAGGATCAGGGCCCCCGCGCCGTCGGAAGTCTGCGAGCTGTTGCCTGCCGTGACGGAGCCGCGTGCGGCGAAAACGGTCTTCAACTTGGCCAGACCGGCCAGCGTGGTGTCGGGGCGCGCACCTTCGTCCAGGCTCACCGTGCGCGTCGTGATGCCGACCTCGCCCGTGGCCAGATTGGGCACCCGGTCCAGCACCGTGACGGGCGTCATCTCGGCCGTGAAGTCGCCGGCGGCCATCGCGGCCAGCGCCTTCTGGTGCGAGGCCAGCGCGAAAGCATCCTGATCCTCGCGGCTCACCTTCCACTGGGACGCGACCTTCTCTGCGGTCAGTCCCATGCCGTAGGCCAGACCCAGGTTCTCGTCGCGGGCAAACACTTCCGGATTGAAGGATGGCTTGTTGCCGCCCATGGGCAGCATGCTCATGCTCTCGGCACCGCCGGCGATCATCACGTCGGCCTGGCCCACGCGAATGCGGTCGGCCGCCATCTGGATCGCGCTCAGTCCCGAGGCGCAGAAGCGGTTCACGGTGATGCCGCCCACCGAATGCGGCAAACCGGCCAGCACCATGGCGACACGCGCCATGTTCATGCCCTGCTCGCCCTCGGGAAAGCTGCAACCGATGATCGCGTCCTCGATGGCATTCGGGTCCAGGCTCGGCACCTGCGCCAGTGCGCTCCTCACCGCAGCCACCAGCAGGTCGTCGGGGCGCGTGTTGCGGAAGTAGCCGCGGCCGCTTTTGCCGATGGGCGTGCGCGTGGCGGCAACGATGTAGGCGTCTTGTACTTGCTTCATTTCGATCCTTTCAGAGATCACAAAAAATATTGATTCCGTGTTTAGCCAGGACAGCTGTTCGTGATTGAGCAAGCGTAGCGAGCGGACCTCAGGCTAGGCGGACGGAGCGCAGCAACCGCAACGTACACCCGTACGTGAGGATTGCGAGCACCGCCCAACGACGCATGGGGTTCGCGCAGTAGCTTGATCATTTACGAACTTAATTACGGACAGGCTTGCCTGTACTCATCATCCCCATGATGCGTTCCTGAGTTTTCGGGTGCACCAGCAGTTCGCAGAAAGCCTTGCGTTCCAGCGTCATCAGGTATTCCTCGTTCACCAGGGTGCCGGCATCGACGTCGCCACCGCACAGCACATTGGCGATCAGGCTGGCGATGTGATAGTCGTGCGCGCTGATGAAACCGCCGTCGCGCATGTTCACCAGCTGGCCCTTCATGGTGGCGCAGGCATTGCGCCCGGCCACGGCAAAGGGCTTGCGCTGCGGCGCGCGGTAGCCGGCGGCGAACATGGCTTTGGCCTGTCCCAGGGCGATGTACAGCAGCTCGTCCTTGTGCGGCACGATGACGTCACTGTCCAGCAGGTAGCCAAGTTGCCTCGATTCGAGCGCGCTCGTTCCCACCTTGGCCATGGCCGCAGCGGTGAAGCCTTCGATCAGGAAGGGCAGCAAGTCCTTGGCGGTGGAGGTCGCGGCGTTCTCCGCGGCACGGCGCGCGATGTAGGTCAGTCCACCGGCACCCGGCACCAGGCCCACGCCCACTTCCACGAGGCCGATGTAACTCTCCATCGCGACCACGCGTTTCGCGCTGTAGGCCGCAAGCTCGCAGCCGCCGCCCAAGGCCAGGCCGCGCACGGCGGAGACCACGGGAACGCTGGCGTAGCGGATCTTCAGCATCACGCGCTGCATCTCGCCCTCGACCTCGTCAATGGCACTCACGCCCGACATCATGAAGGCCGGCAGCATGACCTGCAGATCGGCACCGGCCGAGAACATTTCGTCGTTCGACCAGACCACCAGACCCTGGAAATCTTTTTCCGCCAGATCGACCGCCTGCGACAGGCCCTCGACCACGTCCGGGCCGATGGTGTGCATCTTGGTCTTGATGCTGGCGATCAGCACCTCGTCGTCGAGCGTCCACAAACGGATCGCGTCGTCCTCGTGCAGCGTCCGGCCGGCCGTCTTGGCCGAGGGCGCGTTCGCGCCCTGGACGCTTTCCGGGAAATGCTGGCGCTGGTACACAGGCAAGGCGCGCGAGGGAATGAATTTACCGGCCGAGGCACTCCACGACCCTTGCGGCTGGTGCACGCCGCCGGCATCGGCCACCGGGCCCTTGAATACCCAGTCCGGCAACGGTTCCTTGCACAGGGCGTGGCCCGCATCGATGTCCTCCTGGATCATCTTGGCCACCTGCAGCCAGCCGGCTTCCTGCCAGAGCTCAAACGGGCCCTGCTTGGCGCCAAAACCCCAGCGCATGCAGAAGTCGATGTCGCGCGCGCTTTCGGCAATCGTTCCCAGATGCACGGCGCAGTAATGGAACTGATCCCGCAGGATGGCCCACAGGAAGCGCGCCTCGGCACCCTGCGCATTGCGCAGCAGTTGCAGGCGTTCGCCCGCGGGCTTTTTCAGCATGCGACCGACGACGTCGTCGGCCTTGGCGCCGCTGGGCACGTACTCGCCCGATTCGAGCTCGAAGCGCATGATGTCGCGCCCGACCTTCTTGAAGAAACCCGCCTTGGTCTTCTGCCCCAGGTTGCCGATTTCCAGCAGCTTGGTGAGCACGGCCGGCGTGGCGAAGGCGCCGTAGAACGGATCGGTGTCGGCGCTCAGCGTGTCCTGCAGCGTCTTGATGACGTGCGCCATGGTGTCCAGGCCGACAACGTCGGCGGTGCGGAAGGTGCCCGAACTGGCACGGCCCAGTTTCTTGCCGGTCAGGTCGTCGACCACGTCGTAGCTCAGACCGAAGTTCTCTGATTGCTTCATGATGGCCAGCATGCCGGCGATGCCGACGCGGTTGGCGATGAAGTTGGGCGTGTCCAGCGCGCGCACCACGCTCTTGCCCAGGCCGCTGGTGGCAAAAGCCTCCAGATCGTCCAGGATATGCGGCAGCGTGGTGGGGGTATTGATCAGTTCCACCAGCGCCATGTAGCGCGGCGGGTTGAAGAAATGGATGCCGCAAAAGCGCGGCTTGATGGAGTCCGGCAGGGCTTCGCTGAGCTTGGTGATGGACAGGCCCGAGGTGTTGCTGGCAACGATCGCGGTTTCGGAAATGAAGGGGGCAATCTTGTGATACAGGTCGGTCTTCCAGTCCATGCGCTCGGCAATGGCCTCGATGATCAGGTCGCACTCCTTGAGAACCTCCATGTGCTCTTCGTAATTCGCGTGCTGGATCATGACGGCCTCGGCCGCCACACCCAGGGGCGCGGGCTTGAGTTTCTTCAAGCCATCGACCGCGCGCATGACGATGCCATTCTTCGGGCCTTCCTTGGCCGGCAGATCGAACAGCACCACCGGCACGCGGCAATTCACCAGGTGGGCGGCGATCTGCGCGCCCATCACGCCGGCGCCGAGCACGGCCACTTTTTTCACTTGAAATCGGGACATTTTCTAAACCTCCGTTCGGGCAGTCGCAGCACTGGCGCCCACCCTGGTAGACGGACGAGCCGACCGGCTCGCCGCGTGGAAAACATGGACCTTCAGGGAACGCGCACCCAGACCTGGGTGCGACCCAACAATGCGAAACCGATGAAGCCGCGCACTTCCAACTTCTTGCCGTCCTCGATCGGCGTCATCTTCAGCTTGTAGACCTTGCCGTTGTCCGGGTCGACGATGGTTCCGCCTTCCCACACCGTCTTGCCTTCGGTCTGCTTGGCGCCGCGGATGATCTCCATGCCGATCTTGGACTGGTCCTTGCGGTCATCCGTGCATTGGTCGCACTTGTCGCCGACCTTGGAGTCCTTCAACAGGCTGCGTTCCACCTTGCCGTTGAGCACGCCACCGCCCACGTCGCTGATACGGATTTCGCCCTTGGGTGCTTTGGTCGCGTCGTCGATGCTGTGCCACAGGCCGATCGGCGTCATCTGCGCCTGGGCGGCAAAGGAACAGAGCGCGGCCAGCACACAAGCGGCGCGTTTGAAGGATGAATTAGTTGGCATGAAGGTCTCCTCGTTGAAAGATTTATTATTTTCAGGCCAGTGCCGCGTCGGTGTCCATCAGCACCCTGGAACCGGCGCGCGCCGTGCGCATCAGCGTGGCGGTTTCCGGGAACAACTTGGCAAAGTAAAACCGTGCGGTCTGCAGCTTGGCGAGGTAGAACGGATCCGCGTTGCCGCTGCCGATCTCGCGCAGTGCCACCTGCGCCATGCGGGCAAAGAAGTAGCCGAACACCAGGTGCCCGGCGACGCGCAGGTAGTCGACTGCAGCAGCGCCCACTTCGTCGGGGTTCTGAAAACCCTTGAAGCCCAGTTCGGTGGTGAACTTGTTCATCTGCTCGCCCAGCACGGCCAGCGGGTTGATGAACTCGGCCATCTTTTCGTTCACGCCTTCTTCCGCCACCAGTTTGCCGATGAGCTTGCCGAATTTTTGCAGCGTGGCGCCGTTGTTGCCCAGCACCTTGCGACCCAGCAGGTCCAGGCTCTGGATGGTGTTCGTGCCCTCGTAAATCATGTTGATGCGGGCATCGCGCACGAACTGCTCCATGCCCCATTCCTTGATATAGCCGTGGCCGCCAAAGACCTGCTGGCACATGGTGGCCGCGGCATAGCCGTTGTCGGTGAGGAAGGCCTTGGCGATGGGCGTGAGCAGCGACAGCATCTCGCCCGAATCGCGGCGCACCTTCTCGTCCGGGTGGTGGTGCTCCTTGTCGAGCAGCAGCGCGCAGAACACCAGCAGGGCACGACCGCCTTCGGCGTAGGCCTTGGCCGTGAGCAGCATGCGGCGCACATCCGGGTGCACGATGATCGGGTCGGCCGCCTGGTCCTTGGCCTTGGGGCCGGTCAGCGACCGCATCTGGATGCGGTCCTTGGCGTAGGCCAGGGCGTTCTGATACGCCACTTCGGTCACGCCCAGCGATTGGTTGCCAACCCCCAGGCGCGCCGCGTTCATCATCACGAACATGCCATTCATGCCCTTGTTGGCCTGGCCCACCAGCGTGCCGTAGGCTCCGTCGAGCACGATCTGCGCGGTCGAGTTGCCGTTGATGCCCATCTTGTGCTCGAGGCCGCCGCAGTACACGCTGTTGCGCTCTCCCAGCGAGCCGTCGGCGTTGACGCGGAATTTGGGCACGATGAACAGGCTCACGCCCTTGATGCCGGGGGGCGCGTCGGGCAGACGCGCCAGCACCAGGTGCACGATGTTGCCAGCCATGTCGTGCTCGCCCGCGCTGATGAAGATCTTGTTGCCGGTGATGCGGTAACTGCCATCAGGCTGTGGTTCGGCCTTGGAGCGCATCAGGCCCAGATCGGTGCCGCAATGCGGCTCGGTCAGGCACATGGTGCCGGTCCACTCGCCGCTGGTCATCTTGTGCAGATAGGTCTTCTTCTGCTCGTCCGTGCCGTGCGTGGCCAGCGCAGCATAGGCGCCATGCGTCAGCCCCGGGTACATGGTCCAGGCCTGATTCGCGCTGTTGA
>CAIKVZ010000172.1 GCA_903830985.1 uncultured beta proteobacterium
CGCCCCAGGATGGCCGCCCGCGGGCGGCCATCCTGGGAGGTGACCAGAGTCATGAAAAGCCGAAATCCAAAACCGCGTTCAAAAAGCCGGAAAAGCGCGGTTCCTGGCAGCCGCTGACACCCGGCCAGCAAGTGAAGCAAAAATCTGATACTTCGGTTTCATATTCCCTGTTCCCACCACTGGACACAGCCATGTCGAGACGAATTCAACTTCGCCTGTCGGGCGGCCAAAACCCAAGTGATGCGGCATCTCCCCATGACGGCAATCGACTCCAGTGGCGTGGTTGAATAAAATCATCGGCACTTCTGGCGGAAGGCAAATATGAAAACTCCGGTGGCCATTGCGTGCCTCATTTGCTGCGGCGCAGCCTTGGCTCAGACCCCATTGGCTGGCGCACAGACCGCCGAAAATGCGATGCAGGTGGCGCCATGCACCCGCCATCTCAAGTATTACCAGGACGGCAAGCCCTCTTCCTGTCAAGTTTCCCAGGCCTTTTGGGTCGGGGCCATTCAAATCCCTTCAGGATCCGACATCGCTTTGCGACCGAATGGCGAGGTGGGCAGCGCCTGGCTTGGCAAAGACGCCACCGTCTACGGGCAAGCTCTGCCAGCGGGGACGGTGCTTCACTTTGGCGAGGGCGTTCGCCTGCGGCACTTCTGGCTTCCCAAGGACATGGTCTTGCAGGGCCACCTTGTGAGAGGTCAGGACGACGGCGCCGGCGCTCGCCTGCATCCCAATGGCAAGCTGCTTGCCGTATGGCTGGCGCAGGATGAGGTCATTGACGGTGTCCCTTGCACGTCCAGCGGCAACGTGCTGCGCATGGGCCTGGGCGTGATTCGCCTGGGCACCCAGCGCATGGCCTGGTTTCATGACAATGGTCACCTGCAACAAGCCATGCTCTCGCAAGATGTCAGCTTGCAGGGGCACAGTTTCAAGAAAGGTGAAGTCATCAGCCTCGGGCCCGACGGAAAAGTCGATCTCAACGCGAAGAAGCTGTACGAGTGGTGAACCCTCAGGGCGCATCTTGAAAAAGAGCGCGAAACGCTGAATCGATGCGCCGCTGCGCGAACACCATCTAGCGGATATCGAGCGATGTCATCGCCGGCCCGTGAACCCAACTGCCAGCTTGCCCAATGATGAACAGTTGGACCGGAAACCCGCCATGTTCGTACACCAGGTTGACCTGTCGCAGCTGGGACGGAACGCGGAACTGACGAACCGCCATGAGGGTTTGGCCTGGGCTCAGCAGCGTGTCGAATGGCACAACCATCGTCTCGGGGATGGCGTCATAGCGCTGGCCCTGGAGGTCAAGGAGGTACGCCACCGTGCCCCGTTCGCCTTGAGAAATTCGCTTGGCCCGGCTTGACAACTGCAAAGTCACTTCCACCAGATCATCGTGCGTGCGGTGGGCTTGCAACGTTCGCATACACCAGTCATCAAAGCACTGCATTTCGCCGGCCTGGTGAAATTCGCGAACAGCTGAAATGGCGACTGCGATGTCGATCAACAAGTACACCGTGGTCCATGCGCTCAGCAGTCGCAGCAGTCGCAGGGCTTGGCTGCGCTGGCCGCGGGCCCAGCGAGAAGCCGCGATGACCAACCCGGCAAGGAGTGCCGCCAGCAAGACCAGGAACAGCGCTTCGAATATCGTCAAGGTGGGGCCTCGTTTCGACTTGGACTGCTGGGATGTAAGCCCCATCGGCAGCGGCTTGCGCACGAGGTGCGTCAATGTCGGCATCTTCCGCGCCGCTCGCCATCTTGGCAAGCGCCCCGAGATTTGCCCCCCAAGTGCGCACGGACCCGGATCGCCAATATGTGTGCAAGCGAACAGACCCTGCGCTTGCCAAAGCTTACTGTCAGTACTCGGAAGCCTTTTGCTTGCGAAATGAATACCAGGACACCTGCCTGACTGCAGCCAAGGCCAAATTTGGCAGCTGTCAAACGACGTGACCGGCTCATGCCGGTTTCAAAGCCCGTAACCCACCAGGAGATCCTCCATGCTGCACTACACCATTGTTTTCTTTGTCATCGCCCTGATCGCCGCCCTGTTCGGCTTCGGCGGCATTGCCGCTGGCGCGGTGAGCATCGCCAAGATCTTGTTTTTCGTCTTCATCGTGCTGGCTGTGGCCAGTTTCGTGTTCGGGTCGATGAGGGGGCGTTAAGTCCAGCCACCGACAAGCCACTTCCAGGAAATCACCATGTCATCCCTCTCGTCTACCGACCAAACCAGCCCTTTGCTGGAACAGGCCTCCCATTCTGTCGACCATGCCATTCGCGCCACGCAGCAAGCTGCCAACGGTGCCGTGGACGAAGTGGCAGGCTCGCTGCAAGACCTGCGCCACAAGACCGTCCCGATGCTGGAGCGCGCCAGCGCCATGGCCTACCGTGGCATGGACAAGGCACAGCAACTGCGCATCAAAGCCGAGCAGGCCTCTGACACTGCGGTGAACTACATCCAACACAAACCGATCAAGACTGTGCTGATTGCTGCTGCCGCTGGCGCGGCGCTGATGGCGCTGATGAGCTTGGCGGTCCGTACCCGCGATCACGGTTAGTTGAAGGCGCCCGACTTATTGGGGCTTGCGCAACACCTGTCAGCATCACCTTGCATGGCGAGGCCGAAGACCGTGGCACTCCATGCTGTTGAATCCGTCATTGCAGCTCTCCCGTATCCGGCCCGATAGCGCGTACGGCCCATGAACACCCGTCGTCATTGAGGATTCCCTGTTTTGGGCGGTTCGGCGTACCAACCACTGGCGCACTCAGGACTGGTCAATGCGACAGGATCGATGACGACCTTGATGCCTCCCGCACCAAGTCCTCAAAGCCGTCCAGCGGCAGCGGTCGGCTGAACAAATATCCCTGATACGCATGGCAGCCCGCGTTGGCCAGAAACTTGCGTTCTTCATCGGCTTCAACGCCCTCGGCGATGACACCCAAACCCAAGCTGTCCGCCAAGGCAATGATGGTTCTGGCAATCGCGGCATTACGTGAGTTGATCAACACGTCACTGATGAAGGACTTGTCGATTTTCAACTGATCCAGTGGCAAGCGGCTCAGGTACGACAGGGACGAAAAGCCAGTGCCGAAATCATCCAGCGCGAAACCCAGCCCTTGTCCTTTCAGGCTGAACATCTTTTCAATGATGTCCGTCATGGCGCCGACCAGCAGGCTTTCGGTCAACTCCAGCTTCAGGCGCTGCGGATTGGCACCGGTGCTCCCGACGATCGCCATCACCTGTTGCACGAAGTCAGCCTGCGCGAACTGCAGGGCGCTCACGTTCACTGCCAGCGTAAGGTGTTCCATGCCGGGATCGTGCCGCCACTTGGCCAACTGGATGCAGGCAGCCTCCAGCACCCAGTTTCCCAATGGCAAGATCACCCCGGTCTCTTCCGCCAGTGGAATGAAATCGGCAGGCACCACCATCCCGCGCTCGGGGTGCAGCCAGCGCACCAGCACTTCGGCCCCCGTGATCAGACCATGACCTTGCACTTGCGCTTGGTAATGCAACACAAACTGCTTGGCTGCAACGGCTTCACGCAAGTCCCTTTCCATGGCAACGCGTTTGACCACAACCGTTTCCATGATGGGGTCAAAGAAACGCATGGCGTTGCGGCCCGCGTCCTTGGCCCGGTACATGGCCAGATCGGCCTGCCTCATCACGTCATCGATGCTGGCGCGATGGCCCTGAAACAGCGAAGCGCCGATGCTGCAGGTGCTGCTGTGCGGCGCCTCACCCAGTTGGTAAGGCAGACCGAGCGTTGCGATGATCTTCGTGGCCACGGCTTCGGTGTCGGTCGCCGCATCCACCTCGTTGCTGTTCAGACCGGCCAGAATCACCACGAAGTCGTCACCCCCAAGCCGCGCCACGGTGTCCCCTTCACGCATGCATGACTGCAGGCGCTGCGCCACCTGCTTGAGCAAGCGGTCGCCCATGTCGTGGCCCTGGGTGTCGTTGAGGGTCTTGAAATGGTCCAGGTCGATGAACAGCAGGGCGCCAAAGCTGGCGCTGCGTCCACTGCCCGTCATGGCTTGCCCGAGCCGATCGAGCAGCACGGTGCGGTTGGACAGGCCGGTGAGCTGGTCAAAAAATGCCAGTTCCCTGATCTTCTCGGTCGCGCGCAACCGTTCGGTGTTGTCTTGATGGGTGCCTATGTAATGGGTCACGATCCCGTCGTCAGTCCTCACGGCCGAAATCGTCAACCATTTGGGGTAGACCTCTCCGTTCTTGCGCCGGTCCCAGATCTCACCCTGCCAGACGCCTGTGCGTTTGATCGACCGCCACATCAGGCGATAAAACGCCTTGTCATGCCGGCCCGATTGCAGCATGTCCGGGTTCTGGCCCACGATTTCCTCGGGCGCATAGCCGGTAGAGGCAACAAAGGCCCGGTTGACCCGCAACACCACACCCCGATGGTCGGCCACCATGGTGGGCACTTCCGACTCAAAGGCCGCGGCCGCGACGCGCAGTTGCATGGCCGATTGATGGCGCTCGGTGATGTCGCTGCCCACCCCCCGGTAGCCCGTGAATTCGCCGCTGGCGTTGAAAATCGGATCGCCGCAGATCGACACATGGTGGACGGTGCCACCGGCGCCTGACCGGGAGATTTCGAAGTCACGAAAGGGCATGTGTGCTTCCAGCAGCGCGCGGTGTGCCAGCCATCCCGTCGCATCCGGTGTGCAGTGGGGCACTTCCCAGCGCAGTTGGCCAATGATGGCGGCTGGCTCAAACCGCGCATCAGCCAGCTCCCTTTTGCTTTGCGTGCGCTGGCTTATCCTGTGGTCGCAGTCACTTTCCCAGTAGAAGTCGGACGACATTTCAGTGAGCTTGCGAAAGCGCTGCTCGCTGTGGATGAGTTGGTCAGCGCTGCGTCGCTTCTCGATGGCAATGCTGGCCAGATGGGCCGCTTGCTCGATCAGCGCCTTGTCTGCTGCAGATTGACGGTGCGGCCTGTCATGGTAGACGCCCAAGGTCCCCAGCACCTCACCCCCAGAGGCAATAATCGGCTGCGACCAGCAGGCGCCCAGACCGGCCTGCGCTGCAATTGACGTCAGGGCGGCCCAATAGGGATGACTTGCGATGTCTTCCACGATGACGGGCTGGCCGGTAAAGGCTGCGGTGCCACACGAACCGGCCCCGAGTCCAATCTGAATGCCATCGGTGGCGGCGTTGTAGAAGTCGGGCAGGCTCGGGGCGATGCCGCGGCCAAGTCGTTGGCCGTCGGCGCTGAGCAGCAAGATGCTGCAACGCATGCTGGGGTCGATCTGTTCGATACCCCGAACCAGCGTTTCCAGCAGGCTGCACAAGGGCATATTGCCAGCCAGAAACTCCAGCGTGCGGGCACGAAAACCCTCGAAATCTTCAGTCCGCTTGCGCGCACTGATGTCGCGCAAGGCGCTGACAAAATGGATACCGTCGTCCGTTTCGATGCGGCTCAGGCTCACCTCCACATCAAACTCACTGCCATTTTTTCGCATCGCTTTAACCGCCACTCCACTGCTCATGCGGCGAGCGCTTGGCGTCGCGGCAAAAACGTCGCGCAAGATTTGATGGTTGCCACGCGCATGCATGGGCATCAGTTCTTCAATCGACCTGCCCGGCAGTTCCTCCATCGCGTAGCCCAGCAAGACCTCGCACTGCTGATTGGCCATGGTGATGAGGCCCTGTGCATCGCTGATCAGCACGGCGTCGGGCGTGGCTTCGAACAATGCGCGCAGTCGCGCGTCGCCCGCACGCAGGGCACTTTCCCTGACCTGTTCCAGGCGCACAAAGCTGCGCCGGCTTTGCTGGTGCAGGAGCAGGCCCAGCGTGGCCGCCAGGGCGAATGCACCATACATCCAGACTTGCGCAAAAGGTTCAGGCAGCAAGTCGGCAGTCAGCGCTTGCGAACCGTCGGACCGCGCGTAGGCGATGCAGCCACCCAGCGCCAGCAGCAGCGCCAGCAGGCCCAGCCACTGCGCCACGTGGTGGCGGTAGCTGGCGGGGGGCTTGCTCGATGACATGGGGCGGGACCGGTCAGTGGCTGCAAGCCGTTGTTGCCGGCAGTTGGGCGCTCATGCCGCTACGCCTTTGAAGGGCAAACGCCCGTACGCCCGCGCGGTGGCGAGGGTGGCTGTCAGCGCTTGTTCGCGGGTTGCCGCAGGTATGACGATGGCGTTGCGCGTCGCGTCCTCGGTCAGTTTGAACACCGCCACCGTGTCGACCAGCTCGTTGGCCTGCGACTTCAGGCTGCTGGCGGCGGCGGCCATTTCTTCCACCAGCGCCGCGTTTTGCTGGGTCACCTGGTCCATCTGCATCACGGCTTCACCCACTTGCGAAACGCCCGCACTTTGCTCGCTGCTGGCCGCGCTGATTTCGCCCATCAGGTCGGTTACCCGCTTGATGCCGCGCACCACTTCGTCCATGGTGGTGCCCGCCTGATCGACCTGCGCAGTACCTTGCTCCACCCGCTCCACGCTGGTCCCAATCAGGGCCTTGATTTCCTTGGCCGCAGCCGCGGAACGACCCGCCAGGCTGCGCACTTCGGTTGCCACCACGGCAAAGCCCCGGCCCTGATCACCGGCACGGGCCGCTTCCACCGCCGCATTCAAGGCCAGGATATTGGTCTGAAAAGCAATGCCGTCAATCACGCTGATGATGTCGGATATTTTCCTGGAAGAATCGTTGATGCCCTTCATGGTCTCCACCACGCGGGCCACCACTTCGCCACCCTGCGTGGCCATGGTGCTGGCGCTTTGGGCCAACTGGTTGGCCTGGCGGGCGTTGTCGGCGTTGTGCTTGACGGTGGCGCTGAGCTGCTCCATGGAGGCTGCCGTCTGCTCCAGCGCACTGGCCTGCTGCTCGGTGCGGGCACTGAGGTCGTGATTGCCCTGGGCGATCTCGGCGCTGGCTGTGGCCACCGCTTCGGAGCCCTGGCGCACGGTGCTGACCACCTGGGACAAGCTGTTCTGCATCCCTGACAGGGCGACCAACACCTGCGCCACCTCGTCCTTGCCGTCCAGACGGATGGTGTGGCTCAGGTCGCCCTGGCCTACCGCCGTGGCCACTTCGAGCGCCTCACGCAGCGAGCGGGAAATGCCGCGAATCAGACTCCAGCCAAAGAGTGCGGCAAACAGCACCCCGGCCACGATGGCGAAGATGGACCAAGCCCGCGTGGTGGAGTAGCGTGCGGCGGCAGCCTCGTACTCGGCTTTGGCTTCCTTGAGCTGGATGTCCATCAGTGCTTCAATACCATCTTCCACCGGCGCAACCAGCGGTCGAATCTTCGTCAGAATCAAACGGTGTGCACCCTCGATGTCGCTGGCGCGCAATGCGGCCACGGCTGGCTGCAACCCCTCCTGCACAAGCCGGGTTCGATCTTCATTGAACTTCTTGGCAAGCACCGCTTCCTCGGGCGTCAAGGTGGTGGCCATGTAGGCATCCCAGTTCTTCTGGATGGTGACCAGGTTGGCGCCAACAACGGCAATGCTCTTGGCCAGGGTCTCAGGGGTCGGGTCCAGTACGGCATTGGCAATGGCCAGCCGGTTGAGCAGCACCTGATGCTGGACATCGCCGAGTTGCCCCATCGGAATGGTGCGGTCCTCGTACACTGACTTGAGCGCAGTATTGGATCGGCTGATGCCGGACAGGCCGGTCAAGCCGATGGCCGTCAACATGACCGCCAGCGCGCCAATCAGCATCCACAGGCGGGTGGAAATTTTGAGCTTGTTCATGGTCACTTCCCTTTCAAGGTGTTGTTGCGGCGGTCAAACCCAGGGCAGTGTCTGGGCGGCACTGAGCCGGGTTGAGGTTTGCGGGTGACAGTTGGCGCACGGGGGTCTCTGGCTTGCAGTCGAGCACTGGCTTGCGCGCGGCGTGCTGGCGCACAACTTCCAGCAGGGCATCGATGTCGGTGAATTTGTCGAAAAACCAATCGGCGCCCAGCGCCAGACAGTGCTTGCGAATGCCGACGTGCGCATGCATGGTGAGCACGGCAATCAACACCGCGGGCGCGAGCCGCTTGAGGGGTTGGATGATTTGCATGCCCAAGCCGTCGGGCAAGCTCATGTCCAGTATCACCAAAGTTGGGGGATCACGGCGCGCGCTGTCCAGCGCCTGGCCAAGTGTTTGCGCCTCGCAGATGCACGTGACACCCGGCACACTGCTCAGCAGCGCACACAGCCTGCTGCGAATCTGTTCCGAATCATCAACAATGAGCAGGCGGGTGGGCATGCACCCATCTTGCTTGGCCCCGCGCGTGCGCGCTATCGGGCGATGCTGCTATTGCGTCAGGTGTTGACTACGCATTGGTGTCAGGCGCGCCCTACACCGAAGCGGCTACTCCAGCAGCGCGTGCTCGATGGCGTACTGCATGAGTTGCGCCATGCCGCTGAGGCCGAGCTTTTCCATCAGCCGAAGCTTGTGGGTGCTGACGGTTTTGTCGCTGATCGACAATTGCACAGCGATCTGTTTGACCAATTTCCCCTGGACCAGCAGGCGCAACACCACCAGCTCACGCGCCGAGAGGGTTCGCTGCGGCCCGTTGGAACGGGTGTTGAAGGCCATTTTGGAGGCAATCTCGGGGTCAATAAAGTTCTGCCGCGCGGCCACCTTGCTGACGGCCGCCAACAGCACAGCGGGGTCGCAGTCCTTGGTGAGGTAGCCGTCAGCGCCAGCCTTGAGCGCCTGTGCGGCGACTTGCGGTTTGTTATGCATGCTGAGCACCAGGATTGGCAAATCAGGGTGCGCCGCTTTCACCTGGATGATCAAGTCGGAACCGCTGAGGCCGGGCATGTTCAGGTCCAGCAGCAACAAGTCAAACGACTCTTTTGCCAGCAGCGCCAGTGCCTCCGCGCCGTTGCGGGCCTCGCCTGCGACCTCGATACCGGGCATCAACTCAAATAGCTGCTTCAGGCCGCTGCGCACGAGGCTGTGGTCGTCGACCATCAACAGGCGGATCATGTCGGGTCTCCTTCGGACGTGATGTTGAGTGGAATGGTCACCTCAATGCGGGTGCCCTGTCCGGGCGGGCAGACAAGGTCCATCTTCCCCAGCAAGGAAAGGGCACGCTCCCGCATGCCCAGCAGTCCGAAACTCTTGTTCCTGCTGGCCTCCTTCAGGTCAAACCCGACACCGTCGTCTTGCACGGTCAGCTTCAATGAAGTTTGCGAATACGCCAGCCTCACCTGCACCTGCGAGGCATAGGCGTAGCGCGTGATGTTGGTGAGGGACTCCTGCACAATTCGAAACAGCACCACCGAGCGCTGTTCCGAGAGTTCGCACACTGTGCCATCCGTCACAAACGTGCATTCCAAACTGGCGCGCTCGGCGGCTTCGTGGCACAGCCATTCGAGGGCCGGGTGCAGCCCCATATTCAAAGCCACGGGGCGCAGATTCTCCGCCACGGTGCGCACCCCCTCCAGGGCCCGGTCAACCAGCGCGCGCATGCCGGCAACATGGCTGACAAGGAGTGGATTCAAAGCGCCAAAAC
>CAIKVZ010000173.1 GCA_903830985.1 uncultured beta proteobacterium
TAATGGATGCGAGTTGGTCGTCCTTCCGAAGTCAACTTGCGTACAAGGCTGTTAAGCATGGCGCGTGGTTTGAGGAAGTCAACGAGTGCTATACCACCCAGACCTGCTCGGATTGCGGCGCCAAGCCCGATTCGAGGCCGAAAGGTATCGCAGGCCTTGGAATAAGGAAATGGGTTTGCAGTGAATGTGGCCGTGAGCATGATCGTGATGTGAACGCCGCTAAAAACATCCTGTCAAAGTTGGTTTCCGGTTCTGGACATAGAACCCCTGTAGAGGGAATCCTTGCCCTTTAGGGCGGGGAGGATGTCAAGCGGCAAGTATCGCGTATCGTGGCCATGCGCCGCCGCGTAGCGGCTTGTCAGAACCCCAGGTCCTGCCACACCTGTTCCATCCGGGCCGTGACCTCGGCGCGCATCTGCATGGGGCGACCCCACTCGCGCGTGGTCTCGCCCGGCCACTTGTTGGTGGCGTCCAGGCCCATCTTGCTGCCCAGGCCACTCACGGGGGAGGCGAAGTCCAGGTAGTCGATGGGCGTGCTGTCCACCAGCATCGTGTCGCGCGACGGGTCGACGCGCGTGGTGATGGCCCAGATCACTTCTTGCCAGTTGCGGATCGCCACGTCCTCGTCCACCACCACGATGAACTTGGTGTACATGAACTGGCGCAGGAAGCTCCAGATGCCGAACATCACGCGCCGCGCGTGCCCGGGGTAGGCCTTTTTGATCTGCACCACGGCCATGCGGTAGCTGCAGCCCTCGGGCGGCAGGTAAAAATCGGTGATCTCCGGGTACTGGCGCTGCAGCAGCGGCACGAACACTTCGTTCAGCGCCAGGGCCAGCATGGCGGGTTCGTCCGGCGGTTTTCCGGTGTAGGTAGAGTGGTAGATGGGCTCGCGCTTGAGCGTGATGCGGTCCACCGTGAACACAGGAAACCAGTCCTTCTCGTTGTAGTAGCCGGTGTGGTCGCCGTAGGGGCCTTCGAGCGCGTGCTCGAAGCCGCTGGCGTGTGTGGCGTCCGGGTAGATGTGGCCCTCGAGCACGATCTCGGCCGATGCCGGCAGGCGCAGTTCGCTGCCCAGCGACTTGACCAGTTCGGTACGACTGCCGCGCAACAGTCCGGCAAACTGGTACTCCGAGAGACTGTCGGGTACCGGTGTGACGGCGCCCAAAATGGTCGCGGGATCGGCCCCAAGCGCCACACACACGGGATAAGGCTTTCCGGGGTGCAAGGCTGCGTGCTCGCGAAAATCCAGCGCACCGCCGCGTTGTGCCAGCCAGCGCATGATCACCTTGTTGCGCGCCAGTACCTGCTGACGGTAGATGCCCAGGTTTTGCCGCGGCTTGTGCGGGCCCTGGGTGATGACCAGTCCCCAGGTGATGAGCGGCGCCACGTCATCGGGCCAGCAGTGCTGGATCGGCAGTCGCGCCAGATCGACGTCCTGGCCTTCCCACACGACCTCCTGGCAGGGAGCGCTGCGCAATTCCTTGGGCGCCATGTTCCACAGGGTCTTCACCATGGAACTCAGGCCCATCAGGTCCTTGAAACCTTTGGGCGCCTCAGGCTCTTTCAGCATGGCGAGCACCTGGCCGAATTGCCGCAGTTCGCTGATGTCCGTCACGCCCATGCCCAGCGCCACGCGGCGTGTGCTGCCGAACAGATTGCCCAACACCGGCATGCTGTGCCCGGTGGGATTCTCGAACAGCAGGGCGGGGCCGCCGGCGCGCAGACTGCGGTCGCACAGCGCCGTCATCTCCAGATACGGCGAGACCGCCGCGCTGACGCGTTTGAGCTCACCCAGCTGTTCCAGTTGGGCCAAGAAATCGCGCAAGTCCTTGTAGGCCATGGGTGCTATGAGGTTCGGAGTTGCCCTTGCGCTGCGGATGCGAGTCCGGCCCAACGCGCGGCCTGGGGTTGGGGTAGACCCAGCAGGTCGACGACACGGCTGACGGTGTGGTCAACCATTTCTTCCAATGACCGGGGGCGGTGGTAGAAGCCGGGAACCGGCGGGAAGATGATGCCGCCCATTTCCGTCACGCTCGTCATATTGCGCAGGTGCGCCAGGTTCAGCGGTGTCTCGCGCACCATCAGGATCAGGCGGCGACGCTCCTTCAGCATGACGTCGGCGGCGCGAGCCATCAGGTTGTCGGAAAGACCCAGGGCCACGGCCGCCAACATGCGCATGGAACAGGGCGCCACGACCATGCCGTCGCACTGAAAGGAACCGCTGGCGATTTGGCTTCCAACGTCCCGCACCGGGTAGGCCATATCGGCCAGGGCTTCGACCTCGGCGCGGCCCATGTCGAGTTCCTGTCGCAGGTTTAACAGGCCCGCATCAGAAACCGTCAAGTGGGTTTGCACCGTGGGTATGTCGCGCAAGGCCTGCAGCAGTCGCACGCCGTATACCGCTCCGCTGGCGCCGGAGATGGCGACGATGATGCGCTTGCTTGGCGTGACGGTGCTGCCCGCGGCGTGCGGCCCACTCACAGTGGGGACAGCCGGGACTTCAGCCAGCCCAACACGTTGGCTGGTCTGAACTGCTGGAGGTTGAGCACGGGCAACTCGATCGCATCAAGCGTATTTTTCACCAACAGGCCCAGCTCCGTGTCGCCTTCCATGGCCAGGCGTCGATTGAAAAACAGCGTGTCAGGGTCTTCCTGGCGCCTGGCCAGGAGCAGGAAATCGTGGCCGCTGGCGCTGATGGTCAGGTCGGCGTCTGATGCGTTTTTGCTGGCGATGAACCGGCCATTAGTCCAGGAAAAATCGAACGCCCACTGCGCATCTGTGACACGCATGCGCAGCTTCTTGCCCTCAAGGAGTTCGGTCACATCCAGCGGTAATTGCTTGGACAACGCCAAATTAAGGGCCGCCACCAGCAAAAAGGAGCCGGGATAAGCGGGGAGGCGGGACAGCACTTGGCCCACGCTCGGTGGCAACGTGTAGGAGCTTGTTTGCATGATGATTTCCTCTGGCTTGCGAATCTACAGGTTACGGACGCCGCGTCGAGGCTCCGCGACCCGAATGGGGAAACTTTACGCTATTTCTGCTTGGTGCGCCTGCTGCTCCAGACCCGGCTTGCCATACCAATAACCGTTGCACCCCAGATCCGGCATCAGCCCGGCCAAGGTTTGCATGGCCTGCTCAATGGGAAGTCGCTGCGCCATCACCTCATGAAACAGCTGCACGACTTTCACGGTGTGCAACGACTGTGGACTGACCCGCACCACGTCGACCCCCAACTCGCGCATGGCTTCAAGTTCGGGCATGAGGTTGTAGACCTTGGCGGACTGCGTTTGGGTTCCGTTGAGCACCAGGAAGCCCTCACTGTCGCGCGTCTTCATCAGCAATCCGTCGTTGTGCGCGATGCAACTGAACTGGCAGTCATCCTTGGGCAGGTTGCGGTGCCTGGCGGTAAAGCAGCGCGCTGAAAAGGCCAGCGGCATGCGGCCGTAGGCAAAGACTTCCGTTTCGACTCCCGGTGGCCTTGTCTGCTGCATCAAGGCCAGGTCGCCCCGACTCATCTCCAGCGGCATGACCCAGCGCTTCACACCCCGGCCCGCCATCCACTGCAGCGTTGGCGCGTTATAAATGTTGAGGTGGGGCCCGGCGACGAATCTGGCCTTGCCCTCCAGACAATGCACGGCCCCCATGTCATTGGCCTCGACCGTGAAGTCGGTGTTGGCGGTAATCTTGTGCAAGGTCGTGACATCCGCGCCCGATTCGATCAACACCTGCGTTGACAACACAACCTCCTTGCCGGCTTTTTGCAGACGGCCCGCAATGTCGAGCCAGTCGGTCAGGCGCAGCTCGTGCCGGCGCGAGCACACGGTCTCACCCAGGTAGACGATGTCCACTGACGATTCGGCGATCGAGTCGTAAAAGCTGAGCATGGCATCGCGCTGCCAGTAGTAGAGCAAAGGCCCCAATGCAAGTTTCATGGTCATTTCCAGGGACGGTGGTAGGCGCCCAGCGTATGCTGCTGTCCTTCTGCCACTTTGTCGAGATCGTTCATCCAACTCGGCTTGGCCGAATATCGATGTGGGTTGGCGCGGCAGTGATCTATGGCTTCGCGCCACACCTTGGTGACCTGCGCCACGTAAGCTGGGCTGCGCTGGCGGCCCTCGATCTTCACCGCGCTCACGCCCATCTTCATCAGTTGCGGCAGCAGTTCCAGCGTGTTCAAGCTGGTGGGCTCTTCAATGGCGTAGTAGTTCTCGTCGTCACCCACGTCAAAGCGGCCCTTGCACAGCGTGGGATAACCTGCGCTCTCGCCTGGGGCGTAGCGATCGATCAACACACCGTTCAGGCGCGATTCGCGTCCCAACACTGTCTCCTGCCAACGCACAGCCTTCGGCGGCGAACACACACCGTGGGTGTTGGGCGCTTCACCTGTGACGTAGGACGACAAGGCACAGCGCCCCTCGACCATGACGCACAAGCTCCCAAAGCCGAAGACCTCGATCTCCACGGGCGTCTTCTCCACCACCTGCTCGACCTGGGTCAGGGAAAGTACCCGCGGCAGCACGGCCCGGGCGATGCCGAAATGTTTGTGATAAAAATTGATAGCCTCGTAATTGGTCGCTGACCCCTGGACCGACAGATGCAGGCGCAACTTCGGGTAGTTGCGCGAGGCGTATTCCATCAAGCCCGGATCGGCCAATATCACGGCGTCAACGCCACCTTGGGCCGCTCGATCCACTGCAGCGCACCACAGTTGTGGGCTGGCGGCTTGCGGGTAGGTGTTGAGTGCGAGCAGCACCTTGCGGCCGCGGTCATGCGCGTAACGGATGCCGGTGTTGATGGCAGCTTCGTCAAAATTGAGTCCGGCGAAATTGCGCGCGTTGGTGGCGTCCCGAAACCCCAGGTAGACGCAGTCCGCGCCGTTGTCGACAGCGGCCTTCAGCGCCGGCAGACTACCGGCCGGGCAGACCAGTTCCATCGGTTTCATGCTTGCGCCTGCGTCGGTCTCGGGCGTCATGCTCTGTCACTCCCGGCAACAGTGAGCGATGTGGGGGCTACGTCACCCTCAAAATACTGGCTGATTTTCATGCAGAGAAAGTATCACAGCCCATCAAATGATTCGATGATCTAGCTTAAGCAATCTGCATTCACGAGAAAAATTGACCAAAAAAAAACCCCGGTCTTTCGACCGGGGTTTTCTGGCTATAAGAGCCTGACGATGTCCTACTTTCACACGGGAACCCGCACTATCATTGGCGCAGACGCGTTTCACTGTCCTGTTCGGGATGGGAAGGAGTGGTACCACGTCGCTATGGTCATCAGGCATAACTTGTTGTCATCTTGGTTCGGCAGTGAGCCTGGTCAAGACAACTAATTCATAGAGATTTAATCAGATTCACATTTTGAATGCGTCACTTGGCATAACACCCTGAAGCCCTTTTTGGGGTCATCAAAGTTATAGGGTCAAGCCTCACGAGCAATTAGTATCAGTTAGCTTAACGCATTACTGCGCTTCCACACCTGACCTATCAACGTCCTGGTCTTGAACGACTCTTTAGGGGGCTCAA
>CAIKVZ010000174.1 GCA_903830985.1 uncultured beta proteobacterium
CTCAAATGAACAAAATTCTTGCCGCCTTGATCGCTGGTCTGTTTGCTGCCGGTGCTTTCGCTCAAGCTGCTGCTCCCGCTGCTGCCGCTGCCAAGGAAGCCGCTCCTGCTGCTGCCAAGGCTGCTGCTCCTGCCGCTGCCAAAGAAGCTGCCAAAGAAGCCGCTCCTGCTGCTGCCAAGGCTGCTGCCAAGGAAGCCGCTCCCAAGATGACCAAGGCTGAAAAGGCTGAAAAGGCTGCTGCTGCTAAGGCCGCTAAGGCTGAAAAGGCTGCTGCTGCAAAGGCTGCCAAGGCTGAAAAGGCTGCTGCTGCCAAGGCTGCTAAGGCAGACAAGGCTGCTGCTGCTCCTGCTGCCAAGGCTGAGAAGGCTGCTCCTGCTGCCAAGGCACCTGCTGCTTCCGCTGCAAAGTAAGCCAAGGAGAAGGTCGGAATCAGTTCCTGCCTTTTTCGCGCAAAATGCCCGCTTCGGCGGGCATTTTTGTTTCCGGATTCTACCCATGCAGTACTCCCTAAAAAATCACATCATCAGGCATCTCGCGTCACTGAGCACCGTGGCCATTCTGCTCGGTGGACCTGCTGCCCTGTCTGCACAGGAGGCGCCGCAACTTAATCTGCGGCGCTTAACCCTGTCTGCAGGCATGCACCAGATCGATGTCCAACTGGCTCTGACCGGTGAGCAAAGACAGATCGGTCTCATGCAACGCAAGGAAATGCCGGCGCACGAAGGTATGCTTTTCGTGTTCGATCAGCCCAGCACGCAGTGCTTCTGGATGCGCAACACGCTGATACCGCTCACAGCCGCCTTTGTCGCGGACGACGGCAGCATTGTGAATCTGGCCGACATGAAGCCACTGACGGAACAATCCCATTGCTCCAGCAAACCGGTGCGCTATGTGCTGGAAATGAACCAGGGCTGGTTTGCGAAGAAAGGGATCAAGGCGGGGTTCCGACTGGCCGGCGCGCCCTTTGAGCAGGTCAAATAGCGGGGTGCTGATTGCGGTCTCGCCACGACCTTGCCGATGTCGTGGCGGCCCTGCCACGAAAGCGTTGAACTCCGGCCGAAGAGTGGCATCGCCACCCCCATGAGGCTTGCCCCGGGACCGGGGCAAGCAGCGGGTATCAGGCGAAATTCGTTTGGGCAAAAGACCAGTTGACCAACTTTTCCAGGAAAGTCTCGACGAATTTGGCGCGCAGGTTGCGGTAGTCGATGTAGTACGCGTGCTCCCACACGTCAACCGTCAACAGCGCCTTGTCACCCGTCGTCAGGGGGGTGCCGGCAGCGCCCATGTTGACGATATCCACGGAACCATCAGGCTTCTTCACCAGCCAGGTCCAACCGGAACCAAAGTTGCCGACGGCCGATTTGACGAACGCTTCCTTGAAGGCGGCGTAGCTTCCCCACTTGGCGTTGATGGCTTCGGCCAGGGCGCCCGTGGGAGCGGCACCGCCATTGGGCTGCATGCAGTTCCAGAAGAAGGTGTGATTCCAGATCTGGGCTGCGTTGTTGTACACGCCACCGCTGGACTTCTTGACGATGTCTTCCAGCGACATATTCTCGAAGTCCGTACCTTTTTGCAGGTTGTTCAGGTTCACCACATAGGCGTTGTGGTGCTTGCCATGGTGGTATTCCAGCGTTTCTTGGGAATAGCTCGGTGCCAGGGCATCGATGGCGTAAGGCAGTGCGGGCAGGGTGTGTTCCATGTTTTCCTTCGGGTTGTGGGTGGTAGTAAACAGGCCATTGTAGAAATTATTTTCAATCCGGATGCGACACGGTCAGATCAACCTGCCCGTCGGCAAGGCTTGCCTGCAGCATCTGGCCCGGGTGCGTCTGTCGCACGCTGCTGATGGTCTGGCCGTCGCAGTCGTGCAGCCAGGCGTAGCCGCGCTGCAACACCAGGCTGGGGTCGAGCAGGCGAAGGCGCAGTGCCAACTGATCGAGCCTGCGCTGCTCGCCTTGCAGACTGGCGCCAACGGCAGCCGGCAAACGCGTTTGCAGGTCCTGCCAGTCCGAACGACATTGCCGCAGCTGGGTCTGCATGGCATAACGCGCTCGCTGCGCCTGCTGCCCAAGCCGGGCCTGAGCGCGTGCCATGCCGACCGAAGGCCGTCCCAGCCGGGAACTGGCAAAGTCCAGGCGCTGCGCTTGGCTGTCCAGGTGTCGCGCTGCGGCGTCCGAGAGTTTGCCCTGCAAAAGGTCCAGCGCGCCCAGCCACACCTCCCGCGGCTGGCATACCAGTTCGGCGGCGGCTGTCGGCGTGGGCGCGCGCAGGTCGGAACAAAAGTCGGCAATGGTGAAATCGGTCTCGTGCCCCACGCCGCAGACTACCGGCACTGGGCTTTGCACGATGCAGTTGGCCAGTTGCTCGTCATTGAAGGCCCAAAGGTCTTCCATGGAACCACCACCACGAACCAACAGGATCACATCGACCTGGGGTTGGACGTTGCCGGCTTGCTGGCCTTGCCCGGCCAGCCGGTACAGGCGTGTCAGGGCGCGCACCAGGTCCGCGCCCGACTGATTGCCCTGCACCAACGCCGGCGAGACGAATACAGGGATATGCGGCACACGACGGCGCAAGGCAGTGACCACGTCGTGCAGGGCCGCTGCACCCAGAGAGGTCACCACGCCGATGCCACGCGGCATGAGCGGCAAGGCACGCTTGCGTACCAGATCGAACAGGCCTTGCGCCTCGAGCTTGGCTTTCAGGCGCAGGAACTGCTCGAACAAGGCCCCCTGTCCGGCACGCCGCATGGACTCCACGATCAGTTGCAGGTCGCCTCTTTGTTCGTACACGCCCAGGCGGCCGCGCAGCTCCACCAGTTCACCGTCGCGCGGCGAGAAGTCCAGCAGGCTAGCGGCACGGCGAAACATGGCACAGCGAATCTGGCCTTGCTCATCTTTCACGGAAAAATAGCAGTGCCCACTCGCCGCTCGCGAAAAACCGGTGACCTCACCCTGCACCGTCACCGGATTGAAGCGTGCCTCCAGCGCATCTGCCACCGCCCGACACAAGGCCCCCACCCGCCAGACGCGAGCCAGGGATCCCCCCGACGGTTCCAGGGAATACTCAGCGCTGTTTTCAGTCATGGGCCTGAGCTTTCCCACAATCAGCGCCAGGCTGGAAAGTCCTCAGGGGCCGCCCTGAATATGCACGGATTTCGGTGCAAGTTGATGATTTCATTGAAATTTTTACTGCCTATAGTTTCATCAATCTGTCACGAGCCTTATCCGGCGCGGGCTGTAGGCACTTGTAGCCCAGGTTCTTCACAAACTTGTCCACAGATAGTGTGGGTTAAAACGCCAGTTTCAGCGCAGGCCAACAATTGCCCGCAGGTTGTGCTCTCCCGGAGCCAAACCCGCGACACATTTTGCCCGTGCCAAGCAACTCGAGTTGGGTCCGGCAGTTGCGCGCCGGACAGCGCTCAAGCTGCGCCATAATCGTTCAGCCCATCATTCGTCCGGAGACATTCTTGCTTTCCATCATACAAGCCGCAGGTTGGCCCATCTGGCCCTTGATCGTCTGCTCCGTGGCGGCGTTGGCACTGGTCATCGAACGCTTTGTCAGCCTGAAGACGGCCCGCATTGCACCTCCCAAGTTGCTGGCAGAAGCCCTGTTGGTGTCGCGCGATTCGGTACCTGTTCCCGACGTGGTGAACCAGTTGTCAAATAACTCGCTGCTGGGTGAAGTTTTGGCCAGTGGCTTGCGCGCCCTGAACAACAACCCCAGGTGCACGGAAGATGACTTGCGCGCCACCATGGAGGGCGCTGGTAGAGAGGTGGCACACCGCATGGAGCGCTACTTGAGCGCACTGGCCACCATTGCTTCGGCGGCACCGCTGCTCGGGTTGTTGGGTACCGTGATCGGCATGATCGAAATTTTTGGCGCTCAATCACCTTCCAGTGGCGCGAATCCGGCCCAGTTGGCGCACGGCATCTCGGTGGCGCTGTACAACACGGCGTTCGGCTTGATGGTGGCGATACCGTCGCTGATCTTCTGGCGCTACTTCCGGGCCCGGGTCGATGCCTATTTGCTGACGCTGGAATTGGCTGCCGAGCGCTTCATCCGGCATCTCAAGACCCTGCGTCGGCTGGCATGAAGTTCCGTTCCCGCCCACGCGAGGAACCAGAGATCAACCTGATTCCCTTCATCGACGTGCTGCTGGTGGTCGTCATTTTCCTGATGCTGTCCACGACCTACAGCAAGTTCACGGAACTCCAGATCAAGCTGCCCATGGCCGACACGCAAGCGCAGCGCGATCATCCCAAGGAGGTCAACGTAGGGGTGAGCAGCGACGGGCGCTACGTGGTGAACCAGGTCCCGATGGCAGGGCGCAGCGCAGAGGAACTGGCGTCTGTCCTGCGCCAGGCTGCAACCGCCGGCAAGGACTCGGTCGTCATCATCCACGCAGACGCCAGCGCAGCGCACCAGTCGGTGATCACGGTGATGGAGGCGGCGCGGCGCGCGGGCCTGAGCCAGATCACCTTTGCCGCCCAGTCCACCGATTCCGCTGGCGCGCGCTGAATACCGTGCAGCCCGAATTCGAGCAAGCGGTACAGCGGGTGTGGAGGCGGCGCGGCCTCTGGGCTTGCCTGCTTTGGCCGGTGTCCCAGTGCTACCGCGTTTTGCTGGCATTGCGCCGATCCCTGTATCGCTGTGGTGTATTCCAGACCCACTGCGTCCCGGTCCCTGTGCTGGTGGTGGGCAATGTCGTTGCCGGCGGCGCCGGCAAGACCCCGGTGGTGATGGCGCTGGTCCAGTACCTGCAATCCAGGGGCCTGCAGCCCGGCGTGATTTCCCGCGGTTATGGGCGCAGCACCGTAGATTGCCGCGAAGTGCAGGTCAACAGCCTGGCCAGTGAAGTGGGCGATGAGGCCTTGTTGATTCACCACCATTGCCAGGTCCCCGTGTTCGTTGCGGCCCGGCGGATCGAGGCCGCACAGGCACTGTTGGCGCAGCATGCGCAAACCGACGTGCTGGTCTGCGATGACGGCCTGCAACACCTGGCGCTGCACCGCGATATCAACATCTGCGTTTTCGATGAGCGTGGCGTCGGCAATGGCTGGCTGCTGCCCGCCGGGCCCCTGCGAGAGCCCTGGCCGCGACCGGTGGATCTGGTGCTTCAAACCGGGGCCAACGCGGCTTTTGCCGGCTTCAGAGCGCGACGCGCACTTGAAACCCTGGCACTGCGCAGCGATGGCAGCAGGCTGGCGCTGGCCGACCTGCGTGGCCGGCCGTTGGTCGCGGTGGCAGGCATCGCGCACCCGGAGAATTTCTTCCAGATGCTGCGTGCCATGGGGCTGACGCTGACGCAAACCGTGGCGCTGCCGGACCACTACGCCTTTGCCGGCTGGCAGTTGCCGCTGCCGCAGGGTGGCCTTCTGCTATGCACTGAAAAGGATGCCGTCAAGCTTTGGCGCACCCACCCTGAAGCCCTGGCTGTGCCGCTCACCCTCGACCTCGAGCCGGCATTCCTGCAGGCGCTGGAGGCCTTGCTCGCGCCATCGATGGGCGCAAAGCTATCATCTGGCCAACATTCACCC
>CAIKVZ010000175.1 GCA_903830985.1 uncultured beta proteobacterium
ACAAAAGGGTCGTTGCGGGCGTTGGCGAGCAGCGTCGGAATCCGTATGCGCTGCAGTTGCGGTTTGGCCGAAGCTCGGGTCCAGTAGTCGTCGGCGCTTTTGAAGCCGTGCAGCGGTGCTGTGAAGACGTCGTCGAATTCATACAGATCGCGCGCCGCTTGCAGCGCTGCGCGATCGAACAGTCCCGGGTGTTGCGCCAATTTGGCCAGGGCGCGCGGCTTCATGCTGCGCAGGAACATGCGGGTGTAGACAAGGCGGTTGAAGCCGCGCCCGATGGCGCGTCCGCTGGCATGCATGTCCACCGGCGCGCTCACGGCGGCCACGGCGTTCACCACGCTGGCGGCCTGATGGCCCATCTCTTCGGCCCAGCGCAGCAGCGCGTTGCCGCCCAGCGAGACGCCCATCGCCAACACGGGCCCGGCATGCTGGGTGCGCAAGCGCTGCAGAATCCAGCCGATCTCTTCGTGGTCGCCGCAGTGGTAGGCGCGTGGTGTCAGATTGAGTTCCCCGCTGCAGCCCCGGAAGTGCGGCACGGCATAGGACCATTGGCGCTGCTGCGCATAGGCGGCGAAGGCCTGTGCGTAGTGGCTGGCTGAAGTGCCTTCCAGGCCGTGAAACAGCACCAACAGGGGTTGCTGCGCTGCGCCTGTCAATTGGTCAACGTCGATGAAATCGCCGTCAGGGGTGGTCCAGCGCTCGCGGCGCAAGGCGGTTGCAGCGCCGCGCCTTGCCAGCGCCGCCGACCACAAGGTCTGCAGATTGCCCCCGGGCAGCCACCAAGGTGGCTGGTACGACAGTGACGATCGGTTCGGGCTCAAATCAGTGCAGGGTTTGCGGGCTGTCGTGCGCTTCCTGCGCTTCGGCGAGCGAGCCCGGGCTGGCGTGGTGCGCTACCAGGCGCCAGCCCTGCGCCGTCTTGTGATACACGTTGGTCGCCAACACGAAGGCCTGCTGCGGGCCCTGGGGTGTCATGATTTCGATGCGTTCGATCAGGCTGTGCACCGAACTGGCCAGCGCGTCCACGCTGCGTACCCGCTCCGGGTAAGCGCGCACCGTGCCGTTACTGAACAAGGCGTCGAAGGCGGCGCGGATGGCAGCGACGCCGACCAGCCGCACGCCGCCGGGATGGATGCAAACCACATCGTCCTCGTCGGCCCAGCAGGCCATGAGCTTTTCGATGTCGGCGCATTGCAGCGCCTCGTAAAAAGCCGCTTCGATGTCGTTGGCCGTGCCTCCCAGGTTGGCGGCCAGAAGATTGGCTTTGCGCATTTGTTTCCTTTTGGACTGATTAAAGGCTGCGTGCGCCAAACGTGTCGCATCCCTTGACGCTGCCGTTTTGCAGCCCGGTATTGAACCAGCGGGCGCGCTGTGCGCTGCTGCCGTGGGTGAAGCTCTCCGGGACGACATGGCCCTGGCCGCGCTGTTGGAGTGCATCGTCGCCGATTTTCGCCGCAGCGTTCATGGCCGACTCAATGTCCCCATTTTCCAGTACCTGTCGCGCTGCCTGCGCGTGGTTGGCCCAAACCCCGGCGAAGCAGTCAGCCTGCAATTCCAGGCGCACGCTCAGGGCGTTGTACTGGGTCTGGCTGCTGCGCGCGCGCATCTGCTCCATCTTGGCACTGGTGCCCAGCAGGTGCTGGACGTGATGGCCTACTTCATGGGCGATCACGTAGGCCTGGGCAAATTCCCCCGGCGCGCCCAGCTGGTTTTTCAGCGTCTCGTAAAAGTCCAGATCGATGTAGACCTTGCTGTCGCCCGGGCAATAAAACGGTCCCATGGCGGCCTGTCCGGCGCCGCAGGCTGTCGGCGTGGCGCCACGGAACAGCACCAGCTTGGGCACCTGGTAGGTCGCGCCGTTGCGCGCGAAGATGTCTTTCCAGACATCTTCTGTGTCGGCCAGCACGGTGGAGACGAACCTTGCCATGCGGTCGTCGGCCGGCGGCTTGTGCGCCTGGGTCTGCTGCGCCGGCGCTGAGGGTGCGCCGCCGTCGAGCAGACCCAGCAGGGTCAAGGGATTGATGCCGAAGATCCAGCCGGCCACGACGGCCACCACCACCGTGCCCAGGCCCACGCTGCGCCCGCCCAGAAGGCCGCCGCCGCCGCCGCTGGCCTCGTCGCGCCGGTCTTCCACATTGTCCGACTCGCGGTTGCCTTCCCATTTCATATCGGTACTCCTGATCCGCGGAACTGCGGTAAATTCGGTCGATGGTAGCCGCCTGCGGTCTGGCGAACGGAATCGGGCCTGTGCTATTGTTGGCAAATTGATAAGGAGAAAAATATGACACGCTGGCTTCTTGCACTCTTGACGGCCTTGTCGCTGACAGGCTGTGGCTACAACGATTTCCAGCGCCTGGACGAGGAGTCCAAGGCGGCCTGGAGCGAGGTGTTGAACCAGTACCAGCGTCGCGCCGATCTGGTGCCCAATATCGTCGCCACGGTCAAGGGCGAGTCCACCTTCGAGCAGGAAACCCTCACCAAGGTGGTGGAGGCGCGGGCCAAGGCAACTTCGATTCAGGTCACGCCCGAAACGCTGAACAACCCGGAAGCCTTCAAGAAGTTCCAGGCGGCGCAGGGTGAACTTGGCGGCGCGTTGAGCCGGCTCATGGCGGTGAGCGAGTCCTACCCGAACCTGAAGTCGAACCAGGGTTTCAGCGATCTGCGCGTGCAACTCGAAGGCACGGAGAACCGCATCACGGTGGCGCGCAACCGCTTCATCAAGACCGTGCAGGAGTACAACGTGATGGTGCGCAGTCTGCCCAGCAACTTCACCGCCATGGCGATGGGCTACAAGACCAAGCCCGAGTTCGCAGTGGAGAATGAAGCCACGATAGCCAAGCCGCCGGTGGTGGATTTCAACAAAAAGTAAGACATGATCACGCGGGCCCAAAGCTTTTTGACGCGCTTCTGGCGCCGATGTGGTTTGGGCCTTGTGCTTGCCTTGCTTGGCTGCAGAGTGACGGCGCTGGAACTGCAGCCCGTCCCTGCGCTGACAGCGCATGTGGTGGACCGCACTGGCATGCTGGGTCCGGCACCGCTGGCCGCCATCGAGGCCAAGTTGGCGGCGCTGGAGGCCGCCAAGGGCTCGCAGTTCGTCGTGTTGATCGTGTCCACCACGCAACCCGAGGACGACGCCAGTTACGCACAACGCGTAGGTGATACCTGGAAGATCGGGCGCAAGGCGGTGGGCGATGGCCTGCTGTTGCTGATCGCCAAGGATGATCACAAGATTCGAATTGAGACAACAAAAACCCTGGAAGGTGCGGTTCCTGATCTGCTGGCGAAGCGCATCATCGATCAGGCCATCACGCCGCGCTTCAAGCAGGGCGATTTTGCCGGCGGTATCGATGCCGGCATCGACAGTCTGAGCGCCGCCATCAAGGGCGAACCCCTGCCGCCGGTCATGGTTGACGGCGCGTCGGCGGGGGCGGAGCAGGGGAATCTGGACTGGACGACGGTGGCGCTCATCGTGTTCTTTCTGGTGTCTGCGGTGGGGGCGGTGGTTCGGAGCATTTTCGGACGCGGTCTGGGTTCGCTGCTGACCGGTGTCGGCGCCGGTGTGCTGGTGTTTTTCTTCACGGCCACGCTGTGGGTCTCCGTGCTCGTGGCGTTGCTCTCGCTGATCGTCGGACTGCTGTCCGGCTTGAGTTTGCCCGGTGGCCGAGGTGGTGGCTCCTCCGGCGGCGGTTTCGGCGGCGGCTTTGGCTCAGGTGGCGGCGGATTCAGTTCCGGTGGGGGTTTCAGTTCGGGCGGCGGCGGCAATTTTGGCGGTGGCGGCGCTTCGGGCAGTTGGTAAGGACGCTGATGTTCGCGCGAATCTTCAAATTTTTTCGGCACCGCTGGGGCGACGCGTCCGCTTCCGGACGCGCGCTGCCGTTGCAGACCAGGCAAAGGTTGAAACAGACGGTGGCGGCGAGCGAGCAGCGTCACACCGGTCAGGTGCGAATTTGCGTCGAGGCTGGTTTGCCCATGAGCTATTTGTGGCGCCACGCCTGGCAACGTGAAGCCTTGAGCAGCGTGGTGCGGCAGCGCGCCGTGACGCTGTTTGGCAAGCTGGGCATCTGGGACACGGAGCAGAACAACGGCGTGCTGATCTATCTGCTGCTGGCCGAACACGCCATTGAAGTGGTTGCTGATCGGGGCTTGAGCAAACATGTTCCGGTGGCGCAATGGCAGTCCGTGGTGGTGCGTCTCGGTACAGAACTGCAAGCCCATCGCTTCGAGGCCGGCCTGGAGCAGACCCTGGACGAAGTGTCAAAACTGCTGGAGCAGCACTTCCCCGCTGAACCAGGTTTGGCTCGTCCCAACGAGATCAGTGACGCGGTGCTGCTGCTGTAGGCTGGTGTCGGCGTCTGACGGGCAAAAAAAATCCTCCGACTGTGAGGGGGAGGATTTTTCTGTCCGGGTTCAGACCCCGACGAGCCAAGGTTTCGGCTACTTTTTCTGGCGGTATTTGCGCAGTGCGGAAATCTGCGCCGCAAGCACGGCCAGTTCTGATTGGGCGCGCGCCAGGTCGATATCGCTTTTGGCGTTCTTCAGGGCTTCTTCGGCTGCGAGACGTGCCGCGTTGGCCTTCTCGTCATCCAGATCCTTGCCGCGGATGGCGGTGTCGGACAGGACCGTGACGCAGTTCGGTTGCACTTCCAGAATACCACCGGCGACGAAGACGAATTCCTCGCTGCCGTCGGCCATTTCGATGCGTACTGAACCGGGCTTGATGCGGGTGATGAGTGGTGTGTGGCGCGGATAAATGCCGAGCTCGCCCGCTTCGCCGGGTAAAGCGACGAAACGCGCTTCACCCGAGAAGATGGACTCTTCGGCACTGACAACGTCAACGTGAATGGTCGACATAGATTTCCTTTGCGTCTGTGGTCAAGTGCGTGACGCTCAGACCTTCTTGGCCTTCTCGAAGGCCTCGTCGATCGTACCCACCATGTAGAAAGCCTGTTCCGGCAGATGGTCGCACTCGCCGGCAACAATCATCTTGAAGCCGCGAATGGTCTCGGCCAACGAAACGTACTTGCCCGAGGTGCCGGTAAACACTTCAGCCACGTGGAAAGGTTGGCTCAGGAAACGCTGGATCTTGCGTGCGCGGGCCACGGTCAGCTTGTCTTCAGGTGCCAGTTCGTCCATGCCCAGAATCGCGATGATGTCGCGCAGTTCCTTGTAGCGCTGCAACGTGCCCTGCACGGCGCGTGCCGTGTTGTAGTGGTCTTCGCCAACGACGTTGGGCGACAGTTGGCGGCTGGTCGAGTCCAGCGGATCGACCGCCGGGTAAATACCCAGCGAAGCGATGTCACGGCTCAGCACCACGGTGGAATCCAGGTGGGCGAAAGTCGTGGCTGGCGAGGGATCGGTCAAGTCATCCGCTGGCACGTAAACGGCCTGGATGGAAGTGATGGAGCCGACCTTGGTGGAGGTGATGCGCTCTTGCAAACGGCCCATTTCTTCGGCCAGTGTGGGCTGATAACCCACGGCGGAAGGCATGCGACCCAGCAAGGCGGACACTTCGGTTCCGGCCAGCGTGAAGCGGTAGATGTTGTCCACGAAAAACAGCACGTCCTTGCCTTCGTCGCGGAACGACTCGGCAATGGTCAGACCGGTCAGGGCCACGCGCAGACGGTTGCCCGGGGGCTCGTTCATCTGACCGTAGACCATGGCCACCTTGGACTCGCCCAGGTTGTCGCTGTTCACAACGCCGGATTCCATCATCTCGTGGTAGAAGTCATTGCCTTCACGGGTACGCTCGCCCACGCCGGCAAACACGGACAAGCCGCTGTGCGCCTTGGCGATGTTGTTGATCAACTCCATCATGTTCACGGTCTTGCCCACGCCGGCACCGCCGAACAGGCCAACCTTGCCGCCCTTGGCGAACGGACACACCAAGTCAATCACCTTGATGCCGGTCTCGAGCAACTCTTGCGAGGGGCTGAGTTCGTCATAGGCGGGGGCCTTGCGGTGGATGGAGGCGTGCAGCTCGGAAGCCACAGGACCGCGCTCGTCGATGGGCGCGCCGAGCACGTCCATGATGCGACCCAACGTGGCCTTGCCGACCGGCACCATGATGGGGTGCTCGGTGTTGGAGACCATCAAACCGCGGCGCAGGCCGTCGGAGGAGCCGAGCGCAATGGTGCGCACGACGCCGTCGCCGAGCTGTTGCTGCACTTCCAGCGTCAGTGTCGAGCCTTCAAGTTTGAGGGCGTCGTAGATCTTGGGCATCTGGTCGCGCGGAAACTCCACGTCCACCACGGCACCAATACACTGAACAATTTTTCCTAGGGCTTGAGCCATTACGTTTGCTCCAATAAATTTGAATCTTGCTTGCTGCGGTTGGGACTAAGCCCCGATCGCTGCAGCTCCGGAAACGATCTCGGACAGTTCCTTGGTGATCGCGGCCTGACGGGTCTTGTTGTAGATCAGTTTGAGCTCGCCAATCACGTTTCCGGCATTGTCCGTGGCGGCCTTCATGGCGACCATGCGCGCTGCGTGTTCCGAAGCCATGTTTTCTGCGACCGACTGGTAGACCAGCGCCTCGACATAGCGCACGAGCAGGTCGTCAATGACGGTCTGCGCGTCGGGCTCGTAGATGTAGTCCCAGGCATGCTTGACACCTGCGGCGCTTTCGCTGGCGCGGGCTTGCGCCTGCATCTGCGCGGCCGACAAGGGCAACAGCTGCTCCAGCACCACTTCCTGTTTCATCGTGTTGATGAAGCGGGTGTAGGACAGGTAGACGGCGTTGATTTCGCCCTTGGCGTAGGCGTCGAGCAGCACCTTGACGGGGCCGATCAGCCGTTCCAGATGCGGACGGTCTCCCAGTTGCGTGACGTGGGACACCACCTTGGCACCAATGCGGTTCAGGAAACCCAAACCCTTGTTGCCGATGGCCACTGCCTGCACCGACATGCCGGTACCCTGCAACTCACGCAACTTGTTGGTCACGCTGCGCAGCACATTGGTGTTGAGTCCACCGCACAAGCCCTTGTCCGTGGTGACGACAATCATGCCAGCGACCTTGGAGTCGTTGGTCTTCATGAAAGCGTGCACGTATTCGGGGTTGGCCTGACCCAGGTTGGCGGCGATGTTGCGCACCTTTTCCGCATAGGGGCGAGCCGCCCGCATGCGTTCCTGGGCCTTGCGCATCTTGGACACGGAGATCATCTCCATGGCCTTGGTGATCTTCTTCGTACTCTCGAAGTTCTTGATCTTGCCGCGTATTTCCTTGCTGGTTGCCATATGAAGCGTCCTTCGTTGTGAGTGAAGGTGACCTTAGGCGAAAGTCTTCTTGAAGGCCGCGACAGCGCCATTCAATTCGGCTTCGGCATCCTTGTCCATGGCCTTGGCAGTTTCCAGCTTGGTCAGCAGCGCAGCGTGCTTGTCCTTGAGGTAACCGTGCAGTCCATGTTCAAAAGCCAGCACCTTGCTCACGTCGATGTCGTCCAGGTAGCCCTTGTTCACTGCGAACAGCGTGGCACCCATGAGCGAGATCGGTAGCGGGCTGTACTGAGCCTGCTTGAGCAGTTCGGTGACGCGGGCGCCGCGGTCCAGTTGCTTGCGTGTCGCTTCGTCCAGGTCCGAGGCGAACTGCGCGAACGCAGCCAATTCACGGTACTGGGCCAAGTCGGTACGGATACCGCCGGACAGGTTCTTGATCAGCTTGGTTTGCGCAGCACCACCGACGCGCGACACCGAGATACCGGCGTTGATGGCGGGGCGGATGCCGGCGTTGAACAGGCTGGTTTCCAAAAAGATCTGGCCGTCAGTGATGGAAATCACGTTGGTGGGCACGAAGGCAGAGACGTCGCCGGCTTGCGTTTCAATGATGGGCAGAGCCGTCAGTGAACCGGTCTTGCCCTTGACTTCGCCCTTGGTGAAGTCTTCGACATACTTTTCGTTCACGCGTGCGGCGCGTTCCAGCAGACGGCTGTGGAGATAGAACACGTCGCCGGGGTAGGCTTCGCGGCCTGGTGGGCGGCGTAGCAACAAGGAGACCTGGCGGTAGGCAACAGCCTGCTTGGACAGATCGTCGTACACGATCAGCGCGTCTTCGCCGCGGTCGCGGAAATACTCGCCCATGGTGCAGCCCGAGTAGGCGCTGACGTATTGCATGGCGGCGGATTCCGAAGCCGTGGCGGCCACGACAATCGTGTACTCCATGGCGCCGGCTTGTTCCAGCGAACGCACCACGTTCTTGACGGAAGAGGCCTTTTGGCCAATCGCGACGTAAACGCAGGTCATGTTCTGACCCTTCTGGTTGATGATGGCGTCGATGGCCACGGCCGTCTTGCCGGTCTGGCGGTCGCCAATGATCAGTTCGCGCTGGCCGCGACCGACGGGCACCATCGAGTCGATGGACTTCAGGCCGGTCTGCATGGGCTGGCTCACCGACTGGCGTGCGATCACGCCCGGGGCGACCTTCTCGATCACGTCGGTCATCTTGGCGTTGACCGGGCCCTTGCCGTCGATCGGCTGGCCCAGTGCATTGACGACGCGGCCGACGAGTTCGGGGCCGACC
>CAIKVZ010000176.1 GCA_903830985.1 uncultured beta proteobacterium
CGAAAAACAAAAGCGCGCCCTCGAATTGATCGATCAAATCAAAATGTAGACAGAACGCGGAACCTGAAATACGGACCGCTTCAGAGGGGAAACTCGCTTTTTTTACGGAAGAACTTCAGCCTAACCGATGGCCCATTGAACCGACCCGATAGCAGGACCCGGCTTACAGCCCCAGCCTCTTGCACAACTCCAGCGTGGCCAAAGATTGATTCATCGTGTAGAAATGCAGGGCCGGGGCGCCGCCGGCGCGCAGTTGCTCGCACAGGCCCGCGACCACGTCCAGGCCGAAGTCCTTGATGGACGCGCTGTCGTCGCCAAAGGCCTGCAGGCGCAGGCGTATCCAGCGCGGGATCTCGGTGCCGCAGGCGTCGGAAAAGCGCATCAACTGGGTCGAGCTGACGATCGGCATGACGCCCGGAACAATGGGCCCGTGCAGCCCCAGGGCGTGGGCGTCGTCGACAAACCTGAAATAGGCGTCGGGGTTGTAGAAGTACTGCGTGATGGCCGAATCGGCGCCGGCGTGCACCTTGGCGGCAAAGGCCTGCAGATCCGCCTGCGGCGACTTGGCCTGTGGGTGCACCTCGGGGTAGCAAGCCACCTCGATGTGAAAGGCGTCGCCGGTTTCCGCGCGGATGAAGGCCACCAGGTCGCTGGCGTACTGGAACTCGCCGCCCAGGCCGAAGCCGCTGGGCAGGTCGCCGCGCAGCGCCACGAGTCGCTTCACCCCCATGGCCTTGAGCGTCTGCAGCTGTTCGCGCACGGCTGCATGCGTCGCGCCCACGCAGGAGATGTGCGAGGCCGCGCTCATGCCCTCGGCCAGGATCTCGCCCACGGTGGCGAAGGTGCCGGCCTGCGTGGAGCCGCCGGCGCCGAAGGTGACTGAACAGAACTGCGGCTTGAGTGCGTACAGCTGGGCCCGCACGGCACGCAGTTTGTCCGCGCCTTCAGTCGTCTTGGGTGGAAAAAATTCAATGCTGACGGGCAGCGTGGATGAGGCACTCATGATGTGTCTTTCTCGTCGGAGGAGGACAGAGCACGCGCGCTTCGCGTCGCTTTGGTCTGTCCCGCATGCACAAAGAACTCGCGGTTGCCGTCGCCGCCCTGTATCGGCGACTCCAGCCAGTGCCGCACTTCCAGGCCGAGCTCGGCCAGGCAGTCGCGGATGCGCTGTTCGACAAAGTCATACAGGGCCGCGTCGCGCACGATGCCGCCCTTGCCCACCTGCCCCGGCTGCAGTTCGAACTGCGGCTTCACCAGCATCAGCAGCGCACCGTCAGGTCGAAGAAAAGGCACCAGCGCCGGCAGCACCAGAGTCTGCGAGATGAAGGACAGGTCACCCACGATCAGTTCGAAGCCCGCTTCCACCGCTTCGGTGAAGGCCTCGGCCTCATCGGCGGTTTCCTCGATCTCGGCGATCAGGTCCTCGGCCGTGAGCGCTCGCGCATTGAGCTTCTCCAGTCCGAGCACGCGAACGTCGTCGCGCAGGCTTGGGTGCAATTGCCCCTGGCCCACGTCCACGCCCAACACCAGCGCGGCACCGTGCTGCAGCAGGCAGTCGGTGAAGCCGCCAGTGGACTGGCCCACATCCAGACAGATCCAACCCGTGACGTCGAGCGCGCAATCGCGCAAGGCGCCCTCGAGCTTCAAGCCGCCGCGCGACACATAGCGGTCGCGCGCCGCGTCCAGCAGTTGAATGACCGCGTCCGGCGGCAGGTCGTCGCCATTCTTGACAACGGTTTTCCACACGCCGGCCTGGTCCCACTGGACGCCGGCGGCGATCATGCGCTGCGCCTGGGCGCGGGTGCTGGCCAGCTGGCGCTGCACGAGGAGTTGATCTGCTCTCATGAGACTTTCATAGGTGCGTGAATTGAAGCTGTGACTTGCGGCGTCGCGAGCGGGATGCAGGGCTAGGCGGACGGAGCGCAGGGGCCGCAACGTACTTCCTGTACGTGAGGACCCCGAGCACCCGGCCAACAACGCCATGCGCCCGCGCAGTAGCCGGCGATCAATACCTGTAGGTGTCGGCTTTGTAGGGTCCTTGTTTCGAGACACCGATGTAGGCAGCCTGCTCGTCGGTCAGTTCGCTCAGCATCACGCCCACCTTCTTCAGGTGCAGGCGCGCCACCTTTTCGTCCAGGTGCTTGGGCAGGACATAGACCTTGCCGACCTTGTATTCCTTGGGCTTGGTGAACAGTTCGATCTGCGCGATGGTCTGGTTCGCAAAGCTCGACGACATGACGAAGCTGGGGTGGCCCGTGCCGCAACCCAGATTCACGAGGCGCCCCTTGGCCAGCAGGATGATGCGCTTGGACGGCGTCTTGCCCTTGGCCGGGAAGATCACATGGTCCACCTGGGGCTTGATCTCTTCCCACTTGCACTTGGACAGCGAAGCGACGTCGATTTCGTTGTCAAAGTGGCCGATGTTGCAGACGATGGCCTGGTCCTTCATGGCCGCCATGTGCTTGTAGCTGATGACGTTCTTGTTGCCGGTGGCGGTGACGAAGATGTCGCACTTGTCGGCGGCGTACTCCATGGTCACGACCTTGTAGCCTTCCATCGCAGCCTGCAGCGCGTTGATCGGATCGATCTCGGTCACCCAGACCTGGGCCGAGAGCGCGCGCAGGGCCTGGGCCGAACCCTTGCCCACGTCGCCGTAACCGGCCACGCAGGCCACCTTGCCGGCGATCATCACGTCGGTGGCACGCTTGATCGCGTCCACCAGCGATTCGCGGCAGCCGTACAGGTTGTCGAACTTGCTCTTGGTGACCGAATCGTTCACGTTGATGGCGCGCAGCAGCAG
>CAIKVZ010000177.1 GCA_903830985.1 uncultured beta proteobacterium
AAGGAAGGCGGCATCACGGTCAAGCCCGAGGCCATGGAGCGCGCGGCCCTCAAGGGCTACGCCACGGCCACCGACCTGGCCGACTACCTGGTGAACAAGGGCCTGCCGTTTCGCGACGCGCACGAAACCGTGGCCCATGCGGTCAAGGCCGCGATCACGCACAACGTCGACCTGTCGGAGCTGCCACTGGCGGTGCTGCAGGAGTTCAACCCGAAGATCGAAAAAGACGTGTACCAGCACCTGAGCCTGCGTGGCTCGCTGAACGCGCGCAGCACCCTGGGCGGCACTGCGCCGAGCCAGGTGCGCGCCCAGATCGCGCGCCATCAGGCGCGTCTGGGCTGAAGCACATCTCGCCCATCGCCCAACAGAAGGACCGATACATGCCCGTCATCACCAACATCGAAGACCTGCGCGTACTGGCGCAACAACGCGTTCCGCGCATGTTTTACGACTACGCCGACTCCGGCTCCTGGACCGAAGGCACCTACCGCGCCAACCAGAGCGATTTCAACAACATCAAGCTGCGCCAGCGCGTCGCGATCAACATGGAAAAGCGCAGCACCCGCACCCGCATGGTCGGGCAGGACGTGGCCATGCCGGTGGCGCTGGCGCCGGTCGGCTCCACCGGCATGCACTGGGCCGACGGGGAGATCCTGGCCGCGCGTGCCGCCGGGAAATTCGGCGTGCCCTTCACGCTGTCGACCATGAGCATCTGCTCGATCGAGGACGTGGCGGCCAACACCGACAAACCGTTCTGGTTCCAGCTCTACGTGATGCGCGACCGCGGCTTCATTGAACGCATCATTGAGCGCGCCCGCGCCGCCAGATGCTCGGCGCTGGTGCTGACGCTGGACCTGCAAATCCTCGCGCAGCGCCACAAGGACCTGAAGAACGGTCTTTCCGTGCCGGTCAAGCCAACCCTGGCGAGTCTGGCCAACCTGCTGACCAAGCCGCGTTGGTGCCTGGGCATGCTGGGCACGAAGCGGCGTGGTTTCGGCAATATCGTGGGCCATGTCAGTGGCGTGGACGACATGAGTTCCCTGTCCGAATGGACCACCAAGCAGTTTGATCCCACGCTCAACTGGGCCGATGTGGAGTGGATCAAGAAACTCTGGGGCGGCAAGCTCATCCTCAAGGGCATACAAGACCCGGAAGACGCGCGCCTGGCGGTGCTCAGTGGCGCCGACGCACTCATCGTCTCGAACCATGGCGGGCGCCAGCTCGACGGCGCCGAGAGCAGCATTCAGGCGCTGCCGAAAATCGTCGCGGCCGTGGGCAAGGACATCGAAGTGCACATGGACGGCGGCATCCGCTCGGGGCAGGACGTGCTCAAGGCCCGCGCCCTGGGCGCCAAAGGCGTGTACATCGGCCGCTCCTTTGTCTACGGCCTGGGCGCCATGGGCGAAGCCGGCGTGACAAAAGCTTTGGAGATCATCCACAAGGAACTCGACATGACCATGGCCTTGTGCGGGCGCACCGACATCAACAGCATTGGCCACGACATTCTGTTGCCCGGCAGCTACTGAGCCTGAGCCATCGGGCATGCGGCTGAGCAATCACGCTTGACCCCCCGGGCCGGGCCGCTGATACTGCACGCCATGCAACACCACGCCCCCCATGGCCGACCAAGCCAGCCCTGAAGCACCCGCCCCAGTCCATGCAGTGCGGCATCTGACCGAGCCACTGCGTGACCTGACGGCGTGGACACGCTATTTTTGCGGCGCTGAAATCCCGGTTTTGGCTGCGACCTCACAGGCGCTGGAGGACCTGCGTGCGATCGAAGACGACGTGGATGCCAGCATGCTGAGCGCGGCCATTGAAGCCGATCCGCTGATGACGCTCAAGCTCATGGCCCATGTGGCCAGCAAGCGCCGCCCCGGCGACAGCACCGAAACGGAAACCCTCACCAGCTCACTCGTGATGATGGGCATCTCACCTTTTTTCCGCACCTTCGGCCTGCAACCCACGCTGGAGGACAGGCTGCAGGACGAGCCGCTGGCGCTCGAGGGCCTGCGTGAACTGCTGACCCGTGCCGAGCGTGCCGGCAACTTCGCCCTGGGCTTTGCCGTGCACCGTGGCGATACCGACGCCGGCGTGCTGCACCAGGCCGCCTTCTTGCACGACTTTGCCGAAATGCTGCTGTGGTGCCACGCGCCCAGCCTGGCGCTGAAGATTCGCGACGCGCAGCAGGTCGATGCCACGCTGCGCACCGCCAGCATCCAGCGCAGCATCCTCGGCATTGAACTGGACGATCTGCGCCAGGCCTTGATGAAACTCTGGCGCCTGCCTGAACTGCTGGTGCGCATCAGCGATGGCCGGCACCCGAATCATCCCAACGTGCTCAATGTGGTGCTGGCGGTGCGCTTGGCGCGGCACACGCAACTGGGATGGGAGAACGCGGCGCTGCCCGATGACATCGAGGACATCGCGAAATTGCTCAACGCTTCGCCGCGCGTCGCGCTGGCCTACGTGCGCAAGATCGACCACACACCGGCTTGACGCGCTTTTCGACGGGCTTCGGCGCGCCAGT
>CAIKVZ010000178.1 GCA_903830985.1 uncultured beta proteobacterium
ACCTGCCACCGCGTTTTTTTTATTTTCTGCAGATGCGTCCGGTAGTGGAAACCCTACCGGACGGTAGGGTTTACCTTCGCCATTAGTAGGTGTATCGAGGGGTGTGTGAATCGCAACCATTCGCAATAATGGAGCAGTCACCACTGGGTTCAATTGCGCAAACTGAACCCAGTGGATGAGCCAGCGCAGTGCCGCAAAACAGTTTCAATTTTTGGAGTGATGGGATATGAAGATGAATGTCATGAAGAAGCTGAGGGGCCAGTCCTTCAGGCGCAATCCCGTCGCGGCCCTGGTGCTGTTGACCCTGGCGTCCCAATTTGGCGCCGACCTGGCGCAGGCCAATGGCGCGTTTGGCAGCAATACGGACGTTGCCGGGACGGTGCTCAACGTGCCCACCTATTTTGCCAACAGTCCGCAGGGCATACAGCCGGCCTTTGATCCCGCCACGCACGCCTACAGCGTCAAGGGCGTCACGGTGGATACCGGGACACCCTTGCGCAAGTTCGTCGATCCGCTGGCAGGCGCGTACAACGGACTCGGCGGCGCGGGCATTCCGCTGGCCATCTCGGAAAAATGGGTGAACCTCAGCGGTGTCAAGACGGGCGACGACTATTACGAGATCGGAATCGTCGAATACACCGAGCAGATGCACAGCGACCTGCCCAAACAGACCCGCTTGCGCGGCTATGTGCAGATCGAAACGCCGGCCATTGCGGCGGGCCTGAAGGACGTCACGGGTGTCCTCGGCAGCGAACACATCAAGGCCATGTACCCGGATGGCAAAACACCGATCCTGGACAAAAATGGCGCCCAGGTGTACTTCGTGCACCAACCGCATTACCTGGGCCCGGTGATCATTGCCAACCGCGGCGTTGCCGTGCGCCTGAAGGCCACCAACTACCTTCCCTACACGGACGCCAGCGGCAAGTCTGTGGGCTCATGGAACGGGCAGGGTGGCGAACTGCCGATTCCAGTGGACGAGAGCATTCCGGGCGGTGGCCCTGTGCTGGACGCCCTGGGCAACCAGGTGTTCGCCAAGGACGTGAATGGCAACCCCGTGCTCGACAACAAGGGCAATCCGCTCCCGATCAAGATGTCGGAGAACCGGGCGGGAATTCACTGGCATGGCGGCGATACACCCTGGATCAGCGACGGCACGCCGCACCAGTGGTTCGCACCAGCGGGCGACATCTCCAACACCATCAACGATGCCGACCACCCCAAGGGTCTGGGGCGCGGCGACTCGGCGCAGAACGTTCCCGACATGGCTGATCCGGGTGCTGGTTCCAGCACGCTGTACTTTCCGAATAATCTCAGCGGTCGCCTGATGTTCTATCACGACCATACTTCAGGCCTGACGCGCTTGAATGTCTACGCGGGCATGGCAGCGGGCTACGTGGTGGTTGATGATGTGGAACTGAATCTGGTGGCCAACGCCATCGGCACCACGCTCGACAAGACCGCCAACGGCCTGCCCACCGGACTGCTGGACTCGGTCGGCATTCCGCTGGTGATCCAGGACAAGACCTTTGTGCCCAAGAACATCGGCCCCAATGCCGTAGCGTCTGATGGTTTCACGCCTCAGTCGCAAGACGCCAAGTGGGACTTGAACCACTGGGGCCAACCGGGCGACCTGTTCTTCCCCCACGTCTATGAAACCAACCAGGACCCGAACTCCGCCGACGGCACGAACCCGGTCGGGCGCTGGGACTGGGGCCCCTGGTTCTGGCCGGTGTTCCCGGCGCAACTGTCCCTGCCCACGGGCGACTACGGTTCCGTGACGACCACGCCAGAGGCTTTCATGGACACGGCCGTAGTGAATGGCGTGGCCTATCCCACGCTGACCGTGGACCCCAAGACCTATCGCTTTCGCATTCTGGGTGTGGCCAATGACCGCACGCAGAACCTGGGCCTGTACCAGGCCGTGGACGCTGCTGGCAACGTGTGTGATGGAAACTCCATACCGGTGGCCAACGTCAAGGCCAATGGCGGGACCGCTGTGCCAGCATCCTGTACCGAAATCAAGATGGTCCCGGCCCTGCCCACGCCCGGCTTCCCACTCAGCTGGCCGGTCGATGGCCGCGTGGGCGGCGTCCCGGACCCCGCGACCGCCGGTCCCGACATCGTGCAGATCGGCAACGAAGCCGGCTTGTTGCCGGCTCCGGCAATCTGGAAATCGCAGCCTGTCACCTATGAAACCAATGTGCGCAGCATCACGGTGTTCAACATCATGAACCACGACCTGCTATTGGGCGGAGCCGAGCGCGCCGACGTGCTGATCGACTTCTCGCAATACGCCGGTCAAACGCTGATCGTCTACAACGACGCGCCGGCCCCCATGCCGGGCTTCGACCCGCGCATCGACTACTACACCGGCGTGGGCGATCAGACCGCCGCTGGCGGCGCCTACAACACGCCGCCAGGCTATGGCCCGAATACGCGCACGGTCATGCAGATCAAGGTGAACGCCGTCAACGCCTCCGGCACCGGTGGCCCGCTGGACACCGCGGCCCTGGCCGCCGCCATGCCCAAGGCCTACGCCTTGACGCAACCGGCGCCCATCATTCCGGCGGTGGCCTACAACGCGCCTTTCGGCACCCATGACGGGAACAACTACGCCACCATCGGCACCGGTTCCTCTTCGGTCGCCGCCCCAGGCAGCCCTAAAAACAGCCCGAATGCGGTTGCCGGTTATTACACCTACACCGACAGCAGTGGTGTCGTTCAGAAGTGGCCGGTTATCAACAAGGCCATCCAGGAACTGTTTGACCCGGTCTATGGCCGCATGAACGCCACACTTGCGGTGGAACTGCCTTACTCCAGCGCCACCGTCGCCACCACCATTCCCCTGTCCTACATTGACACCCCGGTGGAAAAGCTCGACGCCATCAAGGACGGCGAGACCCAGATCTGGAAGATCACGCACAACGGCGTGGACGGCCACCCGGTGCACTTTCACCTGGTCAACGTTCAGGTCATCAACCGTGTGGGCTGGGACGGCACCATCAAGCCGCCCGAGGCCAACGAACTGGGCTGGAAGGAAACGCTGCGCATGAACCCGCTGGAAGACGTGTATGTCGCGGTGAAAGCCTCGCGCCCGGTCGTTCCCTTCGGCGTGCCCAAGAGCGCGCGCCTGCTCGACCCCTCGCAGTTGTCCAAGTCGACCATGGGCTTTACCCAGATCGACCCCACGAACGGCCGCGCACCCACCACGCAAACGCAGATCGTCGGTGGTGTCTCGAAAGCCGTCGGCACGACCATGTACGCCAACGTGCTGACCGACTTTGACAACGAGTACGTGTGGCACTGCCACATCTTGGGCCACGAAGAGTTTGACTTCATGCGTCCCTTCGTGTTCCACCCGACGGTCATCGTGCCGGATGCGCCCGCCCATCTGACGCAAGCGGGCAAGACGCTGTCGTGGATCGACACCACGCCCGTCGGCGGTCAGGATGCGCAAGGCATACCGACGGCAGGAACCAATGCCGTGTACACGACACCGATCAGCAGTCCGAAGAACGAAATCGGCTTCACGGTCTGCAAGGCCGGCAGCGGTCCATTCTGTGTGGGAGCCAATCTGTTGGCGACGCTGCCGGCGAATACGACCAGCTGGACCGACGTAGCAACCCACGCGTTGAACTATTACAGCGTCTACGCCTACAACGCCGCGGGCGGTTCCAAGGCGGGTTCTTCGATCACCACAACGACCGCAGGCGCCCTGGTTGGCAAGGCTGCCGCCCTGGTGACGAATTCGACCGCAGCGCCCGTGCTCAGCGCTGCAGCGGGCCCGACCGGCCTGACGCAGACCCTGAACGCCGACGGCACGGTGAGCCTGGCCTGGGTTGCAGTCCCCGGCGCCACGGGCTACGTGGTGTCCATCAACGGCGTGGCGCAAGCGCCCGTCGTGGGCACAAGCTACATCGCGACGGTGGCTGGCGTCCTGAGTAATGCTTTCACCGTGACGGCGTTGACCCGCACCGGAGCGACGGCAGGGGTTGCGGCCAAGATGTACGCCGGCGCGGCGCTCGCTCCCACGATCTTCAATGCGATTTCCGTGCCGGGCGCGGTGACCCTGAACTGGGCCAACAGTGCGACAAACGTGAACAACGTCACCGGCTATGACCTGTCCTGGACGCTGTGCGATGCCTCAGGTGTTGCCCTGGCACCGACCGTGACGCGCACGCTGGCGTCGGGCGTGAACGGCGCCACCGTGGTGTCTTTGCCCGCGGGCGGTTTTTACAAGTTCCAGTTGGTGGCCAACAGCAAGCTGGGGAATTCTTCGGTTGTGGCGACCCCAGTCGCGATCACCCAGGCGTTATGAAAAACCGACGCCAGCGTGTTCTGGCGTCGTGCCCTTTCAGCCCAATTTTTAAAGTGTCCTGCACGCAGGCACGAGTGGACAAATGCCTCATATTTTCAGGGAGTCAGACATCGTGAAGAAGACCCAACAGAGTTCTTTCAAATTTACCCCCATGGCCGCGGCCATTGCCATGGCGCTGAGCTCGCAGTTCGCTGCGACCGTGGCGCACGCTGGATCCGGTTTTGGCAGCGGTGTGAACCTGATCAACCAGCCTGTGGCGGTGCCGACGTACTATGCCAATAGCCCGGCCGGCCCCGGTGCGGCGATGGACACGAGCAAGGGCGGCGCGACCGCCACCATCGATCAGGTGACCGGCTTGCCCTTTGTGAATGGCACGGGCAAGGCCTTGCGCAAGTTCGTCGACACGCTGCCCGGCATCCCCGGCATGACGCCGGCCAACCTGGGTGGCGCGCCATTTGGTGTGAACAATCTGGGGCAGTACATTCCGTTGGCTGTTCCCGAGAAGTGGGTTGACGGCTCGGGTGTGGCGACCAGCGACGACTACTACGAAATCGCCGCGGTCGAGTTCACGGAAAAAATGCACAGCGACCTGGTCAAGGCGACGCATTTGCGCGGCTATGTGCAGTTGTCGACAGCGACGAATCCGGGCAAGCACATTGCGCTGAGCTACCCGAACGGCAGCCCCATCAAGGACGCGGCCGGTGCGCAGGTTTACGCCTACGACAACCCGCACCACCTGGGTCCCGTCATCAACTCCAGCAAGGGCACGGCAGTTCGCGTCAAGTTCAGCAACTACCTGCCCGTGGGCGGCAAACTGTTCATTCCCGTGGACACCACCATCACCGGCGCCGGCTTTGGCCCGGATGGGAAAACCCTCTACACGCAGAACCGTGCCGAGATTCACCTCGTGGGTGGACAGTCGCCCTGGATCAGCGCGGGCTCACCGCACCAGTGGGTCGCGCCTGCAGGCGAGGCCGCGGCCTACGCGGCCGGCATGGGCAAGGGCGTGAGCGCGCAAAACGTGCCCGACATGGCAGACCCGGGCCTGGGCGCGAGCACGCTCTATTTCCCGAACAACATGAGCGCGCGTTTCATGTTCTATCAGGATCGCACTTCCGGCCTGACCCGGCTGAACTCCTACGCGGGTCTGGAAGCGGGTTACTTCGTGACCGACAGCGCCGAGCAGGCGCTGGTCGCCAGCGGTGCGATTCCCTCGGACCAGATCCCCCTGATCATTGAAGACAAGACCTTCGTCCCTGCCAACATCACGCAGCAGGACAGCAAATGGACCGACGCCAACTGGGGTAAGCCCGGCGACCTGTGGTTCCCTCACGTTTACGAGACCAACCAGGACACGAATTCAGTCAATGGCACCAACCCCGTCGGGCGTTGGGACTACGGCCCATTGTTCTGGCCAATCTTCCCGGTGGTCGCGGCCAAGGTCACGCTGCCCACACCGAGCTTCACGCCCGAAGCCTATCTGGATACGCCGCTCATCAATGGCACGGCCTATCCCACGCTGACGGTCGATCCCAAGGCCTACCGCTTGCGCATTCTGAACGCCAGCAACGACCGCTACATCAATCTGGGCTTCTACAAGGCCGACGCCTCGGTCAGCGCGCCGCTGCTGGACCAGAACGGCAACCCCATGTTCGACGCCAGCGGCAAGCAACTGCTGATGACCGGGACCGAAGTCAAGATGGTTCCTGCCGTGGGAGACGCTGCCGGCAACCCGGTCAACTGGGATGTCGTCAACGGTGTGCAGCTGCCGCTGCCCCAGTACCCCGGCCTCAGGACCAACATCAACGCCGAGCCTTCCGGTCCGAGCCGTGCCTGGCCCGTGGACGGACGCCCGGGTGGCGCTCCCGACCCCACCACCGCAGGCCCGGACTTCATCGTCATCGGCAACGATGGCGGCCTGCTACCGACCCCGGTCGACGTGCCGGCGCAGCCCGTCACCTATGAAGCCAACCGCCGCTCCATCACGGTGGGCAACATCTACGGTTACGGCATGCTGCTGGGCCCGGCCGAGCGCGCCGACACCATCGTTGACTTCTCGCAGTACGCCGGCCAGACCCTGATCCTGTACAACGATGCACCGGCACCCACGCCGTTCAACGATGTGCGCAACGACTACTACACGGGCGGCCCCGACCTGACCGCTTCGGGTGGCGCCTACACCACCCAGCCAGGCTACGGTCCGAACACGCGCACGATGATGCAGATCAGGGTACTTGATACGGCACCGGCTGCAGCCTATGACACGGCCTTGTTGGCTAATGCCTTGCCCGCGACCTACGGTGCGTCGCAGCCTCACCCCATCGTGCCTTCCACGGCTTATAACGCAGCCTTCGGCACCAACGACACCGACATCTACGCCCATGTGGCGACCGGTTCCGCCGCGCAACCGACCCTGGATTTCGCCACCGCCGTGAACGGCGTCGTGACGCTGACCGGGCTCAAGCTGGTGACATCGGGTGGAACCGTGGGCGCCGGTGGCGCCGTCGGCGCCAACGCCACGCCCGGATCGGGCACAGGCTACGACCCCTTGAGCCCGCCGGTCATCAAATTCAACAACACGGTCAACAGTGTCGCCTGCCTGAATCCGGCAACCGGCGTCTCGGGCTCGGCCACGGCCGTGGTCGACGCCGTCACAAAGCAGGTCACCACCATCACCGACTTCAAGCCAGGCACTGACTACACCTGCGCGCCGGTGATCACCTTTGTCCCCACATCGCCGATCTCCAACCTCGTGGCGGTGACCAATGGCGGATCGGGCTACGCAGTGCCGCCGAAGGTGACGATCAGCGGCGGCGGCGGCAAGAACGCAGCGGCCCAGGCCATCGTTTCCTATTCTCTGGCCAACATGTTCGTGATGGGCGGCTCCGGCTATACGGCGCCTACCGTCAGCGTGAGCGGCGGCGGTCTGCCTGCAGGCACTGTGACGGGCACAGCCACCGTGGGCACCTCGGCAGCAACCCTGGCGCTGACGCCAGGTACAGGCTACTCCACACCGACCGTGACCGTGAGTGGCGGCGGTGTGGCTGCCGGTTCGGTTACCGGCAAGGCCACCGTGGGAACGTCGGCTGCAACACTGGCACTGACGCCAGGCGCCGGTTACACGGCACCGATCGTGACCGTGAGCGGCGGCGGTGTGCCAGCGGGTACTGTGAACGGCAGCGCCTCTGTGGGTACGTCTGCAGCGACGGTGAGCGTGACCCCAGGTAGCGGCTACGCCAACCCGGTCGTGAGCTTCACCGGCGTGGGCGCAGGCGGCATTGCCGTGACAGGCACTGGCAGCGCGACCGTCGGCACTTCGGGGGCCTTGGTCTCGGTGAGTGGCGGAGCCAACTACACGGCACCAAGCGTGAGCGTGAGCGGTGGCGGTGTTGCCGCCGGTTCGGTGACGGGCAGTGCTACCGTCGGGACATCCAGCGCGAGCATTACCGTGGCTGGCGGATCCAACTACTCGACCAACCCCAGCGTGAGCGTGAGCGGCGGCGGTGTGAGCGGCGTGACCGGCATCGCCATCGTCGACGTGAACGGCGTCATCACCGATGTCCAGTTGACGCCCAATGCAGGCTTCACCTCGGCGCCAACGATCACGATCACCGACAGCACCGGCACCGGCGCCAGCGCAACGGCGAGCGTGTCGGCCCTGGCCGGAACCATCACCGGTGTCACGCTGACGCCGAGCGCCGGCTTCACTTCGGCACCCGTCATCGGCATCAGCGACGCCACCGGAACCGGCGCCTCGGCGACGGCCTCGGTGTCTTCGCCAGCGGGCACCATCACCGGTATCACGCTGCCGGCGACTGCGCTTTTTGTATCCGCACCCAGCGTATCGATCACCGAAGCCAGCGCCAGCGGCGCGGTCGCCACGGCCAGCGTTTCGCCGGAAGCCGGAACCATCACCGCTGTGAGCTTGACTCCCAACCTGGGATTCACCTCGGCACCGATCGTCACGGTGGCGCAGGGCGGCAACACCAGCGCCAAGGTGACGGCAACGGTCGATACTACAGCCGGTACGGTGTTGGCCATCAGCCTGACGCCGAACGCCGGCTTCAAATCGGCGCCGGTCATCACCATCACCGACCCCAACGTCGCAGCCACGGGCGCCAGCGCCATCGCTTCGGTGTTGCCGATCGCCGGGACCGTCACGGCCGTCGTCCTGACTCCGTCGAACACGCTCTACACCATTGCGCCGACCATCGGCATCACGGACGCGACGGGCAGCAACGCTTCGGCCACGGCGACGCTGGCGCCCACGGGGACCGTGACCGCTGTCGCCGTCACCAACCGGGGCACAGGCTTCACCGACACGCCAAGCATGGCCATCGTCGATAACGTGGGCTCGGGCACGGGCGCAACCGCTGTGGCGATACTTTCCACACCCACGGGCGTGGGCGCGCAAGCCACGGTGACTGCAGTGAATTCCTTCGCCTTCCCGGTGCTGACCAAGGCCGAGCAGGAACTGTTTGACGACTACGGTCGCTACAACTCCACTGGCGGCATCGAGTTGCCCATGACCAACGGCGTCATCCAGACGACGGTCCCGCTGAACTACATCGACTCGCCGACTGAATTCATTGCTGAAGGCGACGTACAGCTGTGGAAACTGGTGGACAACGGCTTCTGGTCGAACTCCATGCATTTCGACATGGTCGATGTGCAACTGATCAACCGCGTCGGCTGGGACGGCACGGTGAAGGCGCCCGCCACCAATGAACTGGGCTGGAAGGACACGGTCAGGCTGAATCCGCTGGAAGACGTGATCGTGGCGATGCGCGCCAAGAGCGCACCCATGGTGTTCGGTCTGCCCGCGAGCTCACGCCTGAAGGATCCGTCCAAGGCTTTGAATGCAGCCGTGGGCTCAGGTCTGGGCTTCACGAATGCCGCTGCCGTGGTCGACGCGGCTGGTAAGCCCCTGCTCACAACAACCAACGGCCTGACCAGCTACGACAACGAGTTCACCTGGGGCAGCGCGGTGCTGGGCCACTCGGAGAACGACTTCACGCGCCCTGTGGTGTATCACCCGACGGTGGCCAAGCCCGATGCGCCGACCAACCTGGGCGGCAGTGGCGGCGTTCTGACCTGGAGCGATCCGACCCCCTCGACCCTGGCCTCGACCGTGGCCAATCCGAAGAATGAGGTGGGATTCAAGGTGCTGCGTGCCAGCTACAGCGCAGCCAATGTGTTGGGCGCCTACTCGACCCTGGCAGCGCCCACGGGCAGCACACCGGCCAATGCGACAGGCTTCACGGATGCCACCAAGACGCCGGGCGCTGCTTACTCGTACGAGGTGGTCGCCTGGAACAGCGCCGGCGCCACGGCCTCGGCGCCTTACATTGAACTCACGGCGCCCGCCGTCCCGACATGGAATGGGGCGTTTGGCCTGCCCAGTCCGGCCAATGGCGCGGTCACGCTGAAGTGGAATACCGTAACCGGCGCCACAGGCTATGTGGTGACGGCCAACGGTGCTGCGCTCCCAGTCATTGCCGCTGCCGCCGGGGCAACGCAAACTGCCGTGCTGAACCTGCCGCTGGGTGTCAACTACACGAGCATCACCGTGCAGGCGCAGCAAGCCCGCCTGGCCCTGGTGGCAAACTCGACGGCATCGACCTCGTTGCAGGCCGATCTGACGCTGCCAGCCGCGCCGGCAGCACCCGTGTTGAAGGCGACCACCATCACACCGGCAGGCGTACCGACCTTGGGTTGGACCGCCATCGCAGGCGCCACCGGCTACCTGGTGTCGGTGAACGGCGGGACCCCCGTCCCGGCGGCGGGAACCTCGTACACCTTCCCGACGCCACCGGCCGCTGGCAGCCTGGTGCCGGGCTTCACTTACGCCGTGACCGTCGCGGCGCAGACCACCAAGTTTGGCCAAGTCATACCGTCAACGCTCACGTCGACATCGATTGACCTGACGGCTCCTGGCGTGCCGGCAACTCCCGCTGGGCTGGCGGCAACAGTGACTGCTACCACGGGTGCAGCGCACCTGACCTGGACTGCAGCCACTGCGGTGACGGGCACGACCTTCTCGTATCGGGTGAGCATCACCGACGCAGTTGGCACGGTCGCGGTCGTGCCGGTAACCGCCGCGGTCCTGAATCCCACAGCCTTGCAGATGCCTTTGAACGGCAGCTACAGCGTGAGCGTGCAAACCGTGGCGACCCGCTTTGGCTTGTCCACAGTCTCGTTGGCATCGACGTCCATACCGGTCGACCTGACGGCTGCAGTGGCGCCGGTAGCACCGGTCAGCCTGACGGCGACCACCACGCGTCTGACCTGGGTGGCGGCGACAGGCGTCTCGGCGAATGCGACCGTGACCTACGCCATCCAGCAGTCAGTGGATGGCGGAGTCAACTGGACGGCGATCACGGGCTCACCGTTTGGGTACACCTCGCCGATGAGCTATACCTCGGCATCGGGCAACAACTACCTGTATCGAGTGCAAGCGCTGGCGACGCGCTATGGTCTGGCGACGGCGGCCTCAGCCTGGACGATCTCGCCGGTGCTGAACACCGTGCCAGCAGCCTCGAGCACGCCTGTGGGCGCAGTGGGTGCAGCAGCGGGTCAGATCAGCGTGAGCTGGACCAATGGCTCGAGCAACATCACCAGCTGGACGGTGCAAAGGAAGCTGGGTACTGCTAATGCTGTGACCGTCGCACCAGCATCGCTGGTACAAAACGGAACCGGCTATTCGTTCACCGACACCGGCTTGACCAAGGGTGGCAGCTACACTTATCGCGTGACGGCCACCAGTGCCGGTGGAGCCAACACTGCGACCGTGTATTCGACAGCCGTTATTGCACCGTAATCCGGTGCGATGAAACGGGGGCCTGCCGGACTCGTCTGGCAGGCCTTTTTTACGCTTCGGACGCAGCCCGACGAGCAGCACTTAGAAACCATTCATGAGCAATTCTTACAAGCCACCCGAAAATTCCCTGTCATTGCGCGCATGCTGGCTGCTGGCACTCCTGCTCGGTTGCGCCTTACCCGCCAGCGCACAAATGCTGGTTCAGGCCGACGCCGATGAAGTCCAAGCAGGGCGGCGCATCTACATCGAGGGCGTCCTGCCTGCTGGGGCGGAGCTCACCGGGACGCGCTTTGGTCGCATACCGGTTGCGGGAAGCGCCGCAGCCTGCGTCAATTGCCACCGTCCCAGCGGCATGGGTCAGGTGGAGGCCGAAGTTCTCATCCCGCCGATCAGCGGCAATTTCCTGTTTGCGACGCGCCGCGACAAACGGCTCGCGACCATGGACCCCCATGTCAGCAAGCTCTTCAACCAGGCGCACGATCCCTACACCGAAGTGACGCTGGCGGCGGCGATCCGTGACGGCGTCAACAGCCAGGGCCGAACCATGAGCGCGGCCATGCCGCACTTCCAATTGGACGACGCGCAACTGAAGGCCGTGACGGCCTACCTCAAGCAGTTGTCGGCCGAATGGTCGCCTGGTGTCACCCAGAACCAGATACGGTTTGCCACCGTGATCACACCGGATGTTGATCCGCTGCGGCGCAAGGTCATGATCGACATGATGCGGACCATCTTCCGGCAAAAAAATGGCAGCACCTTGCCGGCATCGCAAAGCCATACCCGGCATCACATGACGACCGCCGCGGAGTTGATTCTCGGAACCGAACGCCGCTGGTCGCTGGACATCTGGGAGCTTCAGGGCGCGCCCGAAACCTGGGGCCAGCAGTTGAGCGCGCTGTACCGTGCGCAGCCGGTGTTCGCACTGGTCTCCGGGCTGTCCAGTTCGACTTGGCAGCCTGTGCACGATTTCTGCAGGAACGAAAGGGTTCCCTGCTGGTTTCCGAGTGTCGATGTGCCGGGCAGGACCACGTCACCTTACGCATTTTATTTTTCAGATGGTGTGTCTCTGGAGGCCGCAGCGCTGGCGCGACATCTGGTCAGCCAAGGGGGAACGAGGCGCCACCTGGTGCAGATCCGCCGCGATGACCACGCCGGTCGCACCGCTGCGCAGGCCATGACGCAGGCGCTGAGCGCAAGCGGCATTGCCGCGACCGAAATGGTGCTGCCTTCCGGGCTCGCTGCTGTTGACGCATTGCGTCAGGCTTTGGGCCGGATCAAGCCAGACGATATCGTGATGTTCTGGCTGCGCCCTGATGACATTCGGGCGCTGGGCGAGTTGCCGCCGGTGTCGAGGAACAACTATTTTTCGGCGCAGCTCGGCAAGGGCGATCGCACCCCACTGAACGCCGCCTGGAGAGCCCGCTCGCACCTGGTCTATCCCTATGAGCTGCCGCAAAACCGCACGAAGAACCTGAACTATTTTCAGGCTTGGCTCAACCTCAGCAAGATTCCATTGGTCGACGAAGCCATGCAGTCGGAAGTTTTCTTTGCCATGAACTTCATGACCGATACGCTGTCCGAGATGCTCGACAACCTGTACCGCGATTACCTGCTCGAGCGCGCCGAGACCATGCTGAGCGTGCGCGAGGGCATCAAGTCGGAGCAGGAGACGCGGGACCGTTTATTCCTTGGTCGCGAGGGCGACCTGGTAAGAAAACGCGGTCCATTAACGATCGACGAATCCTTGCGTATTCCCATCACGGGACAGCAGGACAACTCCAGCAAGAGTCTTGGCACCACGCTCTACCCGCACCTGGGCCTGGGGCCGGAGCAGCGCCTTGCCTCCAAGGCGGCCTACATCGTGCGCTTTGCCGACGACAGCGGGCCCCGGCTGACGGCCGTGTCCGACCTGATCGTTCCCTGAGGCCTTCGCCAGTCGCGGGCCACGACGCGGCGTGCGCATGAAGTAAAGAAGTAGGGCGTTTGCCCAGTGTGGCCGTAACAGTTGGCGAGTACATTCACGCCATGGTCCAATAGGCTTTTTTGGAAAACCCACGCTTCATGCAGGCAAATTGTCAAGGAATGAAAAATATGAACCTAAAATCAGTGACATATTGCTTGCTCGCGCTGGCCCTGGTCTGGGTTGGCGCAGCGGGCGCTGCGGGTAACGAGGGCCAAGGCGGGATCTATTTGAAGACCCTGCCCGACGGTTCGGTGGAGCTGAACAACCAATCTGACGATGAGAAGTTCGAGCGGCTGGCCATTGAGGTGCCAACGGGCGGCGGGGCGCCAGCCGAGATCAGCCCTTCGTCGGCTCCAAGCCCTGCAGCGCTGCAGCCAGCCATCGCTTGGCACGGATCAATTCCCGCCTCCGAGGTCAAGGATCCGCAGTTGGCAGGCACGCTGCCGAAAATTGGCGCGGCCCAACTTGCTTCGGGCAATCCGGCGCTGGGGCGGCGCTACCTCATGGTCGATAAGGCCACCTACATGAAGCAGCAGGGCGGCAACTGAGGGTTGCACCTTGGCCAGTTTTTTGGGTGGTTGAAGCTGCGCCGCATGGCGGAGTTGGTTTTTTTATAGCTTTGGAGTGAACATGTTGCGTAAAGTTGGCATCCTTTGGACGAGTCTTGCAATCGCTGGCATGGGCTTGCTGACGGCATCGGTCGCAACGTCGGCACTGTCTCAAACAGCCCCAACCGGGCACGAGCATCACCATGACCACAGCGCCATGGCCGCCACCCCGGTGAAAACCTCCGTGGTCAACTACAGCGTCCCCGCGCTCAGCCTGCTGCGCTCGGACGGCAAGAAGGCCGTTTTCCCGGTAGAACTCGATGACGGACGCCCTGTGCTGCTGCAGTTCATCTACACCTCTTGCACGGCGATCTGTCCAGTGACGACGCAGACTTTCGCCCAGGTGCAAGACAAGTTGGGCAAGGACGCTGGCAAACTGCACATGGTGTCGGTGTCGATCGATCCCGAGTACGACACGCCGGCTCGCCTGGACAGTTTTGCCAAAAAGCTCGGCGCTGGGGCCCAGTGGCAGTTCTACACCGGCACTTTGCAGGACAGCGTGACGCTGCAAAAGGCCTTTGACGCTTACCGTGGCGACAAGATGAACCATGTCGCCGTGAGCTACCTGCGTGCTGCGCCGGGCAAGCCATGGGTCCGGCTCGACGGCTTGCGCAGCGCCGACGACTTGCTCAAGGAATACCGCATTTTGCTAGGCAAGGTGTGACCGGTTCACTCAAGCACCGTCCAGGGCCCGAAATGCGCAACCGTGATCGAGCTCCTTTGGATGCCGTGGGCAGAGCCATCGCGGCACCAGGGCCCGGTGCGGGTGAGGTCAACAACATTGTGCGGGGTCTGCAGCTACAGCTGCATCTGCAGCGTTCGGCGCTCGATGCCGTGCATTCTCAGGCGCGGCAGACCGAGACGAAGTTGCGCCAGGTGTCGGCGGCGTTGATGACCTCACAGGAGATGGAGCGCAAACGCATCGCATCAGAGTTGCACGACAGCGTGGGCGCGGCACTGACTTCGTTGACCTATGGTGTCGGCGGTGCGATCGATGCCTTGCGCAAAGGCGATTCGGAAGATACGTCGGCAAGGTTGCAAAAAATTCGCCAGCAGGTCAAGGACACACTCGAAGAAGTGCGGCGCATCGCCATGGATTTGCGCCCGGCAATCCTGGACGATCTGGGCATCGTAGGTACACTTTCCTGGTTCAGTCGGGAGTTTCGCGCCATCCATCCCAAAGTGACGCTGCGTTCCGACGTCGCCATTGTGGAAGGCGACGTCGCTGTGACGCTGCGCACGCCCATTTACCGGGTCGTGCAGGAGGCCCTGAACAACATCGTGAAGCACTCCGGAGCGAGCGAGGTCCACTTGGCGCTGGCACGCCATGGCGGCTGCATCGTCCTGGAGATCAATGACAACGGCCGTGGCTTCCAGGCACCTGTCGTGGGTGTGCAGTCGAGTTCAATCCTCTCCGGCATGGGTTTGACGGGCATGCGCGATCGGGTGGAATTTTCTGGCGGGGAATTGGCCATGCTCAGTTCGCCCGGGAATGGCACGCGCATCAGCGCCTGCTGGCCCGTTAGCGCAGGCGACGAGGACATGGGCGAGGTCCATGCCAGGCAAAATAGGACACGGTCTCCATGAAAAAATTCAATTCCGGATCGGGTCTGCAAGGCCGTGGCGTCAGGGGTTTCACCTTGCTGGAATTGCTGGTGGTGATCGTCATCATCGGCATGCTGGTGGGTTATGTGGGCCCACGCTATTTCAAGCAGGTAGGAAAGTCGCAGATCACGGTGGTGCGCGATCAACTGCACGCCTTTGGCCAGGCGCTGGACCAGTACCGACTCGACAACGGCCACTATCCCAGCAATGAGCAGGGACTTGAGGCGCTGATGGCCAAGCCGACCAACGAGAGCAAATGGGATGGTCCTTATTTGAAGAAGGCGGTGCCGCTCGATCCCTGGGGCAATCCCTATGTCTACAAGAGCCCGGGAGACCATGGCGAGTACGACATGCTGTCCTACGGCAAGGACGGTGCGCCGGGCGGCACGGGTGAAGCAGCCGATCTGGGCAGCTGGGAATAGTGAGCCCCACAGAACATGCGATTTGAGGTGCGCGCACTCGACCGAAGCACGGGCGTCGTCTCCCTGGTGCTGGACGCGGTGAACGCGCAAGCGGCCACGGCGCAGGTGCAGCAGCAGGGCCTGGCTGTGCTGCGCGTCAAGGCGCAAAGTCAGGGCGGCTGGCGACCCTGGGCCCAGGCTTCGAGCCAGGATTTTCCGCTGGGGCAGTTCAGCCAGGAGCTGCTGACCCTGCTAGAAGCCGGTTTGTCGGTGGTCGAGGCCATCGAGACGCTGAGCGAGAAGGAAACCCGGCCCGAACGGCGCCAACTGCTGGCGCAACTGGTCAAGGCCCTGTACCAGGGCGAGTCCCTGTCGCAGGCGCTGGAAGGTTTTCCGGCCGTGTTTCCGACGCTGTACGTGGCCACCGTGAGCGCCAGCGAGCGCACCGGCAATCTGTCGGAGTCGCTGGGACGCTACGTGGTGTACCAGAACCAGCTCGACGTGGTGCGCAAGAAGATGATCAGCGCCTCCATTTATCCGGCCATCCTGATCGGCGTGGGCAGCTTGGTGATCGTGTTCCTGCTGGGCTATGTGGTGCCGCGCTTCGCACGCATCTTTGACGACCTGGGGCGTGACTTGCCGTTTCTGTCGCGCATGCTCATGGACTGGGGCTCGATGGTGTCCGACCACACGGTTCCCCTGCTCAGCGGCGTTGCGGCCTTCGTTACGGCACTCACGTTGTGGCTGAGGCGTCCGGCAACGCGCCAGGCACTGGTGTCGCGCCTGATGCGTATTCCGGCCCTGGGGGACCGGGTACGGGTCTACCAGTTGGCGCGCTTTTACCGCACCCTTGGCATGCTGTTGCGCGGCGGCATTCCCATCATGGCTTCCCTGAACATGACCGGTGGCCTGTTGCAAGGCCACCTGCACGCGCTGTTGCTGCAGGCCACGCGCAAGATCAGCGAGGGCATGCCGATATCCCAGGCCATGGACGCGTGTGGACTGACCACACCGGTTTCTTCGCGCATGCTGCGCGTGGGCGAACGCACCGGGCAAATGGGCGAGATGATGGAGCGCATTGCGCGCTTCTATGACGACGAGATTGCGCGCTGGGTGGATTGGTTCATCAGGCTGTTTGAGCCCGTGCTGATGCTGGTGATCGGTGTGGCCATCGG
>CAIKVZ010000179.1 GCA_903830985.1 uncultured beta proteobacterium
CGCCAAAGGCCTTGCCAGCCACGGTGGCCGGCGAAATGCCGGGAATGCCGGGCAGCGTGTCGACGAACTTGCGCAACGCGCGTCCGGTGGTGGCGACCACGGGAAGACCAGTCACGGGGTCGATGGTCTGCTTGCCGCCAACGGGAATAATGCCCGGCGTCAGGGTCGGCACCGGACCGACCGGACTGTTGGCATAGTAGGTCGGCACGGCCACCGGCACATTGCTGGTGTTGACACCGGCGCCGAAGCCCGAACCCGCCTGCGCCACGTTGGCCGCAAACTGCGAGGTCAACGCGATGGCGATGGCCGCAGCGAGTGGAGAGAATTTGAAAGAATTACCAGGGGCTTTGTGCACGATGTCGGACTCCAAAACTGAATGAATCATTTGCCTGTTGACTGACCCTGCAGGCCCGCAGGGCGAATGCCGTACCAGAACAAAATCCCGGTACTTCGGCTGAACTTACGGTACGGTTATGCCCGTCACTTGCACCTGAGGTGAATTTCCCAGCGGACTGTTCGCCACCAGCGTGAAGGCATAGTCCTGGGCTCTTTGCAAACCGATGATCGTGGTGCCCGTCGCCTTCGGATCAAAGGTCATGCTGCCACCTTGCCAGCTGAGATTGATGCCGGTGACATTGTTCACGTTCTTGGGCGCATTGGCCCAGTTCAGCGTGATCGAACCGCGCGCTGCGCCTCCACCCTGATTGCCCTGGGTGGCGGTCACCGCAACGGGCCCAAGCGCCTTGCCGTTGTACAGGTCAGCCGTCACTGCGGTGGAGTTGCCGCTCAGCGCCAGCGTCTTGACGCTGAACTGGTTGCTGCCCGCTTTCAGAAGATTGGCGGCAATCGTCAGGCTCGTTCCCAGGACGGTGGGTTGCGCCACGCCATTGACCGTCACCACATAGCCCGTCGCGCCGGCCATGGCGGTCCAGCTCAGGGTCACCGACTTGTTGGCATTCACCGTCTGCGTCAGGCCGGTGGGGCCTGCGGGGCCGGTGGCCACCGTGGCGCCGGTGGATTGGTAACCCGCAGCGGCTCCAGCACCGACCAGTACGCCACCAACTACGGCCGTGTTGGACGTCCCAGGGGCGGAATCGCCGGCCGCGTTGTAGGCCACGACCGTGTAGGCGTTGACCACAGCCCCGCTGAGATCGGTCCAACTCGTCACATTGGCCCTGAGCGTTTTAGCCAGGACGCCGTCCGCGTAGACCTTGTAGCCGATCTCGTTCTTCGGGCTGCTGGTCGGCTCCGGGTAGGCCGCATTCGTGCCCGCTGTCGGAATACCTTGCGCATCCTGACCACCGACGGGCGTCGTGTCGGTCCACGACACCGTCGTGCCAGTCACGGTCACTGCACCAGGGGCGTCAGGCACCAAGACCGTGGGGTGGAAGATGAAGGGCCGCATGAAGTCGTTTTCCTCGTGGCCCAGGATGTGGCAATGCCAGACGTATTCGTTGTCGAAGTCGGTGATCTGGTTCGAATAGAAACCAGGAAAATTTGGCATGTTCGTCACGATCGGAACGATAGGAACGGCGAGGCCGTTTGCATCGACGCGAATCGTCTGGAAGGTCGGCGCGCCACCGGTGGTCGGGTCGATGTTGGTGAAGCCCACGGTCGAGTTGATCGCCGCCGCCGGATCGAGCGCACGCGAACTGCGCGGCACGCCGAACGGCACTGAGGGACGCGAGGCCTTGACAGCGACGTAGACGTCTTCCAGCGGGTTCATGCGCAGGGTTTCCTTCCAGCCCACTTCGTTGGCTTCTGGCGGCTTGATGGTGCCATCCCAACTCACGCGGTTGATGACCTGCACGTTCACCAGGTGGAAGTGCACCGGGTGTCCGTCCACGCCGTTGTGCGTGATCTTCCAGATCTGGGTTTCGCCGTCCTTGATCGCGTCCAGGCGCTCCACCGGCAAGTCGACGTAGTTCAAGGGGATGGTCGTCGCCACCGTGGCCGTGGAGAAAGGCAGTTCCACGGCGAGCGTGGCGTTCATGCGGCCGTACACCGGGTCAAACAATTCCTGGATGGCCTTGTTGATGATGGGCAGGGTCTGCTTGACACCCTTGCCATCGGTGTAGGTGAAGTTGGGGTTGGCGCCAGAACCGGTGCCGATGGCCGCGTAGTTGTTCGTGCTGCTGGTGCCGAAGGCCGCGTTGTAGGCCGCCTCTGGGATGTTGGGCGCAGGCTGCGACAAGGCGTAGGCTTTGGGCATGGCTGCGGCCAGCTTGGCAACGTCGAGTACACCACCGGTGCCAGAGATGTTGGTCGCATTCACCTTGATCTGCATGAAAGTGCGCGTGTTCGGGCCGTAGCCTGGCAGAGTGTCGTGCGCGCCGCCGGCGTCGGTCTTGTCGCCGCCGCCCGTCATGTAGTCGGTCCGCGGATCGAGCGCCGGCATCGGAGTGGGGGCGTCGTTGTACACGATCAGCGTCTGACCGGCGTACTTGCTGAAATCGATCAGCACGTCGGCGCGCTCGGCATTGCCCAGCAGCAGGTCGTGCTTCAGGATGTTCAGCAGGGTGATGCTGCGCACGTTCATGTCATAGGTCACGGGCTGCGACTTCCAGATGGCGGGGCCGGGCAGCAGACCCGCTTCATTGCCGATCTGCACGATGTCGGGTCCGGCCGTGGCCGGGTCCGGCACGCCGCCAACGCGGCCGTCGGTGGGCCAGTCTGCCGGAAAACCAGCGGTCGGCAGAGCTGCGACCATGCGCACTTCGGTGCAACTGGCGGGTGCGAGGCCGCCGGCGACGATGCCGTTGGCGGCCCGGTTGGCTGCGACTGGCAGCTTGCCGTCACAGACCTTGCCCGCTGCGTCAACGGCTTGGTACAGACCGAGGTTGAGCGTGCGGTCGTTGCCGGCGTTGAGCATGCGAAAGCGATAGGCCTTGGGATCGACCGTCATGGTCGGGTAGGCCTGGCCATTCACCACGGCCGTGTCCATGAAGGCCTCGGGCGTCAGCGTGACGTGGCCGTACTCGCCCGAAGGCAGGGACATTTCCGCCGGAAACACCGGCCAGAACCAGGGGCCCCAGTCCCAACGGCCCACCGGGTTCGTGCCGTCGGCCGAGTTCGGGTCCTGGTTGGTCTCGTAAACGTGGGGCGAATACAGGTCGCCCGGCTGGCCCCAATGGGCCAGGTCCCATTTGGCGTCCTGCGACTGCGGTGTATAGCCGTCCGCGGCCACGGCGTTGGGGCCGATATTCTTCGGAACAAAAGTCTTGTCCTGGAATACCAGCGGAATGCCGACGTTATCGAGTTCCCCTGTGGGCAGACCATTGGCCGTCTTGCTGAGCGGTGTATTCAGAGCCACGGCAATCATGGCCTTCTCAACTGGGTCGCGAATGACATAACCCGCCGCCTCGCCTTGGTAGACGTTGATGCGCGTCAGGCCCGAGGTGTGGTCGTGATAGAACATCATGCGACCGCTCAGGTTGTTCGGGAAATACAGCGTGTAGGCGCCATCACCGGGTTCTTCCATGTCGGGAATGCTCTGGGCCGAGTCGCCCTTGCCCAGACCGTTCGGGTGCGCTGCGTCCTTTTGCAGCGTGTACGAGATGTCGCCTGCGGGTGCAAACCACTGGTGGGGTGTGCCGTCGCTGATCCACGGGGTGTCGCCACCGTGCCAATGGATGCCGGCGCGGTTTTGCGCCATCTTGATGGGCTTGCCGTTCGCGTCAACCACCGGGTTGCCATCCTTGTCCAGGATCGGGCCGCCGCCGGCGATGGTCTCGTCCACGGGGGTGGCCAACTCTCCGCCCGTGCCGTTCCACGAGCCCACGGACTTGCCGCTGGCGTCCGTGTAGGGCAGGTAGTTGGTGGCCTTCATGCGCACCGGTTTGCCGCGCTCCGCCAGGATGACCGGGCCCAGATAATGCGGCTTGTGCACGAAGTAGACCAGCTCGCCCTTGTTGTTCTTGATCGGCGTGACACCGTCAGGGTAAAAAGCCTGGATGTGCTCGCTGCCGATGACGCCCGTGGCGTCCTTCAGGCCCGCCGCAATGGCCGGCGTTTCGATCTGCACATAGCCGCGCAGACGCGTTTCCTTGGCCAGGTCGCTGTGCATGCGTTGTGTGTACTCGACGACGGCCATCTCGTAGTAGTCGTCACCTGTCGTCTTGCCGCTCAGATCCACCCATTTTTCAGCGATCGCCACCGGAATGCCGTTACCGTCCAGCCCGTTGTATGCGCCCGCCATGGGGTCGACGAACTTGCGCAACGGAGTGCCGGTGTCGACCGTCACTGTGTCGCTGATCAGACCGGTGGCCGGGTCGAAGGCTTTCTGTATGCCCTGCGGACTGTTGGCGTAATACGTCGGAACGACGATTTGCGTTCCGGCGAGGTTGGTGTTCGTGCCGTAGGCGCCGTTGGCCAGCGCCACGTTGCCAGAGAATTGACTGGTCAGCGCCAGCAGTAGCGCGGCGGCAACAGGATTGCGACGGAAGGATTGGCGGTGCGGCTTGGTCATGTCGTGATCTTTCATTCCTTGTTACTGCCCGGAGTGACCTTGCTGGCGAACAGTGGGACGATGTATCCGTCATCCTGCCCGCGCCATGCAACCCAATCCACTGGCCATGTACTGAGTGTCCCGTGGACGACACGCAAACACACTCCCCGGATCCCCTACACCTGTGCCCGGGAAACCCTACCTTGAGGTAGGGTTTCCACTACTTTTGCGTAGCATCGGGGGGGAGAAGTGGCGCACTCGATCCGTGGCCTTGCGTCACGAACCCGTGCGCAGGGTACTAGAGCGCTGCCAGTGCAAATCGGCTGTAAAAAGCCATGACGCGAGGCACATAGGCTGCGGTTTCCGCATACGGCGGAACCTTGCCGCCGTGGCGCAGCACCGCGTTCTCCCCGGCGTTGTAGGCGGCCAGCGCAAGCCGGGTGTCGTTGTGAAACAGGCGCAGCAGATCGGCCAGGTAGCGCGCCCCGCCGCCGATGTTCTGGCGCGCATCCTGGCTGTCGGCCACGCCATAGCGCCGAGCCGTGCCGGGCAGCAGTTGCATCATGCCAACGGCGCCCTTCGCCGAAAGCGCGCGCGGGTTGTAGGCGGACTCCGCCGCGATCACCGCGTGCAGCAAACGCGCATCGACCTTGGCCTCGCGCGCTGCCTCATCGACCCAGGGCACATAGCGCCGCGCACGGTCCAGCAAACTGGCAGAGACTGTGGCCGGCGCCGCCAAAGGCGCAGCCAGCGGCTTGACCAGCAACGCCGCCACCTCTGGCGGCGCCAGCACCAGCACGCTGAAGCCGTCGGTTTCAGGCACATTGCTCAGGACCACGCTTTGCCCCGATTCCTGCCGCATGAAAATGTCGCCCGCGTGCACACCGGCACCGGCAAAAGCCAACGCGGCAAGAACAATGGACCTGAAGAAATTAGGCATGAAGGGCGGCGCCAGCCGTCACGAAAGCGTGAGCGCGTTGCACCAAAGGGCATTGTCGACTGAGCAAGCTTTTTCCACACTGGGCCAAAACCCGCCAATCGGCTGGAGGAAAACCCTACCAGGCCCTGTCTTGCATCAGATGCTTGAAAAAATTATTCGACCCCGACGTTGGCGACCAGGACATTGCCCGCAAAATCGACGCTGGTTCCCGCACGACGTGCTCTCCGCCCACAACAGGACAATGCGCCATGACCCGAATTGAACAGCGCCGGCCAGACCGTTATCCCCTGGAGCGCCAGCCCGATGGCAAACTGAACCTGCGCACACCGGATGCGCGCCACGCCATTGCTGAAATCAGGGACATCTCGGACTTCGGTATCAGTTTCTACCTGGAGCACAGCGTGGACGAGTCGGCCAAGGTCGCGATCGAATACGCCGACCCCAAAATGAAGCTCGAGGTCTACGGCCGGGTGGCGTGGTGCGCTGCGCGCCCCGTCGCTGAAGGCGAAGGCCCTGCGGCCAATGGCTTCGTGCTCGGCGTCGAGCTGATCACACCCATGATGCTTTTCGCCGTGCTGCAAAGACACTGAACAAACCAGGATACCCACATGGCCTCACCTTTTGAAAACGTCAGCATGGCGCTGTTCTGCGACTTTGAAAATGTCGCGCTCGGCGTGCGTGACGCCAAATACGAAAAGTTCGATATCCGGCCGGTGCTCGAGCGTCTGCTGCTCAAGGGCAATATCGTCGTCAAGAAGGCCTATTGCGACTGGGACCGTTACAAGGGTTTCAAGGCCACGATGCATGAAGCCAACTTCGAGCTGATCGAAATACCGCACGTTCGTCAGTCGGGCAAGAACTCGGCCGACATCCGCCTGGTGGTCGACGCGCTGGACCTGTGCTACACCAAGTCGCACGTCAACACCTTCGTCATCATCAGCGGCGATTCCGACTTCTCGCCCCTGGTGTCCAAATTGCGCGAGAACGCCAAGAAGGTGATCGGCATTGGCGTCAAGCAATCGACCTCTGACCTGCTGATCGCCAATTGCGACGAGTTCATTTTCTACGACGACCTGGTGCGCGAAAGTCAGCGGACATCCGGCCGAAGGGAACTGCAGGAGGCGGCTCCGGCGCCCAGACGCTCGCCCGAAGAGGACAAGCGTCGCAAGGACGAAATGGAAGCACGCAAGAGCCGCGCGGTCGAAGTCGTGGTGGAGACTTTTGAAGCCCTGTTATCCGAGCGCGGGGACAGCGGCAAGATCTGGGCATCGGTGTTGAAGGAAGCCATCAAGCGCCGCAGGCCTGATTTCAACGAATCCAACTACGGCTTTCGCGCCTTCGGCAATCTGCTCGAAGAGGCGCAGGCCCGCGGCCTGCTCGAGTTCGGCCGCGACGAAAAATCCGGCGCTTACGTCTATCGCGGCACGGGGCCAGCTGTCGCCAGCGAAGCCCTGGTCAAAGCGCCCGCAGCGGTCGATGCCGTGGCACAGGCCGTGCCCGATCTTTTCGGCGCCAGGCCCGAACCACGGCGCAGGGGGCGCGGTGAGCGCAAGCCGCTGGTGCAGCCATCGCCGGCATCTGCGGTCGATGCGCCGCCGGTGCTCGCCCCGGCCAACGAGTCGGCCGCGCCAACGGCCGCAGACAGCGAGATCAACGCCGCCGGCAAACCGCCGACCCGCAGCCGGCGGCCGCGAAAGCCCGCGCCCAAGCCCAGCCAGGATTGAAGGACAAGCAGTCAGCCAAGACCATTCAAAGGTCCTGCGGTGCGCGCTCTACTGTTCCATTTGTTTGCCCGTCTGCGCGACAGCACAGCAGAAATGTGGATTGACTCAAATTAGTCAGCCCATAAATCAATCATGCCGCGACCACTTTTTTCAGCGCTAGGGATTGCGCCAACCGCTGAACAACTCGCCCTGCAGGGCAGTGACGACAACGCCATCATTGTTCACGCCAACGCCGGCGCTGCAAAAACCACAAGCTTGGCACTGTGCATCGCCGAGCGGCTGGCACGCGGACTTGCACCGGCGTCCCTACTGGCGCTCACGTACTCGGAGCCGGCCATAGAGGCATTGCGTGCTTCATTGCTCAAGATCGGCGTTGAACCCTCGACCGCCAAGGCCGTCTGGATTTCCAGCTTCGAACGTTTCGCATCCTATTGTTTGAAAGACAAGGACGGAGCGACGCCTCGCCTGATCAAGGCGCCAGAGGAACTCTCACAAACCATCTGGTCCGCTGTGGCCAACCTGCGGGAAACAAGAAATCATGCCCTGCTGGAGCGACTGTGGCTCCCGCCCGCTGGCGACAGCGAATTTGTCGAGCGCTTCTTGCGTGCCAGCCTGCGCTCCAAAGGCATGCTCAGCCGCGAAATTGTCATCTGGGATGGGCGAAAAATTTCGCAGGAGCTTGCGGACGAAATCGAAGAGGACTTCACCCACCTGTACGTTCTTGCCGCCTACGAAAGGCTGCGCTGCCCTCCCGAGGCTGACCATCCCCGGTTTCGGGCGCCACACGATGCCGTCTACGATTTAGCCCGTTTCATCGGAGATCCTGAGCAGCCACAGTGGCTACAAGACCTCCCAAAATGGCCACTGCGCATCAACGCGCTGATGATTGACGAGATGCACGACCTAAACCGGGCCATGTTTACCATCGTGCGTGAACTGCTGCGGCGCAACCCCCGGTGTCGTTTCATCGGCGTTGGCGACGTCGACCAGGTGATACACGCCAGTGCCGGTGCGGACGAACGGTTCATGCGCCTCGACGAATTCGAGAAGGAAACAGGCCGACAGGTGCGGCCCATGAAGTTGACAGCAAGCTTTCGTTTTTCCAATTCGCTGGCGCTCTGTGCCGGCAATTTGGCTGGAAAGCCGTACAAATCCAGCGCGCAACACGCGACAGCAGTGACCTGTGTCAGCTACCAAGGCGATGTTCAATGCGCGCAGAAGGTTGCGCAAGCTGCGCTTCAATGGCGCAAGGACAAGCGCCCAATGAGTGACTTCATCGTGCTGCTGCGCCATCCTCATCAATCCATCCTGATCGAGAATGCGCTGCTCGATGCCGATATGGCCTACAAGACCAAAGGCTTCGAGACCTACCTGCATCGGCCCGAAGTCATGCTGGTTCGTGTGCTTTTGGCCTTGGCTTCCGACAATCTGGTCGCAGTGCACGGCGCAGAAACGCGCAGAAGGCTGGTCGAAGAGTTGGTTTCATTTTGCCAAGTCGAACTCAGCTACCAGGACGATGCCGACGAAACGCAGCGAAGTCGCCTGCGTGAAGCCATCAAAAGCGTCACCTTGGACCCGGCAACGCTCAAGATATTCTTTGAAGCTCAATTGCTGAATTATTCCGCGCCACATATTGTCCAGAGACTCCAGCGGGCGCTGGCCGCGACCCGAACGAAAGACGGGGGAAACACATTCACGGCGATGATTGATGCGCTGGATATGCCGGGCTGGGCTGCTTTGAATTGGGTTGAAAAGCAACGACAAGTTGACGCCGTTGCCCACCTGGAGGGACTCAAGATGGCCGCTGAATCCTTTGGCAGCGCTGAGGACTTCTTCAATCACCTCAATGACGCTGAACTCAAGTTTGAAAAACTGAGGGCGCGAAGCAGCAAACTGGCAAGGAAGTCGGAACTCTGTCTTGCCGACATCGCGTCGGTAAAAGCGCTCGAATTCGAACACGTCGTGATCCCCTTCCTGGCCCAAGGTGAGTTTCCGTCCTCCGAGCGTGAATCCATGGGGGATGAACGCAACCTGATGTATGTCGCCATCACGAGGGCACGAGGCGCCCTGACGTTGATTGGCAGCGCAAGAAGTCCATCACAATTCGTCGCCGACCTGAAACTGCCAGCGGATTAGTCTGCGCGAGGCATGCCTCAAGAAAGGTCTCGAACTCCACCGCAACGCCGGCTTTGACCTTGCTGATCCAGTCCCCGATCACCTCACGACTTGTTCTGCTCCGACACGGCATCTTCAAACGCGGCCCAATCGGTCAGGCCACCGTTGCCTTCAATCACATCAAGTTCCGGCAGAGGCCGAGGAAACTTCCGCCTTTCCATATGGTTTTCTGCGTTGAATTTAGGTACCGGCGTCACTGTTGAATCGGCCGACTTGATGGGTGGCAGTTTGGAAAAAAATCGAGCCATGATGTTGTAAATGTAAAGCCGTGGACCGCGAACTGCGCGGACCTCAATGGTAGGTTATCTTCCCGAATCGTGCCATATCCCCAAAGGGCATCCGCGGCTCATCAACAGCAAATCATGCATTGACTCACCGGTGCAATAAATCGAGGGCATCTGCGCCCAAACTGGCACCAGACTTTCACCAGCATCGGCAGATATAAAAAAAGCACTTGCCGATTTCTCGAAAGTGCTTGATTTAATTCAATATTTTGGTGGGACGTGCGGGGGTCGAACCCACGACAAACGGATTAAAAGTCCGCTGCTCTACCAACTGAGCTAACGTCCCAAAACTCTCTACAAGAAACTTTACGTGTCTCGTAAACAGCCTCAAATTATAGACTGAATTCCACTCATTCGTGGCGCGACCCTGCAATCCTGTCCAAAACCCAGCTCGCAGCACACATGCCGAAAGTTGCGGTCACGCCAACCGACGATCCATACCCCGCGCAATTCAGCGAACCGTCCGTCGGCCTGTCACAAGATTCTTCAGGCATGAGAACCGCTTCGCGACTGAAAACGCAAGCGATGCCGATTTTTTTGCCGGCGCCGGGCGCCCCGTGTTGCTTGCGCAAGCGCGAGCGCATTTGCGCCAGCAGAGGGTCGTGCGTGGTGAATGCCAGGTCATCGATCTCCACCAGATGGGCGTGGCGTTTGCCGCCGGCCGCGCCCACGGAGATGAACAAAGACTTGGTGCTGCGCGCCCACACCGCCATGGCCAGTTTGGCCTTGGCCTGATCACAGGCGTCGATCACCACGTCCACCCCTTCAGGCAACAGGCTCGGCCAATTCAGCGGATCGACAAATTCCTCAATGCAGTTCACTTGGCAGTGGGGGTTGATGAGCTTGATGCGATCACGCATTGCCAGCACCTTGGCCTGGCCCAGGCTGGGTTCGATGGCGTGGATCTGCCGGTTCATGTTGGACTCGGCAACATGGTCCAGATCGATCAACGTCAGACGAGCCACGCCGCTGCGTGCCAGGGCTTCCGCGCTCCAGGATCCGACGCCCCCGATGCCAACCACCGCAATATGGCTGGCGCGGATGCGACCGGCGCCGGCCGCGCCGAACAAACGGTCCAGACCGCCGAAGCGGCGCTCCAGATCAACGTTCTCCACAACACTCCGAATGGACAGCCATTAAATGCAGCTACTTCAGCTTGGCCAAGCGCTCTTTGGCGGCCGACGCAGCCTCCGATTGGGGATGGGCCTTGATCAGTTCCTCCAGCGTCTTGCGGGCTGCGCGTGCGTCCTTGAGTTCGAGCTGACAGTTCGCGATCGACAGCAGGGTCTCAGGTGCACGCATGTGGTCCGGGGCCTGCGCCAGCAGCGAGCGGAAATTGAGAATCGCTTCCTTGTAGTCGCGCGTTGCGTATTGCGCGTTGCCCAACCAGAACAGCGCTGACGGACGGTAGCCACTGTTGCCGTAGCGCTTGATGAAGTCGACCAGCAGCGGCTGCACACCCGCAAAATCACCCTTCTTGAACAGCGCCAAGGCCGCGTCGAAATCCTTGCGCTCGGCGGGCTCGACAACAAATTCCTTACCGTCCACCGTCACCTTGGTGGGCTCGAACTTGCGCAAACGGTCATCCAGACTGGCCGCCGCTTCGCCCTGTTTTCGTTGCACATCCAGCAGGTCTCGCTGCACTTGTTCGCCCTGGCCTCGCAGTCGCGCCAGTTCGGCGCGCGACGCTTCAATCTGGTTTTGCAAGTCCACCATGCTGCGTCTCAATTGCGCGTTTTCCTCGGCCGATTTGCGCAACTGCTCGGCAAGCTGCCCGTCTGTTGCCAGGCGCATGGCTTCCACCTTCTGGCGCAGATCCAGAATCGCCTTGCGGGCCTCGTCGTCCTCAAACAACGCCGCCTGGCCGCTGCCGGCAAAGGCCAGGGCCATCCCGCAAAACAGTGCCCGGCACTTCATCGCCGTCTTCATCATCGAATCCGCAGTTCGGCACGGCGGTTTTTCGCCATGGCAGCTTCATCACCGCCTGTGGCCGCCGGTTTTTCCTTGCCAAAGCTCACCGCCTCGGTCTGCGACTCTTCCACGCCCAGCAGGCTCAGCGCCTGGCGCACGGCCTCGGCGCGCTTTTGCCCCAGCGCCAGGTTGTATTCACGCCCGCCGCGTTCGTCGGTGTGGCCCTCAATGGCCACTTTGCGTTGCCGGTCGGCCTTCAGGTAGCGCGCATTGGCTTCGATCACGGCCTGGAATTCCGGCTTGATGACGAAGCTGTCGTAGTCGAAATACACCACGCGCGCATCGGACGCCACAGCGGCAGTGCTGCCCGAACGACCCGCCACCACGGGCGCCACATCGCTGCTGGCCACAGACCCGGCTCCCGCACCTGGACCGCCCGGAGACACCATGGTCGGGCTCTTGTCTTCGACCGGCACGTCGTTCAGGTTGACCCCCGATGCACATCCTGCCAACACCGCTGCAAACGCAGCTGCACACAAAATCAAACGCATGAAAAAGCTCCTATGAGTTGCCCGACTCTACTGCTTCTGAAAGGGACCCCAGTCGGGCTCCCGGATATCGCCGCCCTGCCCCGCCAGACGCGCCTTGATCTTGCCGTCCAGCGTGGTCGTCATCAAGGCTTCCTTGCCCTGCTGGTGCGTGGCGTAGACGATCAAGCGGCTGTTGGGCGCAAAGCTGGGGCGCTCATCTGCCGCGCTGTCCGTGATGGCCGATACGCTGCTGCTGGCCAACTCCATGACATGCAGCTTGAAAGCACCACTCACGCGCGACACATAGGCCAGCCAGCGCCCGTCAGCGCTCAGCGCTGGCGAAATGTTGTAGCTGCCGGTGAAGGTCACGCGCTCCACGGAGGCACCGCTCGGCGCCATGCGGTAGATCTGCGGCGCGCCGCCGCGGTCGCTGACGAAATAAACATACTTTCCATCGGGCGAGAACGTGGGTTCCGTGTCGATGCTGCCCGACTGGGTGAGACGCCGTGGCTCGCCCCCATTGGCGTCGAGTGCGTACAACTGCGAGGCACCATCACGGCTCAGGGTCACGACCAGCGACTTGCCGTCGGGCGCCCAGGTCGGAGCACTGTTTGAGCCTTTGAAGTTGGCAATCAGGCGCCTTTTCCCCGTGGCAACGTCGTGCACGTAGATCACCGGCTTGCGCGATTCAAACGACACGTAGGCCAACTGCGCGCCGGTGGGTGACCAAGCCGGCGAGATGATGGGCTCGGGGCTGGCCAAAGCCGATTGCGCATTTTCGCCATCGGCGTCCGCCACCCACAGGTTGTAGCGCTGCGCGGCCTTCGTCACATAGGCGATGCGGGTGGAAAAAATACCCTTGTCCCCGGTGAGTTTTTCATAGACAAAATCAGCGATGCGGTGCGCCACCAGACGCAGATCGGCCTGCGGGACGACGTAGCTCTGCCCGCCGACATCCTGACCCCGCACCACGTCCCACAGGCGAAAGCGGATGTCAAAGCGTCCGTCTGCCAAGCGCGCAATGCTGCCCGTGACCAGCGAATCCGCACTCTTTTGCCGCCACAGCGCCACATCCGGGCGCGTGGACTCATCGTACTTGGCATCCGCGGCATCGATCAGCCTGAATTGGCCGCTGCGCTGCAGGTCGGCTGCCACGATGGCGCCGATCTTTTGAGGAGCGAGTTCATCGCCGCGAAACCCCGCCACGGCGATCGGCAGTTGCGTCAGGCCGATGCCCGAAACCTCGACCCGGAACTGCGCCATGGCGCTGCCGGCGAACAGCACCGTCATGGCGAGCAGCGCTCGGCGGTAAAACTTTGCAGTAAAAATCATGCAGTCCCTTCTCTTCCAAAGTATTCGGCGCCGAAAATGGCCCTTTGTTGCGAGTCACCCTTGGATTATGGTGCCGCAACGCCAGACGGGCATCGGCATGACCACTGCGGCCTTCGGCCCCTTGCGATGGCGCTCAGCGTCGACACAGCACCCCTCGTCTTCGCCGTGCGTGCATGGTATCTTGTCCGACGCTGTCAGCCCCATACAAAAGATGCGACTGAATGTTTCAGAACCCGGGCGCAACGACCGACGTTTTTGTGTAAAACCCGCCCAGGTGGTGTTCTTCTATACTCAAGAACGACATGCTCAAGAGAATTCTCGCAACGAGCAAAATTATCAGCAGGGATACGTTTGAAAATCGCCGTAATTATTTCCGTTTACAGGGATGCCGAGGCACTGCGCGCCATCTTGACGGCTCTGGAAAGGCAGACCGAACGACCCTTCGAGGTCGTCGTTTCGGAGGATGGCAGCTCTGTTGAAATAGCCGATTTTCTGTCGAGCTTTCGATCAAGCTTGAACATCACCCATTTGACACAGGACGACGTGGGGTGGCGAAAGAGCCGGGCACTGAATCGTGCGCTCAATACAACCCGATGCGAATACGTGATCTTCATCGATGGAGATTGCGTTCCGCACCCAAGCTTTGTACAAAACCATCTGGCGTTGAGTTCACCCCGTCACTTCATTGCGGCAAAGCGAGTCTTTATGGGGCCAAAGTACAGTCGGGCGATTCGGGCCGGAGAGCTGAGCACCACAGCCATCACCAACTCGTGGTTGCTGCAAAATTACCGGGACTTGCGCCGGGATCCCTGCTCTTCGCTGGAAGATGCGCTTTATATTCGTCCTGCATTTTTCCAAAAACTACACGTTTCGCCGGTGCCAACCAAGAGTTTGATCGGCTGCAATTTCTCCTGCTTTCGCGACGCCCTGGTGCGGATCAACGGTTTTGACGAGTCCTATGTTGACCCTTCGGTTGGCGAAGACGACGACCTGCAATGGCGCCTTGAAGCCACCGGAGTCACACTGAAAGGCGGACGCAATATGTGCATCGTTTATCACATGTTTCACAAAAAAATATTCAGTGACGAGGTTTACAAAAAGAACATGTCCATCTTGCAAATCAAGAAGTCCAGTGGCAAGTTCCGCTGCGAACTGGGCATGAGTTCGCATGCTGACTGATCCAAACTATTCCGACCGCAAACGGCATGCGTGCCGAAGCCTTTATTGAATCCGAAGCAAGTGCAGGAAACCTGAGTTAAAGCATGTCGAACCAACTGACACACAGGGCTTACCGTTGCTGGCCTGTGTACGCATTGGCGGCTTCCGTCCCGGTCTCCATGGCCGCCATCAGCTTGTCCAAGTTGACGCTGGTGCTGGTGGCGTTCGGTGTCTTGTTGCGCGGCAGCCAGAGTGCGGCCAAGCGTCACCATTGGGAGGGGGGACACGTGGTGGTGGTGTTGCTCATGCTCGGTGCCTTGGCGCTGAGCATGACCTGGTCCACGGCGCCCTGGAACATCGCCTGTATCGACTTGGGCAAATACGCCAAACTGCTGCTGATCGTTCTCGTACCGTCCCTGATCCGTACGCGAGCGCAGGCAATGAAGGCCTTTGCCTGGGGTGCCGGAGTGCAGATATTCATCCTCATGAGTTCCTGTGCCTTGGCCCTCGGCATCGCCTTGCCTTGGGTGAACGATCCCATTTTGGTGAACAGCAACTCGGTGTTCCACGAATACTTGCACCAATCCATCATGACCGCGGGATTCGCCGCGCTGTGCTGGCACCTGCGCCGCGAAGTCGATGCACGGTGGTTCCGCATTCTGGCGCCGGCCTTGGCCGCACTGGCCTTGTTCAATGTCCTTTTCGCGCTCAAAGGTCGCACCGGCTACATCGCATCTCTCGTGGTGCTGGCGTCCGCGATCGTTTGGGAAACCAAGAAGCAATGGCGCTGGTTTGCGCTTGCGGTGCCGATCATGGTGGTGGCTTTGGCGCTCCTGACTTCAACCCAATTCAAGGAGCGCGTGATTCTGGCTGCCACCGAGGCGCAGGCCTACCAACCTGGGAATACCGTGCCCAGTTCCACTGGCGAACGCCTCAACTTATGGTACCGCTCGGCCCAGGCCATCGCCGAGCGCCCATGGAGCGGATTTGGTGCCGGCAGCTGGGGTATACAGTACAAGCGACTTGACGCCGGTGCAGACCCTTGGTACAGCGGAACCGGTGGCAATCCGCACCAGGAGTTTCTGCTTTGGGGCGTGCTGCTCGGGGTGGGAGGGATGGCGCTGCTCACTGCTTTTTTGTTCACCCTGTGGCGCGATGCCAGCCGGCTGCCGCAAGCCCACGCCCGAGCCATGAAATCCATCATCCTTCTGCTGGCTGCGACCGGCATGTTCAACTGTGTGCTTTATGACGCAGAGATTGGTGAATATTTTTGCCTCACGCTGGGATTGCTACTGGCGCTGGGGCGGGCGCAAACAGGGCGTTCGCCCACGACGTCGACAGCCGGGGCCGCCACATGAGCCAGGGACGCAGTAGCCCTGCCCTGCCCTCCATGCTGCAGCGCCTGACGCGCCTCATGCCCTATTTCGGCCGTCCCTGGTGGCTGTGGATAGCGGCGGCACTCACCACCGTTGTCGGCGCATCCACCGAACCCGTCATTCCCTATTTGCTGCAACTGCTGGTGGACAAGGGCTTCACGAACCGAAGCTTCTCCCTGTGGCTGGTGCCTGCGGTGCTGATATCCATCTTTGCAGTGCGAGGATTGAGCGGTTTCCTGGCGCAGATGGCACTCACCAGAATCGTCAACAACGGCATTGCCTTGTTGCGCCGTGCCATGTTTGAACGGCTGCTGACGGCGGAGATGGGTCTGTTTTCCCGGCAGTCGGCCAGTACGCTGGCCAACACCGTGGTGTACGAGGTGCAGACGGGCTCCAACCAGTTGGTCTATGCCCTGTTGGCGCTGGCCAAGGATGGGCTGACCGTGCTCGCCTTGCTGGGCTCGCTGCTGTACCAGAACTGGCGTCTCACGCTGATTGTGCTGCTGCTGTTCCCTGCCGTTGCGCTGGTCATGAAGACCCTGTCCCGGCGGGTGTATCGCATCACCAAGGACAGCCAGAGCGCGACCGATGAGCTGGCCTACGTGGTGGAAGAAAACGTGCTGGCGCACCGCACCGTACGGCTGCACGCAGCGCAGCTCTCGCAGCAGGAGCGCTTTGCAGGCCTGAGCAACGCGCTGCGTCACCTGGCCATGAAGTCCACCGTGGCCTCGGCCGCCATGACGCCACTGACCCAGATGCTGGGCGCTGCCGCCCTGTCAGCCGTGGTGATGATTGCCCTTTGGCAAAGCAGCAGCACCGGCGCCACCGTGGGCAGCTTTGTCTCCTTTGTCACAGGCATGCTGATGCTGCTGGCACCCATCAAACATCTGGCCGACGTGGCGAACCCGATCACCCGCGGCCTGGCGGCGATCGAACGCGGACTCGATCTGATGCAGCAGACCGAGAGCGAGTCCAGCGGCAGCTTCGTCGCACAGCGCGCGCAGGGACATGTGCAGTTCGACGCGGTGAGCCTGAACTATTCGCTTGATGCGGCGCCGGCACTGGACCGCGTCACGCTGGACATTGCGCCCGGCGAAATTGTGGCTTTTGTCGGCACCTCCGGTTCTGGAAAATCCAGCCTGATGAACCTGTTGCCGCGCTTCATCCTGCAAAGCCAGGGACAGGTGCTGCTCGACGGCGTGCCCACGCAACAGTGGCAGCTCGATTCGCTGCGCCAGCAGTTCGCCATGGTGAGTCAGGACGTGGTGATGCTCAACGACAGCATCGCCGCCAATGTGGCGCTGGGCCAAACCGTCGACCGGGAGCGCGTGGCGCAGTGCCTGGCTGCGGCCAACCTGTCGGAACACGTGGCGACGCTGCCCAAGGGCATGGACACCTGGGTCGGGCACAACGCAACGCAGCTCTCGGGCGGGCAGCGCCAGCGTCTGGCCATTGCTCGGGCGCTGTACCGGGACGCGCCCATCCTGATCCTGGACGAGGCCACTTCGGCGCTGGACAACGAGTCCGAGCGTCTGGTGCAGGACGCCTTGCAGCGCCTGATGCGCGGGCGCACGACGTTGATCGTGGCGCACCGCATGTCCACCGTGGAACACGCCGATCGCATCATCGTCATGTCTGCCGGACACATCGTCGAACAGGGCTCGCACGCCCAACTGGTGCTGCACAACGGCCTGTACGCGCGCCTGCACCAGCTCGGCTTCGGCAGTCCCTCCTCCCCTCCCGCGCCTGCTAACCCGGAACCCGTATCCCATGACGCAAACTGAGCGTGCCAGCATCAGCGGCTTTACCTTCATCCGCAACGGCGTCGAACTGGGTTTCCCGTTCGAGGAATCGATACGCTCACTGCTGCCGCTGGTGGACGAATTCATCGTCGCCGTGGGGCGCAGCCAGGACGACTCGCTGGCGCGCGTGCGCGCCATCAACGACCCCAAGATCAAGATCATCGAGACCGTCTGGAACGAGCGCATGGCCGAGCGCGGCTTTGTCTACGCCCAGCAGAAAATGATTGCGCAGTTCGCCTGCACCGGCGACTGGGCCTTTTACCTGGAGGGGGACGAGCTGGTGCATGAGGCCGAGCTGACCGCCATCCGCGCCAGCGTGGACCGGCACCATGCCAACCCCGAAGTCGAAGCCCTGGTGTTCGACTACCTGCATTTCTACGGTGCGCCCGACTGGATCGCCACCAGCCCGGCCTGGTACCGGCGCGAATGCCGGCTCATCCGCAACACCATCCGCAGCTACGCGCCCGACGGCCAGTTCTGGGTGGTGATGGACCGGCACAAGAAGGGGCGCACCCTGCAGGCGGCGCTGGCCAACGCCCACATCTACCACTACGGCCATGTGCGCCGCCTGCACTACATGCAGCAAAAGCTGGACCAGACCACCAAGTACTGGGACAAGCCGCCGCCCAAAATCGACTACCGTCAGATCGACAGCCACGCCGTGCAGCGCTTCACCGGCACGCACCCGGCTGTCATCCAACACTGGCTGGCCACGGAAGCGGAAACTTCGTTCTCGCCGGATCCGGCCCATGTGCTGAGCTCGCGCGAGAAGAAACACCGCTGGTCGATGAAACTGGAAAAGATCTTTGGCTGGGATCTGAGCCATAAGCATTACAAGCTCGTGGCCTGAACGCCGCGAAGCGTCTGGCTCCATCAGGAGCCTTCTAGAGGGCACGGGTTCGGGGGCCGGTTGGGGTCGCGGTCGTCGGGTGGTCGCCTGCGCTCATGTCCTCCGGGTCCGGCTTTGCCAGACCCTCCCCCTCTACTTCGCTACGACGACCATCCAACACCCTCGGCATGCCGCGCCTGCTGGTGCGCGATCAGGGCGCACCAATACCCGTGAGACGCCACCCTTGCGGATGCTGGAATTGGGTGCACTAACACCGCTGGCCGGTCGGGACGGTGGGGCGCTCTGCGCAGTGAAGTAGAGGAGGAGCCGCAGGCCGTCAGGCCGGCGGCGGGGGACATGAACGGAGCAGAGTGCCCCGGCGGCCCGACCTCCCAACTCAGCCTGAGCAATATATTCCGGCACCCACCACGAAGCAGCATTGGAACGCCGCTGGTATGGGACCGACGCACGGCTACAGCAACACGATGTCGTACTCTTCCGGCCCCATGGCGGTTTCGCTTTGCAGGGCGATGGGTTTGCCGATGAAGTCGCTCAGGCCCGCCAAGTGCTGGCTCTCCTCGTCCAGGAACAGTTCGATCACCTTGGGCGAAGCCACGACGCGAAACTCCTTGGGGCTGAACTGACGCGCCTCGCGCAGGATCTCGCGCAGGATGTCGTAGGCCACGCTGCGCGCTGTCTTCACCGTGCCCTTGCCGGCGCAAACCGGACAGGGCTCGCACAGCAGATGGGCCAGCGATTCGCGCGTGCGCTTGCGCGTCATCTCCACCAGGCCCAGGTGCGAAAAACCTCCGGCCATGGTCTTGACACGGTCCCGTGCCAACTGTTTGCGGAACTCGCCCAGCACGGCCTCGCGGTGCTCCTCTTTCACCATGTCGATGAAGTCCACCACGATGATGCCGCCCAGATTGCGCAAGCGCAGTTGGCGCGCGATGGTCTGCGCCGCTTCCAGATTGGTCTTGAAGATGGTGTCATCGAAATTGCGCGCGCCGACGAAGCCGCCGGTGTTCACATCCACCGTGGTCAGCGCCTCGGTCTGGTCCACGATCACATAGCCGCCCGACTTGAGCTCGACCCGACGCCCCAGCGCCTTGGCCACTTCCTCGTCGATGGAGAACAAATCGAAGATCGGGCGCTCACCCTTGTAATGCTGCAGCTTCTCTGCGGCCGCAGGTGTGAATTCGCGCGCAAAGACCAGCAGCGCGTCAAACTGTTCGCGCGAATCGATACGGATCGACTGCGTGCCATCACTGCTCAGGTCGCGCAGCACGCGCTGCAGCAGGTTCAAGTCCTGGTGCAGCAGCGACTTGGCCGGCAGACGCAGGGCCGCGCTCTTGATGCGCGCCCAGGCCTTGCGCAGGTAGGCGATGTCCTCGGCCAGTTCCGCGTCGCTGGCGTCTTCGCCATTGGTGCGCAGGATGAAGCCGCCACCACCGCCGCTGGCGGCGTCGCCGGCCAGGCTTTGCAGCCTGGCGCGCAACTCCTGGCGCTGCTCGGAGGGGATCTTCTGCGACACGCCGATGTGATCGTCCTGCGGCAGGAACACCAGCAGGCGCCCGGCAATGCTGATCTGCGCGGACAATCGGGCGCCCTTGCTGCCGATCGGATCCTTGATCACCTGCACCATCAGCGACTGGCCTTCGAACACCTGCTTCTCTATCGGCACCAGCGGCTGGGCGGAGCGCTCCGCGTCGCTGGGGCGGGGGCCGGAAAAAGACGCCACCAGATCGGCCACGTGCAGGAAAGCTGCGCGCTCCAGACCGATGTCGATGAAGGCCGACTGCATTCCGGGCAGGACCCGTGCCACCTTGCCAAGATAGACATTGCCCACCAGCCCGCGCTCCAGCGTGCGTTCCACGTGCAGCTCCTGGACCGAGCCGCTCTCCACCACCGCCACGCGTGTCTCTTGCGGCGACCAGTTGATCAGAATGTCTTGTTGCATGGCGGGGTTCCGACGAGTTTCACGGGAGCTTGTAGCCGAGCGCGCGCAGCAACTGTGCTGTCTCAAACATCGGCAACCCCATGATGCCCGAATACGAGCCGCTGATGTGCGTGATATGGCTTGCGGCGCGCCCCTGCACTGCGTAGGCGCCGGCCTTGCCCAGAGGCTCGCCGCTGGCCACGTAGGCGCGGATCTCGCGCGTGCTCATGGTCGAAAAAGTCACTCGCGACACGCTCAGCGCGGCCAGGCGTTTGCGCCCCTGCTGCAGCGCTATGGCAGTCAGCACGCGGTGCGTCTTGCCGGCCAACTCGGCCAACATGCGCTCGGCGTCCTCGGCATGCTCGGGCTTGCCGTAGATCTTGCGCCCCAGCGCCACCGTGGTGTCGGCGCACAGCACAGCCGCGGTGGGCAGGCCGCGTTTTTTCAGACGCAGCACGGCAGCATCCAGCTTGAGCGCAGTGACGCGCTGCACGTAGGCCGACGGCGACTCGCCCTGGATCACCGCTTCCAGTGACTCGGCGTCTTCTTCGGCATCGGCCAGCAGCAGTTCGTGGCGCACACCCAACTGTTCCAGCAACTGGCTGCGGCGCGGGCTTTGGGAGGCGAGGTAGATGAAGTCTGTCATTCGCGATGGTAAGGGTGGCCTGCATTGATTGACCAGGCGCGGTACAGCTGCTCGATCAGCAGCACGCGCGCCATGGCGTGTGGCAAGGTCAGGTCGGACAAGCGGATGCGCTCATGCGCCGCCTGGCGAAAGGCCGGCTCCAGTCCGTCCGGGCCGCCGATCACCAGCGCGACGTCGTCGCTTTCCAGTTGCCAGGTTTGGAGTTTTTTGGCCAGCGCCAGGGTGGTGAGGCTGGTGCCGCGTTCGTCCAGCGCCACGATGCGGCTACCGCGGGCGATCGCACCCTCGATGCGTTCGCGTTCCGCCGCGAGCAAGTTGTCCAGCGTCTTGGAGCCGCGCGTCTCGGTCTTCACGGCCTTGAGCTCCACGCGCAGTTCGGGCGGGAACCGCTTGGCGTAATCGTCCCAGGCCACCTGCGCCCAGTCGGGCACACGCTGGCCCACGGCCACGATCACCAGCTTCATGGCAGGAGCGGCAGGGATTTAAGCGCCGGCTTTTTTCGCGGCGGGTTTCTTGGCGGCAGGCTTCTTGGCAGCGGCTTTGGCGCGCGCCGGCACAGCCTTGACTGCAGCCGTCTTGGCCGCAGCGGTCTTGGCCACAGCCCCCTTCACCGGGGTGCTCTTCAACACAACGGCTTTCGGCGCCGTCTTCACGGCCGGGGTCTTGACGGCGACGGTCTTCACCGCCGCGGCCTTGACTACAGGTGCTGCTACCGGTGCGGCTGCGGGTGCTGCACGCTTGCGTGCCGGCGCCTGTGCCACGGTCCTGCCAGCGGTCTTGGGCGCGGCAGGTTTGCGCGCCTTGGGCTTGGGCGGGTTCAGCTCCAGCGCACCGGCCTTGGCGGCGCTGGCGCGTTTGATGTTGGGGATCTTGGGTCCGGGCTTGGCGGCAGGCGCCTCTGCCTTGGCCGGTGCTGCGGGCTTGCTCGAACCCAGCTTGAGGCGGATCGGCTTTTCGCCCCATAGCTCTTCCAGATGGTAGTACTGACGAATGGCGGGCTGCATGATGTGCACCACGGCCGCGCCACAGTCGACGATGATCCACTCGCCGTTTTCCTCACCCTCGATGCGCGGCTTGCCGAAACCGGCGTCGCGCACGGCGTCGCGCACGCTGGCGGCCAGGGCCTTGGTCTGGCGGTTGGAGGTACCCGATGCCACGATCACCCGCTCGAACAGTGCCGACAGTCGCTCGGTGTCAAACACCATGATGTCCTGCGCCTTCACGTCTTCCAGTCCATCAATGATGGCGCGCTGCAGTTTGGTGGTGTCTTTTTTGCCGGTGGAGTCCGTGCGGGATGGAGTAGTCATCAAGGATTCTGATAGAGGTGTTGGAGGGAAATATAACGTGCTACGGCTTGCGGCACCAGTGGGGCGATCCCCTCACCTGTTGCCAGCATCGCACGAATCCGGGTTGAGCCCACAGCCATGGGGGCCAATCCAAGACGCTGAAACCGACCCTGCGGGACTTCAGGAAGCCCGCAAAACGGTTCGAATTCGCCGGCACATTGGGTGTCGGCATCGCGCACAGCTACACAAATTATAGCAAGCTGCAAAATCTCCTGCCAGCGATGCCAATTCGGCAGTGCCTGCGCCTGATCCTGCCCGAGCATCAGGAACAGCTGCGCGCCCGGATATTCCTGCTGCAGTTCCAGCAGGGTGTCGATGGTGTAGGTCGGACCGCTGCGTCGCATTTCGCGCTCGTCGACCTGCACCCGCTGCAGGCCGTCAAAGGCCAGATGCGCCATGGCCAGCCGGTGCTCGGTCGCACTCAGTGTTCGCGGCTTGTGCCAGGCCTGGCCTGTGGGAAAGATCCGGAGCTCGTCCAGGCCGAGTTGTTCGACAGCGGTTTGCGCCAGCGCCACATGGGCGTTGTGTGGCGGGTCGAAGGCGCCGCCAAAAACGCCAATTCGCAGAGGACCCGGTGTCAAACCCATTCCCGGCGCGGCAGGAAATCGGTGTACAGGCGCGCTTCAGGCGAGCCTGCCGCTTCCTGGCGCTGGTACGACCAGGTGGCCGCGGGTGGCATGGACAGCAGGATGGACTCGGTGCGCCCGCCCGACTGCAGGCCGAAGTGCGTGCCGCGATCCCACACCAAGTTGAACTCCACATAGCGGCCACGCCGGTAGCACTGGAATTCGCGCTCGCGTTGCCCGTAAGACGTGTCCTGGCGCCGCTGCACGATCGGCAGGTAGGCGCCCAGGAACGACGAACCCAGGGCGCGCATCATGGCAAAGCTCTGCTCGAATCCAAGTTCGGAAAAATCGTCAAAGAACACGCCACCGATGCCGCGCTGCTCGTCGCGGTGTTTCAGGTAAAAATATTCGTCGCACCATTTCTTGAAGCGCGGGTACTTGTCCTCGCCAAAGGGCGCCAGCGCCGACTGGCAGCTGGCGTGAAAGTGCCTCGCGTCCTCCTCAAAACCGTAGTAGGGCGTGAGGTCCATGCCGCCGCCAAACCAGCACACGGGCTCCTTGCCCGGCACCGTGGCCGCCAACATGCGCACGTTCATGTGCACGGTGGGGACATAGGGGTTGCGCGGGTGGAACACCAGCGACACGCCCATGGCTTCGAACGGAGCGCCGGCGAGTTCCGGGCGGTGCTGCGTGGCCGAGGGCGGCAGCTTGGGGCCGCTGACATGCGAGAAGCCGCAACCGGCGCGCTCAAACAACGGCCCGCCTTCGAGGATCTTGGTCAGGCCATTGCCCTGCAGCGCCTCACCCGGCGCCTTGGACCAGGCATCGACCAGAAAGGCCGTGCCGTCGAGTTGCGCGATGCGGCCCGTGATCTCGTCCTGAAGTCCCGTGAGGTAGGCACGCACCTGTTGCTGAATGGGGGGCATGGGTCGATCCTTATTTGACAATGGTTTCGCTGCGCGGCACATCGGCTGCGAGCAACTGGATGGGGGCGGCGTTGGCCGGGATTTTTCCTTGGGCGCCGGCATAAACGTCGCGGATGCGCGCCATGTCCTGCGCCTCGTCACCGCTCAAGCGGATGAAGTCCAGCAGCATGACTTCGCGGCGCGCATAGTCGAGGCGCGCCAGCCCCAGCGGCACATCGGCTTGCACGGCCGTGCGGTAAAAGCCGCTGCGCCAACCGGGAATGGCGCGGCGCGTGCCTTCGGGCGCCAGGCCCAACCAGAAGAATTCATCGCGCTTTTTCTTTTCGGCAAACAGGTCCACTGCCTGCCCCACGGTACCGCGCGGCGAGGTGCGGTCCACCGGCACGCCGCCCAGCCAGCGCAGCCACGCGCCAAAGAGCGGAATGCGAAACAGCCGGTCCTTGCCCCAGAAACTCGCCGGGACGCCCATGGCCCATTTGGCCAGGATCATCACCACGAAGTCCCAGTTGCTGGTGTGCGGGTACACCACCACAATGCCCTGCAGGGCGGGCAGGCCCTCGAACTGAAGCTGCCAGCCAAAGCGCTGCAGCAGCCACAGTGCCAGCGCGCTGCCGCGAAACTGCCGGGGAAAGGGCCTGGGGTAATCACACTGCGCCATAGGCGTGGCAGGCCCTCAGGCGCGCACAGCGCGAAAACCGATGTCGCGCCGGCATTGCATGCCGTCAAAGTGGACGTCCTTGAGCACCTCGTAGGCCCGCGCCTGCGCGGCCTTGACGGAATCGCCCAGGGCGGTAACGCACAACACGC
>CAIKVZ010000180.1 GCA_903830985.1 uncultured beta proteobacterium
GGCGAGTAGACAGCCTCGCGGTGCAACACTGCGTGTTCAGCTGCAGCCACCAGCGAACCGGCGGTCTAGGGCAAGTGTTTCCGGACGAACGAGGACTTTCATGTGGCCTTCCTGTTGAAGGCTAGCCAGCAAATCAGCGCGACCAAAAATATTAGCATTGGGGCTCTCCTTTCGATTTGTAATTCACTTTCATAAGGCTAGATATGACGCACTACCGGACGGCTAGCCGCACGCCTCGACTGCCCCTTTCTTGTCAGTCAAGGGCACTCCCCTCACTTCGGATCCGGCGTCGGAGTTTTGCGCCCCTTGCCTTCCGACATCTTGCGGCGCAGGAAGGCAGGGATCTCGGTGGAGTCGGTCTCCCCCACGCAGAACTGAACCGAAGCCTCGTTCAGCGCGACGGCGCGCTTGCTCATCTTCATGTGCGAAAACCGCAACTCCTTGGCAGCCATGTCAGCGTCGCGCCGAGCCAGTTCCCGCAGACTGCTCAATTTGTTCTGCAGCCAGGGGTGATGGGCGACCTGTGGCTCCAGTGCAGCGAACAGCCTCTCTGCGTCCGCCACTCGCCCGCGCATCAACAGGCCGCGAGCCAGCGCCGCCTGCTCGCCAAAGGCCACTTCCAGGGCGCGGTTGGCCACCGTCTCGTCCTTGGCCGCACCATGCCAGTCCGCATCCACCACCACGGGCAGCGTGAGCATGGGGAAGTGCCAAATGCTGGGCTGCACCGTCGCTGCCGCTGTTTTTGCGCCCTGCTGCACCTGAGCCGTCAAGGTTGCCGCGAGCAGCGCCTTTTGCATGCCTACGGTGGCGGGTCCTACGTGCAGGCGTACGAGCAGCCAGCTCTCGGCGCCCCAGGCCAGGTCGCTCAAACGGTACTGTCCATTGGGCATGGCCTCGACCACACCCAACGGCTCAACGATGACGCCGTCCGCGGGGGTGAGCTTGAGATGCAATTGGCGCAGGTACAGCGACTGCAGCAAAGCCAGTTCTTCATCGAAGTTGTCATACAGGTCCTCGGCCGTCTGACCGTAGTACTGCTGACCACCGCCCGAGCGCGCCATGCCGATCATCAGGTCTTCGTTGAAGCCCCGGCCCAGACCCACGGTCGTTGTGCTCACCCCCTGGGTCAGCGCTTTGGCACAGTGTTTGGCGATCTCCAGCGGTTCGGTCACGCCATTGTTGGCCTGACCATCCGACAGCAGGATCACGCGCGACAGACTCCCAGATGGCACATGGCTTGGCACTTCCAGGCCAAGCTGGCCTGCAGTGATGCCGAGCAACTGGTCCACACCCGCATGCCAGCCATCGAACAGCGCCGTATTGCCGCCGCTCTCGACGCCAGCCAGCGCGCGCTGCACCGTCGTCGCATTGGCCGGTTGCAATGGCACCGGCAACTGGACATGGCTGTCGTACAGCACCACGGCGATCTGATCCGTCGGCTGCAATCGGCTGGCGATGTGGTTCACGCAGCGTAGAGCCTCGTTCAGCGGTTCACCGCTCATGCTGCCGGAGCGGTCCACCACGACAGACAGCCGCAAAGGCTGGCGCGGCGCCAGCAGGCTCGTCGCGGGCTGTACTGGTGCCTGCACGCGAACGAGCGCATCTATGGTGCAGCCACCGGCTGGAACGACAGTGCGCAGTGAGCTGATCAGCAGCGTGGGCTGCAGATCAAGGGGCGACGGAATTGCGGAAGTGGACTCGGACCCGGGAAGGTTGGTGGGAGCGTTCATGGGCATTCTCCTTGTTGTATTGATCGGAGAAAGCAGTATCGACACCGTCAGGCTCAAGGCGTGAGCCTGGGAAATGAATCTTGCCAGGAAGCACCGATTTCAACTTTTTCATCAACTCACCATGGAGCGCGTGGGCAATTGACGTTGATATTCAGGCGCGTATACTGTACAAATTAATGCACGTACTGTGCCTCACTGGAGATGCCATGGGAATTTCTGAAACCGACGTGATTCCGCTCTCGCAGGCGCGCGCCAACTTCTCGGAGTTGGCTGAGGAGGTCAAGGCAGGCGCCGAGAAGATCGTGACCAAAAACGGCGAAAGCTATATAGCCCTGATCGACGCCCATCGGCTGGACTACTACCACAAGCTTGAGCGCGAGCGCATTCACTTGCTGTTGATTGACGAGGTGTCAAAGGGCCTGGACGACGTTGCCGCAGGCAGGGTGAAGGACGCCCGCAGCGCCATCCTTGCCATCAAACGTCGGCGCAAGGCCTGACCTGCCACAGGACGTTCCATGGCAAAGAAGGTTTCTGTCAAGCTCACAGCCAACTTCGAGCGCAATCTCGGTGA
>CAIKVZ010000181.1 GCA_903830985.1 uncultured beta proteobacterium
AGCAGCAGCCTTGGCAGCAGCAGGAGCGGCTTCCTTGGCAGCGGCAGCAGCGGGAGCAGCAGCTTGAGCGAAAGCACCGGCAGCAAACAGACCAGCGATCAAGGCGGCAAGAATTTTGTTCATTTGAGAGTCCTAGGATAAAAACAATTTTTCGAAAAATGCCATCCCAACTGGGCTGACCCTCCCGTAACGGGCCCGGTTTACGGTCGGTTGACACAATTTTCAGATTTTTTTGGATTTAAATTTGTTTGGCGTCGCCGATCGACGTTCAGTCGCACAGCTTGTGACGGCCAGCATTGCCCGCGGCCAGATACCATCCACGGGTCGCAGACCTCATTGGGGTCAAGATTGCTGGCGGGGTTTCAGCTTGAAGCCCTCCTCGATCAGTATTGTCACCGGGTCGAACCGGTCGACTCTTTGAACAAAGGCCTTGCGTAGGCCGGAAGGATCTCGAACCATGAGTGCAGCACACGACCACGACCACGACCACGACCACGATCATCACCATGTTCCCGCGAACTTCAACCGGGCCTTTGCCATCGGCATAGCGCTGAATCTGGTCTTTGTTGTGATCGAGGCGGTCTATGGCTGGAAGGTTAATTCGCTCGCCTTGCTGGCCGATGCCGGCCATAACCTGAGCGATGTGGCCGGCCTGGTGCTGGCCTGGGGTGGGGCGTTGGCGGGCGCCTGGCGACCGGATGAACGGCACACCTATGGCTGGAAGCGCGCCTCCATACTGGCGGCTTTCTTCAACGCCTTGTTGCTCCTGCTGGCCATGGGCTCGCTGGTGTGGGAAGCGTTGCAACGCCTGCGCAGCCCCGAGTCCGTAGACGGATGGACCGTCATGGCAGTGGCCGGGGTCGGCATCCTGGTGAACACCGCCACCGCCTTGCTGTTCATGCGAGGTCGCGCGGGCGACCTGAATATCCGCGCAGCCTATTTGCACATGGCCGCCGACGCACTGGTTTCACTGGGAGTGGTGCTGGCAGCCGCCTTGTACCTTTGGCAGGGATGGCAATGGATCGACCCGGTGGCCAGCCTGCTGATCGCCCTCGTCATCGTGCTGGGCACCTGGGGGTTGTTCCGGCAGTCGCTGCATCTGCTGTTCGACGGTGTGCCTGACAGTGTCGACCTGCATCAGGTCCGGTCCGCCCTGCTGGCCTTACCCGGCGTGCAGGGCGTGCACGACCTGCACGTCTGGTCGCTGGGCACTGCAGAAATAGCCCTGAGCGCGCACCTGCTGGTGCCGGCAGGTCCCGTGGACGATGCCTTCTACCGCGACGCTGCCGAGCAACTGCACGACCGTTTCGAGATCAGCCACGCGACCTTGCAGGTGGTGCGCGTGGGCCATATGAAATCTTGCGAGGCGTGATGCACCGGCTCTGGAAGTGATTCATTCCAGATGCGCTGCCGCCAGCAGCGCTCGGGTATAGGGGTGCTGCGGCGCGTGGAACAGGGCCAGCGCTTCGCCCTGTTCCACGATGTCGCCGTCCTTCATCACCAGCACGCGGTGCGACACGGCGCGCACCACGGCCAGATCGTGGCTGATGAACACGTAGCTCATGCCATAGCGCTGCTGCAGTTCAGTCAGCAGTGCCAGCACCTGCTGCTGCACCGACACGTCGAGCGCCGAAGTCGGCTCATCCAGCACCAGCACTTCGGGGCGCAGCACCACCACGCGTGCAATGGCGATGCGTTGGCGCTGGCCGCCGGAGAACTCGTGCGGGTAGCGCTGCAACACATCGGCCTGCCCATGACGTTCGCCCAGTCCCACTTCGTCGAGCATTTGCAGCACACGGGATTCGCGCTCGGCTGGCGTCAACTCTGGCTGGTGTAGCGCCAAGCCTTCGCCCACGATCTGGCCCACGGTCATGCGCGGGCTCAAGGACGCAAAAGGATCCTGGAATACCACCTGCATGCGCCTGCGCATGGCGCGCAGTTGCAGACGCGTGGCGTTGTCAATGCGCTGACCATCCATCAGCACAGCGCCGCCGGAAATGTCTTGCAGTGCCAGCAGTGCCATGCCCAGCGTGGTCTTGCCGGAGCCCGATTCGCCCACGATGCCCAGGGTTTCGCCGCGCTGCAGCTGCAGTGTGGCGGCGCGCACTGCAGTGAATTTGCTTTGCGCAAACCAGCCCGCGCTGCTGCTGAAGGTGACGGCGACGTCGCGGCCCTCAAGCAGCACCGGCGCGTCGAGCGCCACGGCATTGACCACGCGCTGCGGTCGACTCGCCAGGAGTTTCTTCGTATAACCGTGCTGCGGATGGTCGAAGACCTGGGCCGTGTCGCCCATTTCAATGATCTTGCCGCCTTCCATCACGCCCACGCGCTGCGTGAAGCGCCTCACCAGGTTCAGGTCGTGGGTGATGAACAGCAGCGCCATGCCGAACTCGCGCTGCAACGCGTCCAGCAGCGCCAGAATTTGCACCTGTATCGTCACGTCCAGGGCGGTGGTGGGCTCGTCGGCGATCAGCAGTTGCGGGCGACAGGCCAGCGCCATGGCAATCATGGCGCGCTGCCTCTGGCCGCCGGACAGTTGGTGCGGATAGGCGTCAACGCGGCGTTCGGGTTCCGGGATGCCGGTCTTGGCCAGCAGTTCGATGGCGCGCGTGCGCGCGGCGGTGGGCCTCAGTCCTTCGTGCAGCTCCAGCACCTCGGCGATCTGATTGCCCACGGTGTACAGCGGATTGAGCGCCGTCATGGGCTCCTGGAAAATCATGCTGATCGCCGCGCCGCGGATGCCGCGCATCTCGCGCTCGGTCTTTTGCAACAGGTCTTCGCCGTTGAAGCGGATCACGCCCGTCGTCGTGGCCGCGTCGACCAGGCGCAACACCGACAGCGCCGAGATCGACTTGCCGGAACCCGACTGGCCCACCAGGGCGAACTTTTCGCCTGGTGCGATGGAGAACGATATGCCGTCGACCACCGTCGCTGCGCCAAAGCGCACGACCAGGTTTTCCACTTCCAGCAAGGGCGTGGTGTTCATGATTTGCGCGTGTCAAAGGCGTCGCGCAGCGCGTCGCCAATGAAGGTCAGCAGCAGCATGCTGAGCACCAGCAGCACGAAGGTGGGAACGATGATCCACCACGCGTCCAGGTTGGCCTTGCCCTGACGCACCAGGTCGCCCAGCGAGGGCACGCTGGAAGGCACGCCCAGGCCCAGAAAGTCCAGCGCCACCAGGCTCAGGATGGCCGAGCTCATGCGAAACGGCAGGAAGGTGATGACGGGCGTGAGCGAGTTCGGCAGCACATGGCGCCAGATGATTTGCCGGCGGCTCAGGCCCAGGGCGCGCGCCGCCCTGACGAATTCCAGCGATCGGTTGCGCAGGAACTCGGCGCGCACGTAGTCGGACAGGCCGATCCAGCCGAACACCGACAGCAGCACCAGCAACAACAGCAGCGAGGGCTCGAAGATGGAGGCAAAGACGATCAGCAAATACAGCTCGGGGATGGAACTCCAGATCTCGATCAGGCGCTGGGTGAACAGATCCACGCGTCCGCCGAAATAGCCTTGAAGCGCGCCTGCCGCGATGCCGATGACCGTGCCCACGAAGGTCAGCGCCAGGGCAAACAGCAGACTGACGCGAAAGCCGTAGAGCAGGCGCGCCACCATGTCGCGGCCGTTGGCGTCGGTGCCCAGCCAGTTGGCAGCGCTCGGCGCCGAGGGGCTGGGCAGCTTGGTGAAGTAGTCCAGCGAGTTCGCCGAATGGGGGTTGGGTGCGCGCAGCAGCCAGTTGCCTGGTCTGGCGAACACCTCCGCAATGAGCGGATCCTTCCAGTCTGTGGGCGTGGCGAAGTCGCCGCCGAACTGAGTCTCCGGCGGGTTGTGCAAGATCGGGGCGTAATACTGTCCCTGGTAGCGCGCCAGCAGCGGATGGTCGTTGCTCAACACCTCCGCCAAGGCGCTGAGCAGCAGCAGGCCGAGCATGAGCCACAGCGAGGCATAGCCCAGGCGGTTGCGCTTGAAGCGTGCCCAGGCGCGCTGGTTCGGAGACAGTGGATTGCTGTTGCTCATTTGCCTACCGATTCGAACTTCACGCGCGGATCGACCACCAGATACAACAAGTCGGACAGGAGCTTCACGCCCAGGCCGATGAGCGTGAACAGGTAGAGCGAACCCAGCACCACGGGATAGTCGCGGCGCACCACGGATTCGTAGCTCAGGAGACCCAGGCCGTCGAGCGAAAACAGGCTCTCGATCAAGAGCGAGCCGGCAAAGAAGGCGCCGATGAAGGCCGCAGGGAAACCTGTCACCAAAGGGATCATGGCGTTGCGCAGTATGTGTTTCCACAGCACGCGCTGCTGCGACAAGCCCTTGGCGCGCGCCACCAGCACGTACTGCTTGCGCATCTCCTCGATGAAGGTGTTCTTGGTGAGCAGTGTCATCTCGGCAAAGGCGCCCAGCACCATGCAGGTCAGGGGCAGCGCCAGATGCCAGAAATAGTCGCGGATGCGCGTCGGCCAGGACAGGTCGGCCCAATGGTCCGAAGTCAGGCCGCGCAGCGGAAAGACATCCCAGAAACTTCCCCCCGCGAACAGCACGATCAGCAGCACGCCCAGCACAAAGCCCGGAATGGCAAAGCCCACCAGCACCAGCAGCGTGGTCGCCACGTCAAAGCGCGAGCCCTCGCGCACCGCCTTGGCTATCCCGAGAGGCACGGATATCAGGTAGGAGATGAAGAAGGTCCACAGCCCCAGGCTGATCGAGACTGGCAGCTTTTCCTTGATCAGCTCCCACACGTCCTTGTTGTGCATGAAGCTTCTGCCCAGCTTGAAGCTGGCAAAGTTCTGCAGCATCTCGACGTAGCGCACATGGGCCGGCTTGTCGAAACCGTAGAGCTTCTTCAGTTCCTCGATCTGCTTCGCATCGGTATCGCCGCGGCTCTTGTAGACCCCGCTCTTGCCCATGCGCGACTGCGCCATCAGTTGTTCCACGGGGCCGCCGGGGACGAACTGGATCACGACAAAGGTCAGCGTCAACGCACCCAGCAGGGTGGGCAGCATGAGCGCCAGGCGTTTCAGGATGTAGGCGATCATGGCTTACTTCTGGTGTGGCGCAGCGCTTGCCTTGATCCACCAGGCGGTGAGCGGCCAGGCGAGTTGGGGATCCACGTCGAACGGCACGTCAGTGGAAAAGTATTTTGGCGGCGCAGGTGGCATGTCGAACTTGTTCCAGTGCGAGATCAGTTCCTGATCCGAGTACAACTCTGGCACCTGCCAATGGTTCCACATCACGATGCGGTCCAGCGCACGGCAGGCGTCGCGGAAGTCGGCGATGTTGTTGGCGCTGCTCATGGCCTGCAGGACGCGGTCCACAGCCGGGCTCTTCACGCCGCGCAAATTGTTGCTGCCCTTTTCATCGGCGGCCTTGCTGCCAAAGGACGATACGTAATCCGCCGCCAAGGGCAGGGTGAAGCTGCCGGTGGCGATCAGCGTCATGTCGAAGTCAAACTCCTCAAGGCGGCGGCTGTACAGGGCGAAATCGACCTTACGATCCTTCATGACGATGCCCAGTTTTTCCAGATTGCGGCGCCAGGCGTTCATCCGCGCCTCGTTGTCCTGGCCCGACGGCGACAGATTCTCGAACTCGAAGGCCGCGCCCTGGCCATTGCGCAACACGCCGTCGGCGGCCAGCTTCCAGCCTGCCGCAGCCAGCAGATCGCGCGCCTGCAGCAGGTTGCGGCGCAGGGCGTGGACGTCGCTGTCGGTGCGCGGCGCGACGTAGGCAGGGCCGAAGACTTCAGCCGGCAATTCGGCGCGAAAAGGTTCGAGCAGCTTGAGTTCGCCGGGCCCCGGCAGTTCCGGAGCTGCAAACTCCGAGTTGTTGAACAGGCTGCTGGCGCGCTTGAGCATGCGGTAGCGGTTCATGGTCTCGAAGTCATAGGTCAGGCCCAAGGCCTGGCGCACGCGAGTGTCCTGGAACAGGGGACGGCGCAGGTTCAGCAGGAAGGACTGCAGGCCTTGTCCCGTGCCCAGCGGGATGACGCGGTTCACGATACGCCCGTCGTCCCATTGCCTGCCGCGGTGCCGGCGCATCCAGATACCGACCGCATAGACCTTGACGATGTCGAACTCGCCCGCCTTGAAGGCCTCGGTGGAGACGTCTTCGTCCTGGTAGTAGCGGTAGACCACGCGGTCAAAGTTGAACTGGCCGCGCCGCACCGCCAGGTCTTTGGCCCAGTAGGCCGGGTTTCGCTTGAACTCGATGCGCCTTCCCGAATCGGCCACGTCAATCGTGTAGGCGCCGCTGGTCAGGGGGTATTCGCTGACGATTTCGTCAAAAGCCTGGTGCGCCCCGTCAGGCTTGAGCCCCCACTTGTGCGAAAAAATCCGCAGCGAGCCCAGGGTGAAAAGCGTGTCGGTGGTCCGGTCGATAAGCTCAAAGCGGATCGTGCGCTCATTCACGATCACCGCCTGCTTCACCCCAGCCAGCGCCGTGGCCCAGGCGGGCGCCACCAACTTGCCTGACAGCATGTCGAAGCTGTATTTCACGTCCTCGGCGAGCACCGGGTCGCCGTTGGAAAAGCGCGCTGCAGGGTGGAGCCGAAAGCTGATGCTGCTTTTGTCCGGCGCGACCTGCATGGCCTGCGCCAGCAGGCCGTACATGGTCTGCGGCTCGTCCGCGCTCAGCACCGCAAGGGGCTCGAGCATGAAAATGGCGATTCCCGCCGGCGCGTTGCCCTTGACCGTGAAGTAGTTGAACTTGTCGAAGCTGGTGCGCTGGTCCGGATTGCTCAGGTACAGCGTGCCGCCCTTGGGGGCCTGCGGGAAGAGGTAGTCGAAGTGGTTGAAGCCGGCGCCGTATTTGGGCTGGCCGAAGGCGGCGATGGCGTGCACCCAGACACCCTGCGCCATGGCAGGCGCGGCCAGGACGGACATCATCCCCCACGCCAGTGCCACAATGAACTTGAAAAACCACAGACGCATGGGAGAGGGCGTAAGCCTACAGGGTGGGAAAGCTGGATCATAGCCACCCGCAGCATCGTTCCCGAGGCCGACGGGTTCTTTCGTTAGGTTCACCGTCGCTTGACAAACTCTCACGATAATCGCGCGATGGAATTTACCGCCACCCGAAACCCACCCCACTTGGTACTTGCACGCCTGGCCGGGTTGATCACCACAGCCCTGGCCTGCAGCGCATTTGCCCAGACGACAGCTGAGTCCGTCAGCGCAGAAAAGCCGCCGAGCAAGGAAGAGCAGCCGGTCAAGCGCGAGCCCCGAGCGGCCAGTGCGACGCTCAAACCGGTGGTGGTGATTGGTAATGCGTCCAGTGAAACCGAGGAGCGCCGGCGCTCAACGGCGTCCAAGATCATCTTCGGGCGCGACGAGATCGAACGTTTTGGCGACAGCACGGTGGGCGAAATTCTCAAGCGCCTGCCAGGCGTGACCACGCAGGGTCGGCCCGGGCGCGGCGGCGCGCCGCGCATGCGCGGCCTGGGCAGCGGCTACACGCAGATCCTGATCGACGGTGAACCGGCGCCGCGCGGCTTTTCGCTCGATGACCTGTCGCCCGAGCAGATCGAACGCATCGAGATCCTGCGCGCGCCCACGGCCGAGACCGGCGCCCGGGCCATCGCCGGCACCATCAACATCATCACGCGCGGCGGCTACAGCCGAAAGCTGAACGAACTGCGCCTGAGTGCCGCCTTTGAGAACGGCAAGACCCAGCCCAGCGTGGCCTGGTCGCGCAACGACACGGTGGGCAACTTCAACTACAACATCGGATTGTCAGCGAACCGCTGGGAGCGCGCCAGTGACAGCCGCACCGACTCGCACACCGAGAACATGGCCACCGGTGAGGTGATCGACCAGCGCGAGCAAAACCAGGCCTGGGACCTGCGCACCGGTCTGCATGCGAACGCGCGCCTTCAGTGGCGCGACGAGCGCGGCAATACCCTGGTGCTCATGCCCATGCTGGTGCTGTCGCAAGGCACGGGCAGTCGGGCCAGCGAATTGGAACAGACCGGCGGTGTTGCGCCCTACAGCCACAGCCTGGGAACTTCGGATGGGCGTTTTTCCACGGCCCGCCTGGGCGGCACCTGGACCTACAGGCTGGAGCAGGGCGGCAACATCAATCTGCGCTTCGGCCTGGGTCAGAGCGAGTGGATCAACCACAACCTGCGCACCAACTATGACGTGACCCCGGGTGTGAACAGCCTGGCCGACACCAGTTCCGAGCAGCACGACAAGAGCCTGAGCAGCAGCCTGAAGTTCACCAAGACACTGGACAACGAGCACAGCCTGGTCACGGGCATGGAGTTGGACATGAACCGCCGTGTCGAGGAGGCCACGACCCTGCAGGACGGTGAAACCCCCTTGTCGGATTTCGACGGCAACCTCAAGGCGGCGAGCACGCGCGCGGCGTTTTATGTGCAGGACGAATGGACCCTGACGCCGCAATGGGCGGTGCATGCTGGCGTGCGCTGGGAGGGCATAGACACGCGCGGCAGCATCAGCGAGACCGCGCCCGAGGTGAGCAACCGCAGCAGTGTCGTCACGCCCTTGCTGCACGCAGTGTGGAAGCTGTCGCCCGAGAGCCGCGACCAAGTCAGGTTCAGCCTGACGCGCAGCTACCGCTCACCGGATCTGCAGAACCTGATCGCCCGCCCCGCCATCAACAGCATGTTTGCCAGTCGCGGTGCCAATGAGGAGATCCACCCGGACCGCGCCGGCAATCCGGCGCTGAAGCCCGAACTGGCGACGGGACTGGACGTGGCTTTCGAGCGCTATGTGGCGGGCAGCGGCCTGATCACGGCGAATGTTTTTGTGCGCAATATCAGCGACCTGATGCGGCGCCAGACTACGCTGGAAACGGTGAGCTGGGCCGATGTGCCGCGCTGGGTGTCGCGCATGCAAAACGTCGGCGACGCGACGACGCGAGGCATCGAGCTCGAGGCCAAATTCCGCCTGAGCGACCTGGTGGCAGACGCTCCCAAGCTGGACCTGCGCGCTAACGCCAGCGTGTTTGCCTCCAGGGTGAAGGGCGTTCCGGGTCCCAACAACCGGCTCGATCAGCAGCCCGACGGCACGTTCAATCTGGGCGCGGACTACCGCATTCCGAATTGGCCGTTGACGCTGGGCGGCAATGTCAACTGGACACCGGGCTACAGCACACGCCTGAGCACCGACCAAGTGGCCAGCGTGGGGATGAAACGCGTGGCCGATGCCTTTGTGCTGTGGACCATCAACCCGAGTTACCAACTGCGCGTCTCTGCCAGCAATCTGGGCGCGCGCGACTACAGCACGGGCGGCGCCCTGGACTCGGTCAATCCCCTGGGCCAGTCGGTGCGCACCAGCACCGATTCGCTGGCGCCGAGCTACACCAATTGGTCGGTAAGGCTGGAAATAAAGCTGTAGAAAAAAGAACAGCCCGGCTTCTTGCGAAGCCGGGCTGTCGATGGGGTTGATTGACTAAATCGTGTCGATGAAGCTGCGCAGCTTGTCCGAGCGGCTGGGGTGCTTGAGCTTGCGCAGCGCCTTGGCCTCGATCTGGCGGATGCGTTCCCGCGTCACGTCAAACTGCTTGCCCACTTCTTCCAGCGTGTGGTCGGTGGACATCTCGATGCCGAAACGCATGCGCAGCACCTTGGCTTCGCGCGGTGTCAGCGAGTCCAGGATGTCCTTCACGATGTCGCGCAGGCCGGCCTGCATCGCGGCTTCGAGCGGCGCGGTGTTCACGCTGTCCTCGATGAAGTCGCCCAGGTGCGAATCGTCGTCGTCACCGATCGGCGTTTCCATGGAGATCGGCTCTTTCGCGATCTTCATGATCTTGCGGATCTTGTC
>CAIKVZ010000182.1 GCA_903830985.1 uncultured beta proteobacterium
ATAGCCCACCGGAGCCATGTCATAGAAATCGAAATAGCGCGCCTGCGAGGTTTCGAGTTCATTCTGCGTCCGGCGCAGTTCTTCGTTCTGCATCTCCAACTGGATCTGATGCACCCCCAGTTCATGCAATGCATCGCGCAGTGCCTCGGGAGACAAGGCACTGAGTTGGCCCGTCAAGTCGGCGGGGCTACCCCGGTAGGCATCCTCGGCGCGACGGCGTAGGGTCTGTGGCTCGCTCACGGACTTCCCGGCCGACTGCGGGGGGGGGGGGGGACTAATACTGACCTTACTCATAAGGGCAAACTCACGGTTGAACAGAGCACTGCGCGTAGGCGACTATCGTTCTCGATCCAAAAGGCGCCGTCTGTGCGGTAGCACACATAGCGTGGACCTTAAAACGCACCATAGTCTGCCCGTAGATCCCTGCTGACGTCCAATGCGCGGCCGGACTTGTTCCGGACCAGTCATCCAAGGATTCAACATGACCGGCTGGAAACGCTGCGTTGCTGACCGCCAATTGGAAAATTTGATCCCGAAGATTGAATGACTGCTTTGGCTTGTCTGGTCGAGACCACGAACGTCAGTCTTCAAGGCCGTGGCCGTCAGCATTGGGCACGTTGTTGTCGATAAGCGGCATCGCAGAGCGACTCGTTGCGCGCTGAGTGCGAACCGGCGTGCCTCGAACGACAGCCGACATGTGCGCCGGCGCACAGACGTTGATTCAACCCGCCAACAGCGTGGTGGCGGCCATTCCATCTGCCGATGCGCGTTGCACGGCACTCTTAAAGAGCAATCCACGGCTGCGGGCCTGATACCATCAAAGTGGTTGCTACCGAGTGGCAGTTTTTTGCGGGCGTGCGGTTTGCGGCAAACAACACAAGGAGAAATCTAATTGGAACTGTGTCGCTGGCATGCCGTTGCCGATGAGCTGGCGTTACAGCAAATGGCGATTGAGATGATCCTTGCCAGTGCGGCACGGGCTATTCGTGAACGTGGCCAATTCCATCTTGTGCTCGCCGGTGGAAATACGCCGCGGGAAATTTATCACGGGCTCGGTGCAGCCCAAACTGACTGGTCTGCCTGGCACATTTATTTCGGCGACGAGCGCTGCTTGCCGTCAGACGATTCAGATCGAAACTCGCGTATGGCGGCTGAGGTTTGGCTCGATTGCGTCCCCATTCCCCCTTTGCAGTTGCATACGATACCGGGAGAGTTGGGCGCGTTTCAAGCAGCTCGAATTTATGCCGAAACACTACGAACAGTGGGCGACTTTGATCTGGTTCTGCTCGGGCTTGGTGAGGATGGTCATACCGCAAGCTTGTTTCCAGGTCATGACTGGGGCACGGCGCCCGATTCACCTGCCACGCTGGCGGTGTTGGACGCACCCAAACCCCCGCCGCAGCGGGTGTCCTTGAGTGCGGCGCGGCTGAGTCGTGCGCGGCAAGTGGTATTTCTGGTCAGTGGCGAGTTCAAGCACCGGGCGGTGGCCGAGTGGCGGGCTGGCAA
>CAIKVZ010000183.1 GCA_903830985.1 uncultured beta proteobacterium
AATTCCAGTAGGCCGCGTAGAACTCCATCATGGTGAACTCGGGGTTGTGGCGCACCGAGATGCCTTCGTTGCGGTAGCTGCGGTTGATCTCGAACACGCGTTCGAAACCACCGACGATGAGTCGCTTCAGGTAGAGCTCGGGCGCGATGCGCAGGAACATCTGCTGGTCCAACGCATTGTGGTGCGTGACAAAAGGCTTGGCGTTGGCGCCGCCCGGAATGGGGTGCAGCATCGGCGTTTCCACTTCCAGAAACTGGTTGGCCACCATGAATTCGCGCATCGCGCTCACGGCCTTGCTGCGCGCCACGAAGCGTTGGCGGGTGCTCTCGTCGGTCATCAGGTCCACGTAGCGCTGGCGGTACTTCACTTCCTGATCCGCGATGCCGTGGAACTTGTCGGGCATGGGGCGCAGGCTCTTGGTGAGCAGGCGCATTTGCGTGGCGTGAATGGAGAGCTCACCGGTGCGGGTCTTGAAGACGCGGCCTTCGGCGGCGACGATGTCGCCCAGGTCCCAATGCTTGAACAGCGCATACACGTCTTCACCGACTTCATCGCGTGTCACGTAGATCTGGATGCGTCCTGCCGTCGGGCCAAAGGACGAATCCTGCACCGTGGCGAAGCTGGCCTTGCCCATGACGCGCTTGAGCATCATGCGCCCCGCGACCTTGACCACCGTGCCTTCTTCCAGCAGCAGTTCGGGTGTCTTTTCGCTGTGCGCTGCGAACAGTTCTGCGGCGTGGTGGCTGGGTTTGAAATCGTTGGGAAAGGCCACGCCTTTACCCTGGGCCTGCGCCACGCGCAGCGCCGAGAGCTTTTCGCGGCGCTCGGCCATGAGCTGGTTTTCGTCTTGGGCGGGGGAGGGGGTAGGGTGATCGGACATGGAAATTTTGGAATGAATGGAGAGGGGTTCGCGCTGAACCAGGCGTCGATTTTAAGTTCAGCGCCTGCGCCCCGCTGTTTTCAGGCCTTGGGGCGGTTCAACCAGATGCTCAAGGCCAGCAGACCGGCGCTTGACAGGCCTGCCAGCCACCAGACATGCTCGAGCGGCGAGAGTACAAAACCCAGCATCAGCGGCGCGCCCAGTGTCAGCAGTTGCATGCCGTCAAAGGCGATGGCTGCACGGGAAAACGCGATCGCCCGACCCTGCTGAAACGGCAGGTGACTGCTGGCGGCCAGGACGCAGGCAGCGCCCTGCCAGAGCAGCATGGGCAACAGGTAGGGCAGCATCCCGGCCCACGACGCTGCCAGCCATTGCCATTGCACGGCCACAGCGCAGGCCATTGCCAATCCTGCCGTGGCCAGTGCGCCACCCACGCCGATCCACAGCGGTGACGCATGGCGGCGTGACCCTTGCGCCAGCAGCACCTGCGCCCAGGCCGCGTGAATCATGCTCGGAATAAAACCCAGCAGACGCAGCAGCACCGCCAGGTAGCCGGCCTGCGCCGCGCCGTGGCTGCGCTGCCAGACCAGCAACAGCGCCACGCCGGTCAGTGCGTCGGCGCCGGTGTGGAGCAGGCGCAGCGTGGTGCTGCGGTTGTCCGACTGCGCCTGTGCTGGTATGGCAGCCGTCGGCAGCGCGCCGCTCGCGGTTCGACGGCGCGCCGGCAGCAGCCACAGTGCGCCCACGGCATAGCCCAACGCAGCAGACAGCAGCAGTCCTGTTGCGCCCGCCTGCGGCCAGAGCGAGCAAACCAGCGCAGCCACGAGGAGCGCAGTGACCGGCGGCAGGGCGCGAACCGCTGCGGCAGAGCGTGCTGAAGCGTTTTTCAGCGTCAGCGCTTGCGCCAGATACCAGCCCAGTTGCAGCAGCGCCAGCACCCCAGCCCAGGCCAGCACCTGGGCGAACTGGGCCAGGCCGCTGAATTGCACGGCAAGGGCCGCCAGGGGCAGCAGCCAGGCCAGGCGCAGCAGGCTGCTGCGTAAGGCCGCGCGCAGGGCCTGTGAGGGCTCCAGATGCCTGTCTGCCAGCAGTTTGAGCGGGCTTTGAGCCAGGGCCAGCGTCATCCAGAAAAAAGCCACCTGGCTGATGACGGAAAACTCGCCCACGGCCTGGGGCGTAAACAGGCGCAGCATGAGCAGGCTGAACAGCACCTGTGCGCCCATGGAGGTCGCGCTGGCCAGGGCAATCGGCAGGGATGCGCGCGGCAGCTTCATGCCTGCACGCCAAGGTGTCGCCAGATCGGCATGCCCGCCAGCAGCGCCGGCCAGGCCAGCGGGTGCAGGTCGGGAACAGGCTCCGGCAGCGCTTGCACGATCCGCTGGAAGTACTCCAGGTAGCTGGCTGCGGTGGCGCGGAACGGGATGTAGGCCAGGCGCGCACCGTGCTGCCGCTCGAAATCACGCACCCAGGCATAGTCGGTGGACACCACCGGCAGACCCGCGGCGCAGTATTCGAGCAGCTTGGTCGAAGTCTGCCGCGTGTAAGGCAACTGGTCCGGCACCAGGTTCAGACCCCGGCGCGCGCGCCGCAGCATCACGGGGACCTGTTCGTGGGGAATTCGCCCGGTGACCGTGAGCTTGTCATGGTCCGCCAGTTGCGCCAGCAGCTCGTCGGGCAACTGCCCGATCAGCAGCACGCTCAGTTCGGCGTTTGCCAGTGCTTCGAACACTGGCAAAAAATGCCGAAGACGGCGCATCTCGCCCAGGTAAACAAAGTCAAACTCCGGTGCGGCAGACGGCGGCGCGGGCTCAAGGAGTGACGGCGAAATCCCCATGTCGCGAAATTCGCAAGGCACAGCGTCATGAAAGCCCATGCGCTGCTGCACCCAGGCATTCTGAAAAATGCGGTATTGGGGTGTCGCCTGACACCAGCACTTGAGCTGATCCTTCAACCAAGCCATGGGCGGGACCGAGGCTGAAGCGTATTCGTGGATGTGAAAAGCCTTGGGGTGACGCATGGCCTGCACCGGGCGCACCTGGCCGCAAAGCCACCACAGCACGGGGGCATCGGACGGCACGCTGTCCAACTCGCGGTGCAGCTGAGATTGGTGCCCTGCGGCCTGAATGAAGGCCGCGTAGGCCTGCAGCTCCGGCAGATAGGCGTCGCCCTGATGGATGAAGTGGATCAGCATCGGCGGGCGGCCTCGCGCAGCACGCCTTGCCAAGACTGGGCAAACTCCCGAACGCGGTGGTGCGTCAGCACCCGCGCCATGTCAGCCTGGACTTGCTGCTGCGGCAGCGCGCACACGAGCTGCACGACATCGGCCAGGGCCTGGGCGGTGTGATCGCGCGCCAGCAGGTAGGGTGCCTCATGCTGCAAGACCTCGCGCAAGGCGGCAATCGGCAAGCCCACGCAGGGCACGCCCGCGGCAAACGACTCCAGCAGCGTCATGGGGCAGCCTTCGTAGCGCGAAGCCAGCACGGTCAGGCGCCAGGGCGTGTACAGGCCCGGCCCGTGCGGCTGCGCGCCGGCAAGCCGCAGGCGGCCGCTGGCAAGCAGATCCGCACCGCGCTTTTGCAGCGTGTCGCGCATCGTGCCGTCGCCCAGCAGGGTCAGCCGGAACCGCTCGGGCAACAGGCGCAACATGTCCAGCAGCAAGGCGGGCTGCTTTTCCGGTGAGAGTCTGCCGATGTAGGCCAGTTGGGTTTCGCCGGTCAGATGGCCGACGGTGCACGCCTGTGGCGCTGGCAGTTCGGTGAGCGGCACGGCGTTCGGGATGACCCGTGAATGTCCACGCCCGGTGCTGGTTTTGCCCATAAAGGACTCGAAGGAATCGCGTGAGGCACTGGAAACAAAGACGAAGCAAGGCAGGCGCCGGTACAGCCAGCGCAACCAGGACTGTTTGAGCGCAGTGGTGCCGGCTTGCTTCACGACCTCCTGCAGCGGTCCATGCACCCAGACCACCACCGGCTTGCGCAGCAACAGGCCCAGCGCCCAGGCAATGTAGGCCGGCTGAAAATTGTGGCTGGCCAGAATCACGTCGCAGTGCTTGGCGGCGGCCAGGCGCTGCTGCCAGGTGGCGGCATTCAGCGCGACTTCGTCCACCAGCCAAACATGCTGGCGCAGTGCGCCGGCAAGGGTGCTGGTGATCGTGCTGACGCCCCCGGCGGACTGGTCTTCCAGCAGGAGCAGGACGCGCGGTGCCGATTCGGAGGTGGTGGTGATGTTGATAATGGCGCAATGAACCAGATCGATAGCTATTTGACGGGGCACTCATTCAGTGACGACTTGCCCTACCGCCCCCAAATTATCAGTCATTCCCAAGCCAGGGGCGATGTGCTCACACAGTGGGCTGCGGGCCGACGCGTGCTGCATGTGGGCTTTGCTGACCATGTGCCCCTGATTGCCAGCCGGGTGGCTGACGGCAGCTGGCTGCACGCGCGCCTGACGCGCAGCGCCGCCGCCTGCCACGGCATTGACATCAACGCGCAAGGCGTGGCTGCCGCACGCGGCCTGGGCTTTGACAACGTGCACGAACTCGATATTTTTTCGCCCCAGGCCGAAGCACAGCTCGCTGCCTGGCAATGCGACTGGGTGCTGGTGCCCGACGTGATCGAGCACTTGCCCGACCCTGCTGCCTTTCTGCGGCGCCTGGCGCATTGCCTGCCGGGCGCGCAATTCGTCGTCACCGTGCCCAATGCGCTGTCGCTGCGCAATGCTGCACAGGCGCTGCGCGGCGTGGAGCGCGTCAACACCGACCACCGGGCCTGGTTCTCGCCGTTCACCTTGCTCAAGGTTCTGGCCGACGCCGGGCTGCGGGCCCAAAGTCTGCACGGCTGCGCGGTCTCGGCCTCGGGCTCGTTCAAGGGGTGGGTGTTACGCTCGATCACGCAGCGCCAGCCTATGCTGTCCGATGTGCTGTTGGTTCAGGCCAGCGTTGTGCCACTGCCCAGAGTCACGGATTGAAAGTCAAAGAAAATAGTTTGATGCCCCAACAGCCGAGCGAACGCCCGAAGCAGCGCGTCATGTTTGTCATCACCCGTGGCGATCAAGGTGGCGCACAGACGCACCTGCTGGAGCTTTGTCGCGCGTTGCACCGGGAAATTCAGTTGCTGGTGGTCATCGGTGGCACGGAGCCAGCGCCATCCCCGCTGGAGCTTGAGCTGCACTGCTTGGGCGTCGAAGTGGCGCGAGTGCCTGCGCTGGGCAACTCCCTGTCGCCCGGCAGGCTGATTCTCGGCGTGTGGCAACTGCGTGGCCTCATGCGCCACTGGTCGCCAGACGTCCTGCACCTGCACAGCGCGGTGGCCGGCGTGGTGGGACGACTCGCCGGGCGGCTCAGCCGTTGCCCGGTCATCTATACGGTGCACGGCTTTGGCTTCAAGCCGCAGGTGGCCCCCATGCGCCGCACCGTGGCGCTGCTTGCGGAATGGCTGCTGGCACCGCTCACGGCACGCATGATTTGCGTGTCCGAAACCGAGCTGGCGCTGGCGCAACGCTTGCCGATTCCTCGTGAACGGATTCTGGTGATTTCCAACGGCATCGCCGATACGGCGTTGCGCGCCAACCCGGGCCAAGAACCGGCGTCGCTCATGATGGTGGCGCGCATGGAGGCACCCAAACGCCACGACCTGTTGATTCAGGCGCTGCGCGTGCTGCAGTCCCGTGGCCGTGCAATGCCGCGCGTGGTACTGGCCGGCGAGGGGCCCCTGTGGCCCAGCGTGAAATCCGCCGCCCAGGACATGGCGGCGGTGGATCTACCGGGCGACGTCAAGGACGTTGCTGCGCGGCTGGCGAACTGCCAGATCTTTGTGCTGCTGTCCGACCATGAGGCGCAACCCATCTCCATCATCGAGGCCATGCGCGCGGGCTTGCCCATCATCGCCAGCGATCTGCCGGAAATTCGCCAACTGGTCAGTCATGGCGTCGACGGTGTGTTGACGACCAACCGTGCCAACGCTGTGGCCGATGCTCTGGGGTCTCTGCTGGCGGACCCGCAAAAGCGGGTCGCGCTGGGCCGAGCCGCGAGACGCAAATACGAGTGTGATTTTGGCGCTGCCCGCATGGCGCAAAGGATCGCTGCCGTCTATGCCGAGTTCCCGACCCGGGCCACCCCGTGAAGAACATTTTGCTCACCGGTGCCACGGGCTTTGTCGGACGACGCCTGTTGACGCGTCTGCTTTCCGACGGCTGCAAGGTGACGGCGGCAGTGCGCAGCGACGCCATCCTGTTGCCGGCCGAAGTCAGAACCGTTGTCGTCCAGGACATGGCGTGCGACACCGACTGGTCTGCTGCGCTCGCGGGCCAGGACGCGGTGCTGCACTGCGCAGCGCGCGTGCACATGCTGCACGACCCTGCGCAAGACCTGCTGGCGGCGTTTCGCGCCGTGAACCGCGACGGCACCCTGCAGCTCGCGCGCCAGGCGGCCGAGGCGGGCGTGCGACGCTTCGTGTTCATCAGTTCGATCGGCGTCAACGGCGCGCAAACTTTCGCCACGCCTTTTTCCGCCGATGGCCCGGTGGCTCCCCATTCCCCTTATGCTCAGTCCAAGCACGAGGCCGAATTGGGTCTGCGCGCTTTGGCTGCGACAACCGGGCTGGAGGTGGTGATCGTGCGGCCGCCCCTGGTCTATGGCCCGGACGCGCCGGGTAATTTCGGTACGCTGCTGCGCTGGTTGCAGCGCGGACTGCCGCTGCCGCTGGGTGCCATCGACAACCGGCGCAGCTATGTGGCGTTGGACAATCTGGTGGATTTGCTGCTCACCTGCATGACCCATCCCGCGGCGGCGAATCAGACCTTTCTGGTGTCCGACGGTGAAGACCTGTCGACCACCGAGCTGTTGCGCCGGCTGGGCCTGGCGCTGCACCGGCCGGCACGGCTGTGGCCGGTGCCTGCGGCCTGGCTGGGCTGGGGTGCGGCACTGTTGCGCCGACCGCAACAGGTGCGGCAGTTGTGCGCGTCGCTGCAGGTGGACATCGGCAAGACGCAGCAATTGCTGGGTTGGCGGCCCGTCGTGTCGGTGGACGAGGGCTTGGAATGTGCGGTAAAGGGTTTTGTGTGAAGCGTCTGTTTGATCTGTTGCTCGCACTGTGCGCCGGCTTGGTGCTGCTGGCGCCGGTGGTCATGGTGGCCATTGCCGTGCGGCTCACATCGGCCGGGCCGGCACTTTACTGGTCGGACCGCGTCGGACGCAACAACGTCATTTTCAGAATGCCCAAGTTTCGCAGCATGCGCGTGGGCACACCGGTGCTGGCCACGCACCTGCTGGACAACCCGCAGGCGCACCTGACGCCCATCGGATCCTTCCTGCGCAAGAGCAGCCTGGACGAGTTGCCGCAACTGTGGAGCATCCTTCGGGGCGACATGAGCTTCGTCGGGCCGCGGCCTGCCCTGTTCAACCAGGCGGATCTGATTGCGCTGCGCACCGAGCAGGGCGTGCATGACCTGACGCCGGGCTTGACGGGTTGGGCCCAGGTGAACGGCCGCGATGAACTGCCAAACTCGCAAAAAGTGCGGCTCGATGTCGAGTATCTGCAGCATCGCTCACTGTGGTTTGACATCCGCATACTTTGGCTCACCGCCGTCAAGGTCCTGCGGCGCGAAGGCGTTTCGCATTAACACCATGAATTCCTGAGTCCAACTTATGCATTGGGAAAAAACCGCTGCACCCTTGCTGTCACTGCCCCGATCCGTCAAGCGATTGCTGGCCTTGGCGGTGGACGCGTTTTTGTGTGCTTTTACGGTTTGGATGGCCTTGTGCTTGCGGCTCGACACCTGGGTGGTGATTGCGGGAAACCAGTGGCTGGCCCTGGGCCTGTCGCTTTTGCTGGCTTTGCCGGTATTTGTGGTGTTCGGCCTCTACCGAGCCATTTTTCGCTACGCCGGGTGGGCTGCGCTGGTGGCCATCGCCCGGGCTGTTTTCGTCTACGGCGTGCTCTATTTCGGCTTGCTCGTCATCCTCGCCATGCCCGATGTGCCGCGTACCCTGGGTCTGCTGCAGCCGCCTTTGCTGCTGCTGGCGGTAGGTGCCTCGCGGGTTTTTGCACGCTTCTGGCTCAGTGGGCTGTACCTGACACAACTTCAACTCAACGCCCTGCCCAAGGTGCTGATTTATGGCGCCGGTTCCGCGGGTCGTCAATTGGCGGCGGCCATGGGCAACAGTCTGGAGATGCGCGCTGTGGGCTTTCTGGACGACGACCGGCGCTTGCAGGGGCAGGTACTGAACGGCCTGCGCATCTGGCATCCGGGCGAACTGGAGCGCCTGGTGAAGCAACTCGACGTGAGCGACGTGCTGCTGGCGATTCCCTCGGTCAGCCGTCAGCGCCGCAATGAAATCCTGGAGTTGACGCGCCGCGCCCGCGTGTCGGTGCGCACCCTGCCCGGCGTCATGGATCTGGCACAGGGCCGCGTGCAGGTCAGTGATTTACGCCAACTCGACATCGAAGACCTGCTAGGGCGCGACGCAGTGGCACCGAACGAAGCCTTGCTGGGCAAAAATATCCACGGCAAGGTCGTGCTGGTGACCGGTGCCGGCGGATCGATCGGCAGCGAATTGTGCCGCCAGATCATCAGGTTAAAACCGGCCACGCTGCTTCTGGTGGAAATGAGCGAGGTGGCGTTGTATGCCGTGCACCAGCAGTTGCTCTCGATGGCATCGGTCGAGTTGAAACTGGTGCCGCTGCTCGCGTCGGTGCGTGACGAAGCCCGCATGCGCGAAATCCTGCAAACCTGGGGGCCACAAACGCTGTACCACGCCGCTGCCTACAAACATGTGCCTTTGGTTGAGCACAATCCGGCCGAAGGATTGAAGAACAACCTGCTGGGCACCTGGGCCACGGCCCGGGTCGCGGCCGAGCAGGGCGTGTGCGACTTCGTGCTCATCAGCACCGACAAGGCAGTGCGGCCCACCAACATCATGGGTGCCAGCAAGCGTCTGGCGGAAATGGTTTTGCAGGCGATGGCGGCGGCGGCACCGGATCAGGGCTGGAAGACACGGTTTTCCATGGTTCGTTTTGGCAACGTATTGGGTTCTTCTGGCTCGGTCGTACCGCTGTTTCGCAGGCAACTCCAGGAGGGAGGTCCGATCACCCTGACGCATGCGGAAATGACCCGCTATTTCATGTCCATCCCGGAGGCCGCGCAGTTGGTCATCCAAGCGGGTGCGATGGCCATGGGCGGTGAAGTGTTCGTGCTCGACATGGGCGAGCCCGTGCGTATCATTGACCTGGCGCGACGCATGGTGGAGCTTTCGGGTCTGAGCGTGAAGGACGAGCAGCACGTCGACGGCGATATCGAGTTTTGCGTCACCGGCTTGCGCCCTGGTGAGAAGCTGTATGAAGAATTGCTGATTGGCGACGATCCCGAACCGACGGTTCATGCCCGCATCATGAAGGCCCATGAGGCGTTTGTGTCTTGGGAGGAAATGCAGGGCGCCTTGCTGGAGCTTGACGCTGCGCTGCAAGCCAATGATGTTCCCGCTTTGCGTGAATTTTTAGCGAAAATGGTGCATGGTTATGTGCCGTCGAACGATGTCGTCGATTGGGTCTACCTGAAGAACAACGAGTGAATCATGTTTTATCAAATCATCTCCCTGCTCCTTGACGTCGCCACCGGTCTGATCGGCGGCGCTTGTCTGCTGCGCATGTACATGCAAGAGCAGCGCGTGCCTTTTGGCAACCCATTGGGGCGCATGGTGTTTGCGCTGACGAACTGGCTGGTGCTGCCGTTGCGCCGCCTTATTCCTGCCGCGGGTCGATGGGACACGGCCAGCCTGGTGGGCGCGCTGTTGCTGGAGTTGGCGCAATACGGCCTGCTGTGGCTGTTGGCCGGCGCGCAGGGCGCGGCTGGCGTGGTGCCGGTGCTGGCGCTGTTTGGTTTGGTGCGGCTGATCATCTCCGGCCTGACCGGGCTGATCATTGTTTACGCCGTCCTGTCCTGGGTGCAAACGCACTCGCCGCTGGTCGACATGATCGGGCGACTGTGCGAGCCACCGCTGCGTCCCCTGCGCCGCATCATCCCGCTGGTTGGCGGCATGGACCTGTCGCCTCTGGCGTTACTGGTGCTGCTGCAGGTGCTGGCGATTGTGCTGAGCTCGACCCAGCTCAGCGTGCTGAGGATGGTTTAGGAGACCGCGTCAGCCGGCTGGCGTAGCAGCATGGCCAGGGTGTTGGCGATGGTCTTGCGCAGTTCGCGGCGGTCGCAGATGAAGTCCACAGCGCCCTGTTTTTGCAGGAACTCGGCGCGCTGAAAACCTTCGGGCAAGGTCACTCGCACGGTGGATTCAATCACGCGCGGACCGGCAAAACCGATCAGCGCCTTGGGCTCGGCGATCACCACGTCACCCACAAAGGCAAAACCAGCGCTGACGCCGCCCATGGTGGGGTCGGTGAGCACGCTGATGTAGGGCAGGTTCTTCTTCGCCAGGCGCGTCAGCGCTGCATTCGTCTTGGCCATCTGCATCAGGCTGAGCAGGCCCTCCTGCATGCGCGCGCCGCCAGTCGCGGTGAAGCAGATGAACGGCACTTTCTGCTCGATCGCCGCGTGCACACCGCGCACAAAGCGCTCGCCCACGACGCTGCCCATGCTGCCGCCCATGAAGTCGAATTCGAAGCAGGCGGCCACCACATTGACGCTGTGCACCGCACCGCCCATGACGATCAGCGCATCGGTCTCACCCGTGTTCTCCAGCGCTTCCTTGAGGCGCTCGGTGTACTTGCGGCTGTCCTTGAACTTGAGCGCGTCCACCGGCAAGACTTCCTGGCCGATCTCGTAGCGGCCCTCTGCGTCCAGAAAGGCGTCCAGCCGCGCCCGTGCACCGATGCGCAAATGATGGCTGCAGCTCGGACAGACGTTGAGGTTCTTCTCCAGGTCGGTCTTGTATTGCACCGTGTCGCAGGATGGGCACTTGATCCACAGACCTTCCGGAACGCTGCGACGCTCGGCCGGATCGGTGGGCTGAATTTTGGAAGGGAGAAGTTTTTCTAGCCAGCTCATGTTTTGTTTCCTCAATCAGTTGAGGGTTAGGGGTGAATGGAACCCCAACCCGTCGGTGCCGTCATTGCGAGTTTTCCATATCCAGCCCGATACCGCACACGGACCTTTAACCGCAGTCGCCATTGCGAGCCGCGTGCCTTTAGCCGCGAGGCCCCTGGGCCGTGGCGGGACGTGGCAATCCATGGCGCCACGTCGTCAAGGTTTCTCCTACAGGATTCGATGGCATGGATTGCTTCGCTACGCTCGCAATGACCATCGGTACTGTCAGTCATTGCAAAAATCTCATGCCGGATTATGCGTCCAGCGCCTGGCGGATTTCGCGCAGGAAGGCGCTGGCTGCGGCCACCACCTGATCGCGTGGCTGCAGTTCGATCATCTGGATGAGCTTGCTGCCAATCACCACGGCGTCGGCCACGCTGCCCACTGCGGCTGCGGTGCCCCCATCGCGGATGCCAAAGCCCACGCCCAGCGGGATGCTCACATGCTGGCGAATGCGCGGCAGCATGGCCTGCACCGCAGCGATGTCCAGGTTGCCAGCGCCGGTGACGCCCTTGAGCGAGACGTAGTAAACGTAGCCGCTGGCGACCTGGGCTATTTTGTCCATGCGCTCGTTGGTGCTGGTCGGTGCCAGCAGGAAGATCAGGTCCATCTGGTTTGCGCGCAACTGCGCTGCAAAAGCTTCGCATTCTTCGGGTGGGTAGTCGACCACCAACACACCGTCGACCCCGGCCGCGCTGGCGTCGCGGATGAAGGCGCTGCCAGGCTCGTCCTTGGCCCCGTGCAACTGGTCGTAGCGCTCGACCGGGTTCGCATAGCCCATCAGCACCACCGGTGTCGTTGCGTCCTTGCGGCGAAAGTCGCTCACCATCGCCAGCACATGGCGCAGCCCGATGCCAAAACTCAATGCCTTATCGCCGGCCTTCTGGATCACCGCACCGTCGGCACTGGGGTCGGAAAACGGCACGCCCAGTTCGATCACGTCGGCGCCCGCCGCCACCATGCCCAGCATCAACTCCGGCGTGATGTCTGCAAAGGGAAATCCTGCCATGACGTAGGGAATCAGCGCAGTGCGATCCTGCGCCTTCAGCGCTTCAAAAGTGGCTTGTATGCGGCTCATGCTGTTCGTCCTTTGCTCTGGAGCTGAATGGTTTGTTCGCCCCCTTTGACGCCCTGTCCGGTGCAACTGGGGCGGCAATAAAAATCGGCGTGGCTCAGATCTGCCACGGTGCCTATGTCCTTGTCCCCGCGCCCGGACAGGTTCACCAGGATCGACTGGTCGGCGCGCATGTTCTTGGCCAGCTTCATGGCATAGGCCACCGCATGGCTGGACTCCAGCGCCGGGATGATGCCTTCGGTGCGGCACAGGTAATGGAAGGCTGCCAGCGCCTCGGTGTCAGTGATGCCCACGTACTCGGCGCGCCCTATGTCCTTCAGGAAGGCGTGTTCCGGTCCGACGCCGGGATAGTCCAGGCCGGCACTGATGCTGTGCGTCTCGGTCACCTGACCGTTTTCGTCCTGCAGCACGTAGGTGCGGTTGCCGTGCAGCACGCCCGGGCTGCCTTTTTGCAGCGAGGCCGAATGCTTGCCACTGTCCAGGCCTTCACCGGCGGCTTCCACGCCGATCAGACGCGTGTTTTCAAAGCCGATGTAGGGGTGGAAGATGCCCATGGCGTTGGAGCCACCACCCACGCAGGCAATGACCGCGTCGGGCTGCGGATTGACGCAGCCAGCGGCCGCAAGCATCTCGGGCATTTGGGTGATGCATTCCTTGCCTATCACGCTCTGGAAATCGCGCACCATCATCGGATAGGGATGGGGGCCGGCCACCGTGCCGATGATGTAGAAGGTGTTGTCCACGTTCGCCACCCAGTCACGCATGGCCTCGTTGAGCGCATCCTTGAGCGTCCTGCTGCCCGACTCGACCGGCACCACGGTGGCGCCCAGCAGCTTCATCCGATAGACGTTGGGGCTTTGCCGCTTCACGTCCTCGCTGCCCATGTAGACCACGCATTCCAGCCCGTAGCGCGCGCAGATCGTGGCCGTGGCCACGCCGTGCTGGCCGGCGCCGGTTTCGGCGATGACGCGCGGCTTGCCCATGCGTTTGGCCAGCATGGCCTGGCCGATGGTGTTGTTGATCTTGTGCGCGCCGGTGTGGTTCAGATCTTCGCGTTTGAGAAAAATCTGCGCGCCGCCCTGTTCGCGGCTCATGCGCGCCGCGTGGTACACGGGCGAGGGTCGTCCCACAAAGTGCGCCAGCTCATAATTGAACTCGGCCAAAAATTCCGGGTCATGCTGGTATTTGGCGTAGGCCGCGATCAATTCGTTGATGGCGTGGGTCAGTGTTTCGCCGACGAAGCTGCCGCCGTAGATGCCGAAGTGGCCGCTGATGTCGGGTTGTTGATAGGGGTACATAGGGGTCTTTGCAACGGCCCTGGAGGCTGGTGTATCAGCGTCAGGAGCGGGAATTTTGGAGGCTCAGATCGGCGGCGCGAACCGCTGCGATGAACTGATGGATTTTCTCCGGGTCCTTGATGCCCTTGGACATCTCGACCCCGGAACTCACGTCAACGGCCAGCGACTTGCAGCGCGGGCGCAGTTGACTGATGCCATCGATCACGTTGGCAGCATTGAGCCCACCACTCAAGACGAGGTGAGCGTCGACGTTTGGAGGCAGCTGTGACCAATTGAATGTTTTTCCGCCCCCGCCGTATCCGTCGACATGTGCGTCGAGCAGGATGGCCTGGGCATTTGTGTTGGCAAGGGCAAATTCTAGCAAGTTGAAGCCGGCACTGTCTTCCACTGGAATACGCGCCGCCCGCAGGTAGGGGCGTTGCAACTGCTGCGCCACCTGCTGGCAAAACGCCGACGTCTCGTCGCCATGGAATTGCAGCAGCGCACCGGGCACCTGCGCGCAGGCCATCGAGATGTCCGCGGCGCTGGCGTTGACAAACAGCAGCACGGGCGTGACGAAGGGCGGGAGGCGGCGAGCCAGCTCGGCGGCGCGCTGCGCTGACACGTAGCGCTGGCTTTTTTCATATAGCACGAAACCTATGGCGTCGGCCCCGGCGGCCACGGCGCAGTCCAAGTCCTGCTCGCGCGTCAGGCCACAGATCTTGATTTTTGTGCGCTGTTGAAGATTCATGGCAACCAATCGAAAGCGGCAGTGCGCGTGGGCAGGCCCCAATGGGGCGCATAAACCGGCCCCAAAAAGTACAGGCCATCGGGTGAAAAAGTCGGGGCCGCGGCGTCGCGCGATCGCGCTGCCAGCACTTGGGCCATCCAACTGGGCGCGTACTTGCCCTGTCCCACCGCGATCAGGCAACCCATGAGGTTGCGAATCATGTGGTGCAAAAAGGCGCTGGCCTCGAACTCGAAACGCCAATAGGCTGCGCCGGGGCTGCCGCGCCGGCTGATCTGGATTCGGTTCATTGTCTTCACGGGAGATTTGGCCTGGCAGGCTGAGGCCCGAAAGGATGTGAAGTCATGTTCGCCCAGCAGGCATTGCACCGCTTCCTGCATGGCGTCGTGATCCAAGGTTTTGAACACCCAGCCCACGCGTTGCGCGTCCACACTGGGGCGCACGGGGGACTCCAGCAAGACATAGGCGTAGCGGCGCGCCTGGGCGCTGCTGCGGCAATGGAAATCAGCGGGAACCTCGTGCGCCCACTGCACGGCGATGTCGCGCGGCAGGCCGGCGTTGGTGCCGCGCACCCAGGAAGCCAGGTCGCGCTGCGCTTCGGTATCAAAGTGCACCACCTGCATCAGCGCGTGGACGCCGGTATCGGTCCGACCCGCGCACAGCGTGCTCACCCGACTGGCGGCCAGCTTGGACAGGGCTGCCTCGAGCCGGTCCTGCACGGTGCGTCCGGAAAGCTGGCTTTGCCAGCCTTCGTAGGCCTGTCCGTTGTAGCTGACACCGAGTGCCAGCCTCACAGCGGATGCATCAGAAGGTGGAGGTCGAGAAGCCGGACTGCGCGAAGCCCAGTTCGCTCAGGAAGCGCTTGGCCTCTGCTCTCAGGTCGCCGGAAGCCAGGGAGTAAACCTCTTCGGCCAATGCATGGGCACCATCGTTGTCGCCAATCGATTGAAACTCCCTGGCCAGCGCCAGTTTGGTGGACAGAGGATCCAGATTGTCGGTATCGGGCTCTGCTGCTGCTTCTGCCGGCGGTGCCGGGGCTGCAGGCGTTTCGGTGTTCAGGTCAAGCGACAGCGAACCCAGGTCAAAGGACAGCATCTCGGGCGATACCTCTGGGCTGCTGGCGATTTGCGACTTGACCTTGAGCGGTGTCGTTTGCTCTGACAGTGCTGGCAACTCGGGCAGCAGAAGATCCGGTTGGGGCGCAGGCTTAGCCTCAAGGCCCATGGTGGAAGATGTGACGGAAAAATCCGGTTCGATTGGCGCGGAGGCGGTGGCCTCGGGCGCGCTGAATAACTCTATCGGCTCATCTGACGCGCCGGCCACATCTGACTCGTGCAAAACGCCCATGAGGCTGCTCTGTGCGGCTTCAGGCTCAGGCGTGATCTGCGGCTCAAAGTCCAGGTCGAAGTCAAGATCCAGATCCACGGGTGCGGCAGTAAGGGCTGGTGTCTGCACTTCATCGGCCAGATCCGGCGGGGCCGCGCCGGGTCCGTCCAACTGGTACAAGGCGTTGCCCTTATCGAGTTCCACGCCCAGTTCACGGATGTGGTCCCATTCTGGACCTTGGCCCTGGCTCACGGCGTAGGCGATCGTGGCCAGCGCATTCAAAGCCTGGGCGTCGGTGCGTTTGGCGTAGATATCGGCCAACTTGGCGTGAATGGCCAGGCGTGTCGGCGCGGCCTGCAGCGCGTCCTTGAGGATGTCCTCAGCCTGTTGATCCCGGCCATAGGCCAGGTACACATCGGCTTCGGCCACCGGGTCGACTTCTCCACCAGCGTCGAGTTGGCTGGGTGAGTAGATCATCGACGAGCCCGTCGCCGTGGTTTCGTTGCTCGTGTCCACTTGCTCACCGCCGCTGGCGCCAAAGAACGAGTCAGGCTGCAAATGGCTGTCCAGGAAGGAACTGTCGCCCTGTCCGGACTTCTTGCCCTGGCGCGAGCGGTACACAGCAAAACCGCCCAGCAAGGCCAAGATGCCCAGGGTGCCGGCGGGGATCAACGGATCGGCAATCAGGCCGTCGACAAAACCTGGTTCCTCGACCGGTTTGGCTGCCGAGGCCCTGGCCGCCGGCGCCGAGGCCTTGGGCGCTACTGCTGAGGCCACGGGCGCGGGCACTGGCTGTGCGGGTATGGCAATGGCGGGTTTGACCTCTGCCTTGGCCGCGCTGGCTGGAGGCGCAGCAGGGATGGCTGGGGTTGATGCCGCCGGTGCCTTGGCTACAGCGATCGGAGCCGCGGCCTTGAGCTTGTTCAAGTCCGCAATATTTTTCGCCAGTTCTGCTTCGCGCGCCGCAGCTTCCTTGGCCTGGCGATCTGCCGCGAGCTTGGCATCTGCAGCTTTCGCAGCGGGTTGCGCCTTGGACAAGGTCAGTTTGTCGGGCGCGGTAGTGGGCGCCTTTTTTTCCTCAACCTGGGCGCGCACCTTGCCGCTGGCTTGACGTTCGGTTGCGGTGCTGGCCGTGGTGGGTGCAGCGCCGGCAAGCTGGCGGCGGAATTCATTGAAATCCTTGCTCTGCGCCAACACCGTGCGGGTGGCTTCGTCGCGTGGCGTGGTGCCAGCGACGTCGGAACTGGGCAGATCGAGTACCGCACCGGATTTGAGCCGGTTGATGTTGCTGCCGGCGAAGGCTTCCGGGTTGGCGCGCAACAGCGCAACCAGCATTTGATCCAGCGAAACGCTGGCAGGCTTGTGTTGCCCGGCGATCTTGCTTGCCGTGTCGCCTGGGCGCACAGTCACCTGCGAGCCCTTTGCGGCTGCAGCGGCGGCCTTTACGGCAGGTGCGGGAGCTGGAGCCGCTGTGGTGCGCTGGGCCGCAGGCTTTGGCGTCGGCGCTGGCGCAGTGGGCTGCACCTCGCGTGCGGGCGCAGGCGCTGCGGCTTGCCGCACCGGGGCTGCGGCAACTTGCGGTGCGGTGGGTGCCACAGCCACCGGTTCGCGCAGGCTGGGTGGGTCAAATAACAGTGTGTAGTCGCGCAGGATGCGCCCGGAGGCCCAATTGGCTTCCAGAATCAGGTCTACAAAGGGTTCGCTGACGGGGCGATCGCTGCTGAGTTTGAGCACCATCCTGCCGTCGGGACGACGCTGCAGGCTGACCTGCAGGTTGTTCAGTGCGGCGTTGTACTCCAGCCCGGCGGCCTTGAAGGCGTCGGCAGAGGCCACGCTGCCCTTCAGGGTGTCGACTTCCTCGGCGTTGATTTCCGGGATTTCAATTTCTGCGCGCAAAGGCTGCCCGAGCGCGGACTGCACCGTCAGGCGACCCAGAGAAAGGGCATCGGCATTGGCGCCCAGCAGGCCCAAAAGGACAGCGACCGACGCAGCCAGTGCTGGATTGCGCATTCGTGGGGTATTTTCCATCGGTGGATTCACCTTCAAAGCATGGTCATTGGGCATTTATTATCTCGATTTGCGCAGAAGCGCTTTCCCGCTGGATAGTGAAAAAGAACAATAGCATCAATACTTTAGCCTGACAAGCTAAGACGGGTTTTAACTTCGCGCCCGACCCCGCGGTATTTGCCTGTAAAGCCACTTTGTTGTCACCCGACAACGACTTGTTACATCATCTAACAGATGGGCGGCAATGCGCCATTATTTATCATTGCGATAACAGAATGCGCAACATGCGCCGCAGCGGTTCTGCCGCCCCCCACAACAACTGGTCACCGACGGTGAACGCGCCCAGGTAGTCCGGGCCCATGGCCAGTTTGCGCAGGCGTCCCACCGGAATGCCCAGCGTTCCGGTCACCGACACCGGCGTCAGGTCCTTGATCGTGGCTTCACGGGTATTGGGCACGACGCGCACCCATTCGTTGTCGGCGGCAATCATGGCTTCAATGTCAGCCACGGGAACGTCCTTCTTGAGTTTGAAGGTGAGCGCCTGGCTGTGGCAGCGCATGGCCCCCACGCGCACGCAGAATCCGTCCACGGGGGTCGCAGCGCTGCCGAAGGCTTCGCCCTGGCCCAAAATCTTGTTGGTCTCGGCGCCACCTTTCCACTCCTCGCGCGACACGCCATTTCCCATGTCCTTGTCGATCCAGGGAATGAGCGAGCCGCCCAGCGGCACGCCGAAGTTGGCGGTCTCGGTCGAAGTCAGGGACTGCTGTTTCGCCAGTACGCGACGGTCGATTTCCAGGATGGCCGATTTCGGGTCGTCCAGCAGTGGCTTGACTTCGGCGTTGAGCGTGCCGAACTGCGTCAGCAACTCGCGCATGTGCTGCGCGCCGCCGCCCGATGCCGCCTGGTAGGTCATGGTGGTCATCCATTCGACCAGACCCGCCTTGTACAGCGCGCCCACGCCGATCAGCATGCAGCTCACCGTGCAGTTGCCGCCGATCCAGTTCCGTCCGCCCTTGCTCAGAGCGTTCTGGATCACCGGCAGGTTCACCGGGTCCAGCACGATCACGGCGTCGTCCTTCATGCGCAGCGTTGAAGCAGCGTCAATCCAATGGCCGGTCCAGCCCGCTGCGCGCAGTTTGGGGAATACCTCGGAGGTGTAGTCGCCGCCTTGGGCGGTGAGAATGATGTCGCACTGCTTCAGCGCTTCGATGTCGAACGCATCCTTCAGCGTGGTTTCGTTTTTGGCCTGCGCCGGGGCTTTGCCGCCGACGTTGGACGTGGTGAAAAACACCGGCTCGATCAGTGCGAAATCGCCCTCGGCCTGCATCCGGTCCATCAACACCGAGCCGACCATGCCGCGCCAGCCCACGAGTCCTACGAGATTGCCCACTTTCATCATTGCCCTTTCAGTTGGAATTTTTTGCCCCGGCTCGTCAGGCCGGGGAGGGCAGGACGAGTCGGCCGGATCAGCCCTTGGTCGTTGTCTTGGTCAGCGCGGCCACCACCGCGTCCCCCATGGCACGCGTGCCGACCTTGGTCGTGCCTTCGGAATAAATGTCGCCTGTGCGCAGCCCGCAAGCCAGTACAGCCTGCACGGCCGCTTCGATGCGGTCGGCGGCCTGCGGCTGATTCAGCGAGAAGCGCAACATCATGGCGGCGGACAGGATTGTAGCCAGCGGGTTTGCGATGCCCTGGCCTGCAATGTCGGGCGCGCTGCCATGGCTAGGTTCGTACAGGCCCTGGTTGCTGGCGTTCAGGCTGGCCGAGGGCAGCATGCCGATGGAGCCGGTCAGCATGGCGGCTTCATCGCTCAGGATGTCGCCAAACATGTTGCCGGTGACGATGACGTCGAATTTCTTCGGCGCCTTCACCAACTGCATGGCGGCGTTGTCCACGTACATGTGGTCCAGCGCCACGTCCGGGTATTGGATGGCGACTTCGGTCACCACGTCGCGCCAGAACTGGAAGGTCTCCAGCACATTCGCCTTGTCCACGCTGGTGACGCGCTTGTCGCGCTTGCGTGCCGCCTGGAACGCCACGTGCGCGATGCGTTCGATTTCGGGGCGCGAGTAGCGCATGGTGTCAAAGGCTTCTTCGGCTCCGGGGAAATGCCCGTCCACCGCCGTACGGCGGCCACGCGGCTGGCCAAAGTAGATGTCGCCGGTGAGTTCGCGGATCAGCAGGATGTCCAGCCCGGCGATGAGTTCGGGCTTCAGGCTCGACGCGCCCACCAGCTGTTCGTAGCAGATGGCCGGGCGCAGGTTGGCAAACAGACCCAGGTTCTTGCGCAGCCCCAGGATCGCCTGCTCGGGGCGCAGCGAGCGCTCGAGCTTGTCGAACTTCCAGTCGCCCACGGCGCCAAACAGCACGGCATCTGCGTCCTTGGCCAGTTTGAGCGTCGCCTCGGGCAGCGGATGTCCAAAGGCTTCGTAGGCAGCGCCGCCCACCAGGGCGGTCTCCATCTCGAACTGCAGGTCCAGAACCTGCAATACCTTCACCGCCTCGGCGACGATCTCGGTGCCAATGCCGTCACCCGGCAGAACTGCAATTTTCATGTTGTATGTCGTGCAAAAAAAGAAATCAGGCTGTCGATGTTAAGCGGTGTGCGCCAACCAGGGTTTTTCCAGCAGGCGGCGGGCCTCGAAGCTGGCGATCTTGTCGCTCTGGCGCAGGGTCAGGCCGATGTCGTCGAAGCCGCCCAGAAGGCAGTATTTGCGAAACGCCTGCACCTCAAATGGCAGGGCGCTGCCATCGGGCTTGAGCACCAGCTGGCGCTCCAGGTCGACCGTCAACTGGTAGCCCGGGAAGGCCAGCGCCTCGTCAAACAACTGGCCAACCTGCGACTCGCTCAGCACGATGGGCAGCAGACCGTTTTTGAAGCAATTGTTGTAGAAAATGTCGGCAAAACTGGGCGCGATGATGGCGCGAAAGCCGTACTGGTCCAGCGCCCAGGGCGCGTGCTCGCGCGATGAGCCGCAGCCAAAATTCTTGCGCGCCAGCAGGATGGAGGCGCCCGCATAGCGCGGCTGGTTCAGCACGAAGTCGGGGTTGCGGCGCCGCGTGGCCGCGTCCTGGCCCGGAAACCCGGCATCCAGATAGCGCCACTCGTCAAAGAGGTTCACGCCAAAGCCGGTCTTGCGAATGGACTTGAGGAACTGCTTCGGGATGATGGCGTCGGTGTCAACGTTTTCCCGGTCCATGGGCGCCACCAGCCCTTGATGAAGATTGAATTTTTGCATGGTTATTTTTTCGCCGCACCTTCAATTTTTTCGCCGGCCTTTTGCAGGTCCTGACCTAGACCGCGCATGGTGTTGCACCCGCTCAGGGCCAAAGCCAGCGCCAGGGTCAGCAAGTAAACAATGGTTTTCATGTTGATGTGCCTCGAGTTGGGATTCAAACAAACTTGCGCACATCGACAAAATGGCCATATACCGCGGCCGCTGCGGCCATGGCGGGGCTCACCAGATGGGTGCGGCCACCGGCACCTTGGCGCCCTTCGAAGTTGCGGTTGCTGGTGGAGGCACAACGTTCCTGCGGCAGCAACTGGTCGGCATTCATGGCCAGGCACATGGAGCAGCCCGGTTCACGCCATTCAAAGCCGGCCGCAAGAAAGATCTCGTGCAGACCTTCGCGCTCCGCCTGTTCCTTCACCAACCCTGAGCCGGGAACGACCATGGCCAGGCGCACGTTGGACGCCACCCGACGCCCGAGCTTCTTCACCAGTGCGGCGGCTTCGCGCATGTCCTCGATTCGGCTATTGGTGCAAGAGCCGATGAACACCTTGTCGACAAAAATATCGTTCAGCGGCTTGCCCGGCTGTAGTCCCATATAGCTCAGGGCGCGTTCGATGGCGTTGCGCTTGTTCGCGTCTTTTTCCTTGTCAGGGTCAGGCACCAGTGCATCGATGCCCAGCACCATCTCGGGCGAAGTTCCCCAGGTGACTTGCGGCACGATCAGTGCTGCGTCCAGTTCCACCAGTGCGTCGAACTTCGCCTCCGCATCGCTGCGCAGGCTGCCCCAGTAGCTCACAGCATGGTCCCACTCCGCGCCGCCGACAAAGCGCCCGGTATGGGCGTCCGTGCCGGGGGATAGCAGGCGGCCTTTCACATAGGCAATGGTCTTCTCGTCCACGCCCACCAGGCCGGCGCGCGCGCCGGCCTCGATGGCCATGTTGCATACCGTCATGCGGCCTTCCATGCTCAGGGCACGAATGGCTGTGCCGGCAAACTCGATGGTGTAGCCCGTGCCACCCGCCGTGCCTATTTTGCCGATGATGGCCAGCACCAGGTCCTTGGCGGTGCAGCCCGGACTCAGCAGGCCGTTCACCTGCACCAGCATGTTCTTGGCCTTTTTGGCCACCAGGGTCTGCGTGGCCAGCACATGCTCAACTTCGCTCGTGCCGATGCCGTGCGCCAGCGCGCCAAAGGCGCCGTGCGTGGATGTATGGGAGTCGCCACATACCACCGTCATGCCCGGCAACGTGGCGCCGCTCTCCGGCCCGATGACGTGCACGATGCCCTGGCGTTTGGACAGGAAGGGGAAGTAGGCCGCCGCTCCATGCGCGGCAATGTTGGCGTCCAGCGTGGTGATCTGCTCCTTGCTGGTGGCGTCGGTGATGCCGTCGTAGCCCAGCTCCCAGCCCGTTGTCGGCGTGTTGTGGTCCGCTGTAGCGACCACCGAACTGACGCGCCAGACCTTGCGCCCGGCCTGGCGCAGCCCTTCAAACGCTTGCGGGCTTGTGACCTCGTGCACCAGGTGCCGGTCGATGTAGAGGATGGCCGTGCCATCTTCTTCGGAGTGGACGACGTGTTCGTCCCAGATCTTGTCGTAAAGCGTGCGTCCCATGGTGTTCCTTTTTCGCAGCCTGAGATTTTATGCGGTGCTGAGCAGCCCGGTTTGCGGCACGGTTACAGGTATCAGGCTGTCGTTAAAGATGGAAACATGCCCTTTGGGGCAATTGTTTTAAATATTGGATCGACTACCATGGGCAAACCACCCTGGGAGCCTGATCTTCGGGATCCCATAATCCACCCGAGGCATTGATGAGGCTGCTTTCCCTGAGCTTTTCCCGACAGAGGGTGACCGTTTGACTACATTTGATGTCCGGACCGCATACCTGATCGTCGCATTGCTCTACGTTGCCTTGCCGGCCTTCACGTGGATCGTTTTGGCGCCGCAGCGCCGGCAGGCCGTGGGGCTTTGGTGCGGTGGCGGATTGATCACCGGGGGCGCCTTTTTGCTGCTCGGTGCTCAGGGGACGCCGTCGAACCTGTACTCGCACGCGCTCGCCAACCTGTTCCTGGTTTTTGGTTTTCTGACGCGAATTCAGGCATTGCGGCTTGACTTGGGAATTGCCTGGCGCAGAGACCGGGTTATCCTGGCGGCGTTGGCTTTTGTGGGCGTGTACGAAGTCCTGCTGCAACTGTCGCCCAACGAAGGCTTCAGGGTTGGCGTTGTGAGCCTATCGTACGTGGTGCGAATTTGGCTGATTTTTTACCTCGTCGGTCTGGCCTGGCGAATCTCGATCGTCGAGAAGAGTCCAAGCGCCGGCTGGATAGCGCGGGCCTACTTCGTGGTGGGCATAGCGGTGCTGTTGCGCCAACTGCATGTCATGACTGGTGCGAGCGGGCAAGACGTTGCCGCGCCGGGTATTGACATGTTGTTCGTGAGCCTGTCCTTCGTCCTGGCCTCGGTCGTGGGCCACATCGGTTATGTCGGTCTTGCCCTTGACCGCTCCATGCGGCGCGAAATCGACACCGCCACAACCCTGGCGCGCGACGAAGTGAGCCGGCGCCTGGGCGGCAAAATCGCCCATCTGGACCGGCAGCGCAGCCTGGGCACCATGGCCGCTTCTCTGGGCCACGAACTGAACCAGCCGCTCACGGCGATCCTCATCAGTGCCCAGGTGGCGCGCCGCGGCATATTAGCGGAGCGCTTCGATGCGGCGCAGGTGACGGAGTTTTTAGATAAGATTGTCGCCAGCACGCAGCGCGCCAGCCAGATCATCGAGCGCATCCGTGGTTTTATCCGACCGACTGCTGAACTGCGCGAGCCAGTGGATCTCTTCAAAGCCCTGGCCGAAGTGCGTGCCCTGGTGGCAGACGAGGTGAAAACGCGCAGCGTGAGCTTTTTCATGCCAACCGTGCCAGCGCACATCCTGGTGCAGGGTGACCCGGTGCAACTGTCCCAGGTCATCCTCAATGTGGTGCGCAATGCGCTCGACGCGCTGGCCGACACCCCCAGGCGCGAAATCCACGTCAGCCTGCATCAGTTACAGGACAGGGCCGTGCTGCGCATTCGTGATACCGGCCCCGGACTGCGGCCTGATTTGCTGGCGCAGGTTGGCACGCCGTTTTTCACCACCAAGAGCACCGGGCTGGGCATGGGTTTGTCCATAGCCAAATCGATTGTTGAGCAGTTTGCCGGGACGCTGGCGATTCGCAATGCCGATGATGGTGGAACCCTGGTGGAGCTGAATTTCCCGGTCTTGGAGGCTCGGCGGGTGCCTGTTTCTGAGGAGATGCAATGAACAAAGATACCCATCGTGGGTTGAACGCCGAGCAGTTGCTGGCGCAGCGCTGCGCCCGTGGTCACGTGGCGGTGATCGACGATGACGCCGATGTGCGCTCCGCCCTGGCGGCCTTGCTGGACCTCGAGGGTCTGGCCTGCGAGACCCACGCCGGCGCCGAAAGCTACATCCTGGCGCGCAGCTACAACCGGCTCCTCTACCCCGGACCCTGTTGTGTGCTGTGCGACGTGCAGATGCCGGAGGTGGACGGTCTGGAGTTGCAGCGTCGACTCGCGGCCCTGGACGACACACCCTTGTTGTTGATGAGTGGTGCCAGCGGCATTCGTGACGCCGTGCAGGCCTTTAAGGGAGGCGCGCTGGATTTTTTGATCAAGCCGATTGACGTTGACGTGCTTTTGGTGGCCTTGGGCAAAGCCTTTGAACTCAGCACCCAGCGCCAGGCGCTGCGTGCGCGCAAGGCCGAGGTGGCGCTGCGCGTCGAATCCCTGAGCGCGCGGGAGCGGGATGTCGCCCGCAGCGCTGCGCAGGGGAAGATCAACGAAGTCATTGCCAGCGAACTTGGCATCGCCTTGCGCACCGTAAAACTGCATCGCCAGCACGCCATGGAGAAGCTTCAGGTGCTGACGGCCGTGGATCTGGCACGAATTGCTGACGAGGCGGGGCTGTAGCGCAGGCTGGTGTCTTGCCAGTAACTATTTTTAATGCCCTGTCGCTCGCCACGGCTTAAAATTTCCCATGCGCACCATTTTCGAGATTGCCACCATTCCAATGATTTTTACCCAGCACTTCGTTCGTCCGATGTCGACCTCAGCCGTGGTTTTGGCACTTGACTCGCCAGAACAGATCGCGGCATGAACCCTTACATTGTCGCCTTTGCGGTTACGCTGCTGGCCAGCATCGGTTTGCTGCTGAGCCAGGGCTGGCACGGTCGCTTCAGCATGGATGGCACCGAGGGCGTGCAAAAGCACCATACAGAACCCACGCCTCGGATTGGCGGCGTCGCCATTGCGCTGGGCTTGATCAACGCCTGGGCGCTGGCCGCGCCGGCGGTGCGTGCCATATTGGGTCCGATGCTGCTGGCCGGCATCCCGGCGTTTGCCTGGGGGCTGGCAGAAGATTGCACCGACAAGGTCAGGGTTCTGCACCGCCTGTTGGCGACGATGTGCAGTGGCCTCCTGGCCTGGTCTCTAACGGGTGTGGCGATGCAGGCCACGGGACTGCCGCCGTTGGATTGGTTGCTCGGTTTTACGCCGGTGGCCGTATTGTTTACCGCCGTTGCCGTGGGCGGCGTGGCCAATGCCATCAACATCATCGACGGCTTCAACGGTCTGGCTTCGGGCGCGCTCATTATCATGCTCGCGGCCATGGGTCTGATCGCCATGAGCGTGGGTGACGTGCCGGTGGCCAGCGTGTGCCTGATCGTGGCCGCCTGCACGCTCGGGTTCGGCCTGGTGAATTGGCCCTTTGGCAAGATATTTTTGGGTGACGGCGGCGCTTATTTGCTGGGCTTTTTGCTGGCCTGGATCGCCGTGTTGCTGCCGATGCGCAGCGGGCATGTGAATGGTTGGGCCACCATGCTGGTCTGCGCTTACCCTCTGCTTGAAGTGGCCTTCTCCGTGCGCCGGCGGCGCCGGCGCGTGAATCATCACGCCTGGCAGGCCGACAAGGCGCACCTGCACCACCTGCTGCATCGCCGCGTGATCGGCATGATGCTGCCTGGTGTGAGCGCGCCGCTCAGGAGCGGTCTGACGAGCGTGCTGTGCTGGCTTTATTGCCTGCTGCCTGCCGGATGGGCCGTGCTGTTCGCGCACGACACCCCCATGCTTGCCTTGGGATTTTGCCTGGCAGTGTTTCTCTATGCCGCCATCTACGCGCGGCTGACGCAGTTTCGCTGGTGCTGGAGTGCCCTGACCGTGCTGCGCGCACCCACCAGACAAGAAGCCCAGCATGATGCACAGCCCTGAAGCGGTGTAGCCCTTTCCACATTGAGCTCCAACGTCCAACGCACGGTTCCATCGGTGAAAAAAAGCCCCCTGAGCCATTGCGGCTCAGGGGGCAGTTCGTTGAATCAGCGCGTCCAGCCACAGCCCGAGGCTGTGTTCGCTGGTTGACCTGGCTTTCGCCAAGGGGTTTTAACGCTGCCCGATGGGCTTGACGTCGCGTGCCACGGAACCTGTGAACAGCTGACGTGGGCGGCCGATCTTGTACTCGGGGTCGCTGATCATTTCATTGAGTTGGGCAATCCAGCCGACGGTGCGGGCCAGCGAGAAGATGCCGGTGAACAGGTTCACGGGAATGCCGATGGCGCGCTGCACGATGCCGGAGTAGAAGTCCACGTTCGGGTAGAGCTTGCGCTGCACGAAGTAGTCGTCTTCCAGGGCGATTTTTTCCACGGCCTTGGCGAGCTTGAACAGTGGGTCGTTTTCCAGGCCCAACTCGGCCAGCACTTCGTTGCAGGTTTCCTGCATGAGCTTGGCGCGCGGGTCGTAGTTCTTGTACACGCGATGTCCAAAGCCCATGAGCTTGACGCCGGAGTTCTTGTCCTTGACCTGTTCCATGAAGTGACCGACCTTTTCGATGCCGCCCTGGCGCTGGATGTCTTCCAGCATGTTCAGGCAGGCTTCGTTGGCGCCACCGTGGGCTGGACCCCACAGGCAGGCCACTCCGGCGGCGATGGCGGCGAACGGGTTCGTGCCCGAAGAGCCGCATAGACGCACCGTGGAAGTGGAGGCGTTCTGCTCATGGTCGGCATGCAGAATGAAGATGCGGTCCAGTGCGCGTTCCAGCACGGGGTTGACCTTGTAGTCTTCGCACGGCACGGCAAACATCATGCGCAGGAAGTTGCCGGCGTAGCTCAGGTCATTGCGCGGATAGACATAGGGCTGGCCGATGCCGTACTTGTAGGCCATGGCGACCAGAGTGGGCATCTTGGCGATCAGGCGGATGGCCGCGATGTCGCGGTGATCTGGATTGTTGATGTCCGTGCTGTCGTGGTAGAAGGCCGACAGGGCGCCCACCAAGCCGGTCAAGACCGCCATCGGGTGCGCGTCGCGACGAAAGCCCCGCAGGAAGAACTGCATCTGCTCGTTCACCATCGTGTGGTTGATGATGAGCTTGTTGAAGTCCTTGCTTTCCTGCTCATTGGGAAGTTCGCCCTTGAGCAACAGGTGGCAGGTGTCCATGAAGTTGCACTGGGTGGCCAACTGCTCGATCGGGTAACCGCGGTACAGAAGTTCGCCTTTGTCACCATCGATGTAGGTGATGGCCGACTGGCACGATGCGGTGGACAAAAAGCCCGGGTCATACGTGAACATTCCGGTCTGCCCATAGAGCTTGCGGATGTCGATCACGTCGGGACCGACGCTGCCCTGGTACACAGGAAGTTCGATGCTGGGGCTGCCATTGCTGAATGACATCGTGGCTTTATTGTCGGCTAGTTTCATGGTTCACCTTTCAAAGGGTATTTTTCGATTTCAACATTTTCAACACTTCTCGGACATCTACCTGGTCGAGCGCGGGGCTCACTTGGTCCAGGGTTTTTCGGGACAAATGCAGGTCCAGCAAATCGTTGTCGCTCAAGTCCATCAAGGCGTCCATGGCATTCGCTTGCGCCACGGACAGGCTGCTCTCGTAACGCTTGAAAAACTGCTCGATGAACAGGTCGTTTTCCAGCAGGCCCCTGCGGCAACGCCACTTGAGCTTGCTCAGAGCCCGCTCACCCAACAGTTCGGTCGACGGAGTTTCCACTTGATTGCTGCCTGCGAGTTTGTCCAAGATCAAACTGTGCGCGAAACCATCATCTCCTTGATCTTGCCGATGGCCTTGGTGGGGTTGAGTCCCTTGGGGCAAACATCGACGCAGTTCATGATGGTGTGGCAGCGGAACAAACGATAGGGGTCTTCCAGGTTGTCCAAGCGCTCGGCGGCGCCCTGGTCGCGGCTGTCGGCAAGGAAGCGGTAGGCCTGCAACAGCCCTGCGGGGCCGACAAACTTGTCGGGGTTCCACCAGAAGCTCGGGCAGCTGGTGGAGCAGCTGGCGCACAGGATGCACTCGTACAGGCCGTTGAGCTCTTCGCGTTCTTCCGGGCTTTGCAGGCGCTCCTTTTCAGGAGGAATGCTGTCGTTGATGAGGTAGGGCTTGATCGAGTTGTACTGCTGGAAGAACATCGTCATGTCGACGATCAGGTCGCGCACCACGGGCAGACCCGGCAGCGGTTTGAGCACGATGGTGCCGGTCAGTGTGCGCATATTGGTCAGGCAGGCCAGACCGTTCTTGCCATTGATGTTCATCGCGTCAGAGCCACAAACGCCCTCGCGGCACGAGCGGCGAAAGCTGATGCTGGGATCTACCTCCTTGAGCTTCATGAGTGCGTCAAGCAGCATGCGCTCGCCCCCATCGAGTTCCACCTCGATAGTCTGCATGTAGGGCTTGGCGTCCTGGTCGGGGTTGTAGCGGTAAATGCTGAAGGTGCGTTTTGCCATGTCAATTCTCCAATCGGTTGAGGACAGAGCTCGCTCGCTTGTGCGTAGCTACGGTCTGTCCCGCAAAATTTTCATTACGTTGGGGCCAGCTCTGAAGAGCTGACCCACAATTTCTAACCGGTTGAGGACAGAGCAAAGCTCACTGTGTGTAGCTCTTGGTCTGTCCCGCAATACATCAGAAAGTCCTTACTTTGGGCGGAATAGAGGCCACGGTCAGCGGCGTCAGGTTCACGGGCTTGTAACTCAGGCTGTTGCTGGCGCTGTCCCACAGCGTGTGTTTCATCCATTCGGCGTCATTGCGGCCCAGCGGGCAGTGGGCGTCGTTGGCGTCGCGCTCGTACTCGTTCACGGTGTGAGCGCCGCGGCACTCGTGCCGTGCGGCCGCCGACACGATGGTGGCCTGGGCCACTTCGATCATGTTCTCTATTTCCAGCGCCTCGATGCGCGCCGTGTTGAACACCTTGGACTTATCCTTGAGCGTGATGTTCTTCACGCGCTCGCGCAGGGCTGCGATTTTGACCACGCCCTCGTCCATGCTGGCCTGGGTGCGGAACACGCCCGCATGCAACTGCATAGTGGCGCGGATGTCGTCACCCACGCGCTGCGAATACTCGCCGGTCGAGGCATCGTCCAGCCTGGCCAAGCGTGCCAGCGAGGCGTCAGCGGCGTTGGCCGGCACAGTCTTGTGCTGGTTCGCGCTGTTGAATTCGACGATATGGTTGCCGGCAGCTCGGCCAAACACCAGCAGGTCGAGCAACGAGTTCGTGCCCAGGCGGTTCGCTCCGTGCACGCTCACGCAAGAGCATTCGCCCACGGCGTACAGGCCCTTCACGACTTGGTTCACTCCGTCCTTGGGAACGACCACCTGGCCGTTGATGTTGGTCGGGATGCCGCCCATCTGGTAGTGGATGGTTGGAACCACGGGGATAGGTTCGCGCGTGATGTCGACATTGGCGAAGTTCACGCCGATCTCGTACACCGAGGGCAAGCGCTTGTGGATGGTGTCGGCACCCAGGTGATCCAGCTTGAGCAGGATGTGGTCCTTGTTCGGGCCGCAGCCGCGACCTTCCTTGATTTCCTGGTCCATGCAGCGCGATACGAAATCGCGTGGCGCCAGA
>CAIKVZ010000184.1 GCA_903830985.1 uncultured beta proteobacterium
CTTCAGCCGCCTTCAAGTGGTCCTGCCACTTACCATTCTTCTCACCCATCGTGCTCTCCTTTGAAAAGCAGCAGGTGTACCGCGCTCAGGCGTTCAATGGAAGGACGTGGTTAATTGATCGCTTACGATAGACACGGTGGCACGCTTTGGTGGCGATGAGTTTGTGGTGCTCCTGAATGAACTTGACACCGACAAAGTGCTGGCTACGGTGCAGGTTCGTGGTGTAGCGGAAAAGATTCGAGCCAGTCTGGATACACCCTATCAATTAGCATTTTGCAAAGTGGGCGGCCAGAACAGCACAGTTACACACCGTTGCAGCGCCAGTATTGGTGTGGTCGTTTTTGCCAATCATGAATTCGACCAAATGGAAGTTATGAAATGGGCTGATGCCGCCATGTACGAGGCAAAGCATACTGGACGCAATTTGGTTGAATTTCATGGTGAGGTAGTTTGATTTTGAATGACCATATCCAGAAAATTTAAATGGCCGGTCTGGCATTTCCAAACGTGTTTGTGTAACCCAGTCCCATCTGTCCGTGTTGGCAAGCACCGCCTGCAACACCGCTACCCGCGGACTAAACTCAACTCGAACCATCGCAATTCACAAGGAGCCCCATTGTCCGAAACCTGGTACGAGCGCCATCTGCTGCCCTACTTGCTGGATTTTGCCTGCAGCATCGCGCCCCTGCGCAGACAACGCATGAAAGTGATTCCACAGGCTGAAGGCGTGGTGCTGGAAATCGGCATTGGAACGGGACTCAACATGCCGTTTTATGACCCGACCAGGGTCAGCAGGGTCGTCGGGGTGGACCCGGCCCTGCGCCTGCATCGATTGGCACTTAAACGCAGCCAGCAGGCGGGCATCCCGGTGCAGATGCTCGGTCTTTCGGCTGAACGGATACCGGTTGAGGAAGCCAGCTTTGACACGGTGGTCTGCACCTACACGCTGTGCACCATACCCGACCCGGGCGCCGCATTGAAGGAAATGCGCAGGGCATTGAAACCCGGCGGCAAGCTGCTGTTCTCCGAGCATGGCAAGGCGCCGGAACCGGATGTCCTGAAATGGCAAACGCGCCTGCAACCCTACTGGATGAAGGTCGCAGGCGGATGCCGGCTCAATCGGGACATACCGGCCCTGCTGGAAGACGCGGGATTTGCGCCAAACGTGCAATCACGGTATGTGTCCGGGCCGAAAGTCCTGTCCTATCACTACTGGGGAGAAGCGGTCGCCCGATAGGCCAAGTCAACCGCGCGGTCAGCCCGCCACGCCCAGCTTCTCGCGCCAGCCCGGGAACAGTTTGTCGGCGTCGCCCGGGAAAGACTCGAAGGCGCGCGCAAACTCGCGGTGTTCTTTGGCGTATTCGATAGGGTCGGCGCCGGCCTTCCAGCACTCGTACGACTGACGCAGCGAGATCGCACCCGCGGCCGGGCTGTCCAGGTGGCCGTAGGCGCCGCCGCCGGCGGTGTTGACGACGTTGCCGTGGCCCAGGTTGGCAAAAAAGCCCGGCAGGCGCAGTGCGTTCATGCCGCCAGAGATGATGGGCGTGGTGGGCTTCATGCCGTACCACTTCTGGAAATAGACCGGGCCCTGGCACTCGTCGCGCTCGATCATGTAGGCGATGACGCGGTCATCACCCTCGCCTTCCATCTTGCCGTAGCCCATGGTGCCGACGTGGATGCCCGACGCCCCTTGCAGGCGGCTCATCTTGGCCAGCACGAAAGCGGTGTAGCCACGCTTCGCCGATGGCGAGGTGATCATGCCGTGACCCGCGCGGTGGTAGTGCAGGTACTGGTTCGGATACTGGCGCCGCGCCGTGGTGATCATGCCCGGGCCACCGACAAAGCCGTCCACCAGAAAGGCCAGCTTGTCCGCGTCCGGGCCAAAGGTTTCGAGCGCGAAGTCGGCGCGCGCCAGCATCTCGTAGTGGTCGTCGGCCGTGATGTTCATGGAGAACAGCTTGGCCTGTCCGGTTTCGTCCTGGGCGCGCTTCATCGCGTCGTAGACCAGGGGAATGGTCTTCTTGATGGGCGCGAACACCTGGTTGCCCTGGGGTTCGTCGTTCTTGATGAAGTCGCCACCCAGCCAGAACTGGTAGGCGGCCTGGGCGAAGGGCTCAGGGCGCAAGCCGAGCTTGGGCTTGATGATGGTGCCAGAGATGTAGCCGCCGTCCTGCACCGGACGGCCCAGGATGCGCCACAGGTCCGAGATCCCTTTGGCCGGGCCGTCGAACATCTGCACCACGCGCTCGGGCACGTGGAAGTCGATCATCTTGGCGTGCGCGATGTCGCCCATGCCCTGGTTGTTGCCAATGGCCAGCGTCAGAAAACTCACCAGCATGAAGCGCCCGTCGGTGACGTTGCGGTCAAACAGCTCCAGCGGGTAGGCGATGCGCATGTCCTCGGTGGCTTCGTCGATGTGGTACACGAGCGCGTCCACGCCGCGTGTGAAGTCGTCGGTGGTCGACACGGCGACGTTGGTCCCGGTGGAAGACTCAGCCGCAAAATGGGCCGCGGCCTCGAGGTAACCCGTGCCCGATTTGGGCTTCATGGTGTAGGCCACCAGAATGTGCTGGCCCCCCGCGATGAGTTCGGCTTCGTTCAGGCTGAGGTCGGCGTAGCGTTGTGACTGGTCCATGGCAGCTCCTGTGGGTGGGTGAATAGACGCGACTATAGGCAAACCAATTCATCAGGACTATTCAAATATTTTTTTCAATTAGTCAGAATTAACTGATGAAACAAATGGGGAATCCGTTTACCACTGAAACGAGTTCGCGCCCCAGCCTGGGCTAGGCCCAGGACTCGATGAGGGGCCCGCCCTGCTCGATCAAAAAGTCCTTGAACGCCTGCGCCGCCGGCGAGAGACGGTTCTGTCGCAGGTGCGTCACGTACCATTGACCGACGATGGGCATGCCGCTGATGCCGACCATCGCCAGGTGGCCGGCCGCCAGTTCATGGCGCACCGTGCGCAGCGACAAAAAGCTCAGGCCCATGCCGGCCATCACCGCCTGCTTGATGGTTTCGTTGCTCGGCATCTCCATCACCACGTTCAGCGGCACCTCATGCTGGGCAAAGAGCCGCTCCATGGCGGCGCGCGTGCCCGAGCCCTGCTCGCGCACCACGAAGCCGCAGTCGCGCAGCAGTTCGAAGGCGCCATGCTTGCGCCTCGAGAGCGCATGGTCGGGCGCGCACACGATGGCCATGGGGTTGGTGGAAAAGGCCGTAGCCTCGCAGTCCAGATGGGTCGGCGAACGACCCATGATCACCAGATCGACCTCGTTGCGCGACAACATGCCCAGGATGTTTTCCCGGTTGTCGATCTGCAACTTGACCTCGATGCCCGGCAGGAGCCGGGCAAAGCGCACCAGCAGCATGGGAACAAAGTACTTGGCCGTGCTGACCACGGCCAGTTCGATCCGGCCTTTTTTCAGCCCCACGTGCTCTGCCATGACGGCTTCGAGGTTCTTCAATTGCCCGAGGGCGGCAATCGCGTGCGTGAGAAATTCCTCGCCGGCCTGCGTGAGCTGGATGTTGCGCCCGCTGGGCTCGACCAGGGCCAGGCCGAAAGCGTCTTCCAGCTGGCGCAGTTGCATGGAGACGGCGGGCTGGGTCACGAACAGGCGCTTGGCCGCCTTGGAGACCGAGCGCTCGCGCGCCACCTCGATAAAGGTCTGGATCTGCTTGAGGGTGTAGTTCGGCATTTTTAAATGATCAACTAAAACTGATGATTTTCCAAATAAATGTAATTTGAGTTTATGGTTAACGCCGGTTAAAGTAAATCCGTACCGACCGGTTTCATGGCATTTACCCCGAACAATTGAAAGGCCTGCATGCTGCGCGCATTGATCTTTGACGTTGATGGCACCCTCGCGGACACCGAGTCCGCGCACCGGGCGGCCTTCAACCACGCCTTTGCCGAGTTCGGCCTGGACTGGCATTGGGACGAGGCGCTGTACACCGAACTGCTCGATGTGTCGGGTGGCAAGGAGCGCATCGTGCACTACTGGAAGTCCGTGCAGCCGGACTTGCGCGAACTGGGCAACGGCCTGAACGACAGCGTCAACCGCCTGCACGAACTCAAGACTGCGGCCTACGAGGAGGCCGTGAACGCCGGTGCCGTGAGCCTGCGCCCGGGCGTGCTAAAGCTGATGGACGAAGCGCTGGCGCAGGGCCTGCAATTGGCCATCGCCACCACCACCTCGCCGGTGAACATCGCCGCGCTGTTGCGCCGCGCCGTGGGTCCCGACTGGCGGCTGAACTTCACCGCCATTGGCGACGCGTCCACCGCGCCCATCAAGAAGCCGCACCCGCAGGTGTATCTGCAAATGCTCGCCGCCCTCAGGCTGGATGCGGCGCAATGCCTGGCCTTCGAAGATTCGAGCAACGGCCTGCGCGCCGCCAGCGCCGCCGGTCTGGCCACGGTGATCACGCCCACGCGCTACACCGTGGACCACGATTTTTCCGGTGCGCTGCGCGTGCTGCCGGACTTGAGCCACACCGACCTGGCGCAGCTGCGCCAGTGGCATTCCATCATTTTTCCAACCGAAAGGCGCTCATGAACCCCACCCCTACCGCCACGCTGCGCCTGGCACCGAGCATCCTGTCCGCCGACTTTGCCCGCCTGGGCGAAGAGGTGCGCGCGATTCAAGCGGCCGGCGCCGACCTGGTGCACTTCGACGTGATGGACAACCACTACGTGCCCAATCTGACCATCGGCCCGCTGGTCTGTGAAGCCATACGCCCGCACGTCACCATCCCCATCGACGTGCACCTGATGGTGGAGCCAGTGGACTCCCTGATACCGCTGTTTGCCAAGGCCGGCGCCAACCTCATCACCTTCCACCCGGAAGCGTCCAGACACGTGGACCGGACCCTGTCACTGATCCGGGAACACGGTTGCAAGGCCGGTCTGGTACTGAACCCTGCGACCTCGCTGGAGTGGCTCGACCATATCTGGAGCAAGCTCGACATCATCCTGCTGATGAGCGTGAATCCGGGCTTTGGTGGACAGAAGTTCATACCCGCCACGCTGGCCAAACTGCGCACCGTGCGCCAGCGCATCGAAGCGCACCGGGTCAGTGGCGGCCAGGACATCTGGCTCGAGGTCGACGGCGGCGTGAAGGCCGACAACATCCATGAAATCGTCATGGCTGGCGCCGACACCTGCGTTGCCGGCAGCGCCGTCTTCAGCGCGCCCGATGCGGACGGTGGTTACCGCACCGTGATGCAAGCCCTGCGCCAGGCCGCCGCCCGATAACGCCAGAACCGAACAAAGGAATCACCATGCCACTGACCCACAGATCCACACTGACCCAGTTCCTGATCGAGGAGCGGCGCCGCTTCCCCGGCGCCAGCGGCGACTTCAACGCCCTCATCCTGGACGTGGCCATTGCCTGCAAGGCCATTGCCCGCGCCGTGGCCTTCGGGGAACTCGGCGGCTTCCTTGGGAACCACGCGGTCGACGAAGGCGGCAGCGTCAACGTGCAGGGCGAGACGCAGAAGAAGCTCGACGTGCTGAGCAACGATGTCTTCATCCGGCGCACCGAGTGGGCCGGCAATCTGGCCGGCATGGCGTCCGAAGAGATGGAACTGCCCTACCAGATCCCAGGACAGTTTCCGCGCGGTAAATACCTGCTGGTGTTCGACCCGCTGGACGGTTCGAGCAACATCGACGTGAACGTCTCGGTGGGCAGCATCTTCTCCGTGCTGCGCGTGGCCAAGGAAGTTGAGATCAGCGGCCGCGATGTGGTCGAAGCCGACTTCCTGCAACCGGGCTCGCAGCAGGTGGCCGCAGGCTACGCCCTGTACGGCCCCACCACCATGCTGATCCTCACTGTGGGCGATGGCGTCAACGGCTTCACGCTGGACCCCAATCTGGGCGAGTTCATGCTCACGCACCCGTTGATCCGGGTGCCAGAGGACACGCACGAGTTCGCCATCAACGCCTCCAACAGTCGCTTCTGGGAAGCGCCGGTGAAGCGCTATGTGGACGAGTGCCTGGCGGGCAAGACCGGTCCGCGCGGCAAGGATTTCAACACCCGCTGGATCGCCTCCATGGTGGCCGAGGCGCACCGCATCCTGATGCGCGGCGGCGTCTTCATGTACCCGCGCGACACCAAGGACGCAGCCAAGCCGGGTCGCCTGCGCCTGCTGTACGAAGCCAATCCCATGGGCTTCATCATGGAGCAGGCCGGGGGCCGAGCCAGCACCGGCGAAACGCCCATGATGAGCGTTCAACCTACATCCTTGCACCAGCGCATCGGTCTCGTGTTCGGTTCGAAGAACGAGGTCGAGCGCATCGAGCGCTACCACGCGGAGCCGGCGCCCAAGGAGTCCATCGAGCCGCTGTTCACCCCCCGCAGCCTGTTTCGCGACTGAGCCATAACCAGTTTAAAACTCCAGGAGACTCCCTTGTCAGAACGCCACCCCATCATCGCCATCACCGGCTCTTCGGGCGCAGGCACCACCTCGGTGACGCGCACTTTCGAGAACATCTTCCGGCGCGAAAAAGTGCAGGCTGCGGTGATTGAAGGCGACAGCTTTCACCGCTTTGACCGCAAGGAAATGAAGCTGCAAGCCGCTGCCGCCGAAGCCCGTGGTGACCAGCATTTCAGCCACTTCGGACCCGACAACAACCTGTTCCCCGAACTCGCCGAACTGTTCGCCAGCTACGCCAAAACGGGCAACGGGCAACGGCGCAAATACCTGCACGACGACGAGGAAGCGGCGCCGTACCAACAGTCGCCCGGTACCTTCACGCCCTGGGAGGCCTTGCCGGAACAAACCGACCTGCTGTTCTATGAAGGCCTGCACGGCGGCGTGGTGACGCCCGAGGTGAACATCGCCCAGCACCCGGACCTGCTCATTGGTGTCGTGCCCGTCATCAACCTGGAATGGATACAGAAGCTGTGGCGCGACAAGTCCAAGCGCGGCTACTCGACCGAGGCCGTGACCGACACCATCCTGCGGCGCATGCCCGACTACGTGAACTACATCTGCCCGCAGTTCGC
>CAIKVZ010000185.1 GCA_903830985.1 uncultured beta proteobacterium
GAAGTGGTGGACCGCGCGCTGGCCACGCTGCGCCCCGGTGGCCTGTTCTTTCTGGGCACGGCCGAAGGCCGGGTCAAGTGCCAGACCCCGCTGCTCACGGTGCAGCCCGGTGTGTTCCGCAAGCCGGAATAGGCAAGAGCGGCACGCATGAAGCGATCCACACCCCTGAGCCAGCGCAGCCGCGACATGCTGGTGGAGTACGAGCTCATGCCCGGCGATGTGGCGCTGGCGCACCACGGCGAGCGCCTCAAGACCCTGCTTGGCTCCTGCGTCGCGGTGATCCTGACGGACCCGAGACGCACCGTGGGTGCGATGTGCCACATCGTGCACAGCAGTCGGCCCAATTCGGCGAACCTGCACAACACGGCCTATGGCAGTTGCGCCATGGACGACATGTTCCATCGGCTGCGCCGCGTGGGCCTGACGCCCTCCATGTGTCAGGCCTATGCCTACGGCGGCGGCAACATGTTTCCGCAAATGATGACAACGGACAATGTGGGCCTGCGCAATGCGCGCTGGGTCACGGACTTTCTGGCCGCGCACAACATCCAACTGGTGGAGCACTCACTGGGCGGCGCGCACTACCGAAAGGTCGCCTGGACCGTGGGCGCGCAGGAGCCCGAACTGATAATGACACCGATTGAAATGGAGCAATGAATGGCAGCCGTCAAGGTATACGTGGTCGATGATTCCGCCGTGGTGCGCCAGGCACTGGCGCACATGCTCGCGGGGCATCCCGACATCGAGTTCATCGGCAGCGCGCCGAATCCGCTGATAGCCATGCCGGCGATCCTGAAGAACCGCCCCGACGTGCTGCTGCTCGACATCGAGATGCCGGGCATGGACGGCCTCACCTTCCTGCGCCAGATCATGGCCGGCACGCCCATCCCCACCGTCATCTGCTCGACCCTGTCCACCGAAGGCAGCCGTGTGGCGATCGACGCCCTGGCCGCCGGTGCCGTGGCGGTGCTGGCCAAGCCCAAGCTGGGACTGAAGCAGTTCCTGGACGATTCGCGGCGCGAAATGATACAGACGCTCAAGGACGCGGCGCGCGCCAAGCCGCGCCATCACCCCAGTGCACACGCGCATGCGGCGCCGCGCGCCGCCGTGCCGCGCCCGACCGTGGCCGGCGCGGTGCACACCTTTGCCGTGAACAAGCCCGTGGTCATAGGCAGTTCCACCGGTGGCACGCAGGCGCTGGAGGCCGTGCTGCTGAGCCTGCCTTCGGACGCACCCGGCATCGCCATCACGCAGCACATGCCGGAAAAATTCACTGCCATGTACGCGCAGCGCCTGGACGGCATATGCGCCATGAACGTGCGCGAAGCCAAGGACGGCGACCGTCTGGTGCGCGGCGTGGTGCTGATTGCGCCGGGCGGGCGTCACATGCAACTGCGCAAGGCGGCCGGCCAGTACTTCGTCAACGTCATCGACGGCCCGCCGGTGAACCGGCACAAGCCCTCGGTCGATGTGCTGTTTCGCTCGGCCTCGGAGTGCGCCGGCAGCGACATCCTGGGCATCATCATGACCGGCATGGGCGACGACGGCGCGCGCGGCATGAAGCTGCTGCACGACGGCGGCGCGCGCACCATCGCGCAGAACGAAGAGACCTGCGTGGTCTTCGGTATGCCCAAGGAAGCCATCAAGCTGCAGGCCGTGGACGACATCCTGCCGCTGGACCACATCGCCCGCGCCATTTTGCAGTTCGACTCGCGGGCCTGAGCTTCACAATCGCCCCACCCGGGCACACAGGCTCTTCACCTGTTAGCCCGTTCATTTGTTTGATAATCCACGCATGAACGCGTCACTTTCCCGGCAGCTTCCGCAAATTTCGGCTCTGTGCGAGCGCTATGGCGTGGCCCATCTGGAATTGTTCGGATCGGCAACAGGTCCGGAGTTCAACCCCGAATCCAGTGATTTTGATTTTCTGGTGGAACTTGTCCCAGACAGTACTGAGTCGCCGGCAAGGCGCTGGACTGAACTGGCAGACGAACTGGAAAAGCTGTTGGGCCGACACGTCGATCTGGTCAACCCGCGGTACATCCGCAACCCCTACTTCTTGCAGGCCGTCAACAAAAGCCGCGCCGTCATTTATGACCGACAGAACGCCCAAGCTGCTGGTTGATGCACTGGGTGCCATCGATTCCGCGTGCGAGTTTGTAGCAGGCTGCTCGTTGGCCGATTATGTCGCTGACAAGATGCGTCGCTCAGCGGTAGAGCGCCAGCTTGAAATCCTCGGCGAAGCTTGCTCGCGCCTCGCAAAGCTGGAGCCCGGACTGATCGAATCGGTCAACAACCTCAAATTGGCTATTGACTTGCGCAACCGCATCATTCACGGCTATGACGCTGTTGACGACGAAATTGTCTACCTGACCGTCACCCATGACCTGGTCACACTGCAGTCTCAGTTGACCCAGTTGTTGGCGTTGCGCGGCTGGCCCGTTTAACGCCACTGGCAGCGCCAAGCGCGGCCTCAGTGCTGCAGTATCTTGGACAGGAATTCCCTGGCACGGGGGGAGCGTGCTTCCACGTTGCCGAAGAACTCGTCGCGCGTGCAGTCTTCGACGATGCGGCCCGCGTCCATGAAGATCACGCGGTCGCTGACCTTCCTGGCGAAGCCCATCTCGTGCGTGACGCACATCATGGTCATGCCGTCGCCCACCAGCTTGACCATCACGTCCAGCACCTCGCCCACCATCTC
>CAIKVZ010000186.1 GCA_903830985.1 uncultured beta proteobacterium
GCAGGTGAACTGGATGCACAGATTGAGCAGGCCAGCGGTGCGTTGCGTGCTGGTTTTGCCAAGAAGAAGTGAGAGGCGACATAGTGAACACATACAAAGCGAATGTTCGTGTCGCAAAGTCAGGTGGCATTGGAACGATCATGGTCTGGGTGCATGTGAATGCACAGAACACGATTGCAGCCAAGTCGCTGCTGGAAGCACAGTATGGTCGGGGCAACGTTGTGATTGGGCCGACGCTGGTGCGGTGATCGGTGACGTTGCCCCTGGTAAATACAGTACGTAATTACTGGGGACGACATGACACTTGAAGAAATCAAACACGGCAACGCAGCCGAACAGCGGGTCAATCGGATGAAGGCTCAGGCCAAGTCAGCAAAGGATAGGGCAAAGCAGTTGAAGGTGAATGCCGACACGAACGCGGAACAGTTGAAGATGCGACAGTCGCGTGAGAAGCTGGCGCAGTTGCATCGTGCAAACGTATCGACCACGATCAAGCCCTACCACGAGTGACCAGTAGGGTGGCGAGAGAGGACGGCGTGGACGGAGCGGTGAAGTTGTCGTTGCGGAAATTTGCGGTTTAAGTGGACGGTGTTGTTTGTCGCCGTGAACACACCGAAAAGTCAGCGTTGGCCGAGGTTTTGGGGCGTTGGCTAAAATGGCTGCAGGCGTGCTGTTTTAGCTGGATAAAAACACATAGCTGCAACTGTCTGAATTGATGCAAAGTTAGTGACAAATTCGTCACAACTGTCAGACAAGATTTTTTAGCGTTGATTTATAAGCCCTTTTTCACTAAAGGCCATGTAGAGGACTACCATGTATAAAAACCTCGCAGCCGCGTTCGCGGCAGCCTGTGTCATTACGTCTGCTTTTGCGCAGACTTCCCACCCTCCCCAACCCGTTGAACCGCTGAAGGTCGGCTTCGTCTATGTGGCGCCGCTGCTGGACGCGGGCTGGGTGCACCAGCACGACGAGGGCCGCAAGGCAGTCGAGGCTGCGCTGGGGAATAGGGTGCAGACCCGCTTCGTCGAGAACGTCGCCGAGGGCCCGGACGGCGAGCGCGTGATCCGCGATCTGGCGCAGCAGGGCTACGGGTTGATCTTCACGCCCAGCTTTGGCTACATGGAAGCCACACTCAAGGTGGCGCAGGAGTTTCCGTCCGTGCGTTTCGAGTCCATCACCGGCTACAAGACCGCGGCGAATGTGGCGACGGCGAATGCGCGCTACTACGAGGGCCGCTACCTCGCCGGCATCGCCGCCGGGCGCCTGACCAAGAGCCATGTCGCGGGCTACGTGGCGGGATTCCCCATCCCCGAGGTGCTGCAGGGCATCAATGCCTTTGCGCTGGGCATGCGCTCCGTGGACGCGCAGGCGCAGGTGCACGTGGTCTGGCTCAATGCCTGGTTCGACCCGACGCGCGAGCGCGACGCGGCCATGACGCTGTTCAACCAAAACGCTGACGTGATCGCCTTTCACACCGCTTCCACCGCCGTGATGGCCGCAGCGCAGGAACGCGGCAAGCTGGCCGTGGCCTACCACTCCGACATGCGCAACGTGGCGCCGGACGCGCAGATCCTGGCCGTGACGCATCAGTGGGGCGCCTACTACACGCAGCGTGCCCGCGCGGTGTTGAACGGCAGTTGGAAGAGCTGCAATGTCTGGGGCGGGGTCAAGGAAGGCATGATCCGCGTCGAAGGCTTTGGCTCCAAAGTGCCCAAGGCGGTGCAGGACGAGGTGCTGGCGCGGCAAAAGGACATCGCAGCGGACAAGCTGCAGCCCTTTGCGGCGCGCGCTGCCGTGCTGGACAACGAAGGCCATGTGGTGATCCCCGCCGGCACGCGCTTGAGCGACGCGCAAATCCTCAACATGAATTACCTCGTGGCGGGCGTGCAGGGCAAGGTTGCTCAGTAGCCCGGCAGGAGTCCGTTTCCCTCTGCCTACAATCGGAGCGAACCAGGAAAGCCCCACATGAGCATCAAAAGCGACAAATGGATTCGCCACATGGCAGAGACCACCGGCATGATCGAGCCCTTCGAGCCGGGCCAGGTGCGCGAGCGCGACGGCCAGAAGATCGTCAGTTACGGCACCAGCAGCTACGGCTACGACATCCGCTGCGCCCCCGAATTCAAGGTCTTCACCAACATCCACAGCACGGTGGTGGACCCGAAGAACTTCGATGAGAAGAGCTTTGTCGACTTCAATTCCGACGTCTGCATCATTCCGCCCAACAGCTTTGCGCTGGCGCGCACGATGGAGTACTTTCGCATCCCGCGCAACGTGCTGACCATCTGTTTAGGGAAAAGCACCTACGCGCGCTGCGGCATCATCGTCAACGTGACGCCGTTCGAGCCCGAGTGGGAAGGCTATGTGACGCTGGAGTTTTCCAACACCACACCGCTGCCGGCCAAGATCTACGCCGGCGAAGGCTGCGCCCAGGTGCTGTTCTTCGAGTGCGACCCGGACGATGTCTGCGAGACCAGCTACAAGGACCGCGGCGGCAAGTACCAGGGCCAGCGCGGCGTGACCCTGCCCAAAGCCTGAAGCGAGGCTGCCAGGGCTCTGAGCCGCTTTCAGCCCGTCATTTGCGGCGCGCCTCGGAGGGCGCGCTTTGCTTTGCCTCATTCGCGCAAGGTGCGGGTTCATGATGTTGTCAAAACAAGGTCAATGTGCGACCCTTGACCGGGGGGTGCCGCAGCGCTGCTTCCCTTGTGCCGTCGACCGGGCGGCCGCAACTTCATCTCTTCACTTTTCAGGAGTGTTTTCATGAGCAAGGTCCTTCGTCTGTCGGAAAAGTGGTTCCACCGTGCCCTGTGGCTCGTGGCCTTTGTTTTTGCCAGCTTCCTCGTGGGTCTGGGCGGCGCGCTGATCGGCGACCTGCCCAGTGTGGAGCAGCACCAGACGCTCGATGACTTCATGGACCCGGCGCAAACGCCGGCCCTGCGCCAGACCGTGAAAGACGCGCAGCGCGCTGAACACGACGCGGCGCAGGCGCTGAGTCAGGCGCAACTCAAGCTGCAGGTGGCGCGCGCCGACAACCAGGCAGCCCGCGAGACCTTCAACAACTGGCTGGCCACGCGCCACGCCACGGCGCGTGCGGCTCAGGACGATGAACTGGTGGCACGCACCGCCCAGCTCGACAAGCTGCGCCAGACCGAGCGCGAGGCGCTCACGGTGGTGGAGTCCAGCAAGCAGTCGCAACTGGATTCACGTCAGGCGCAAGCCCGGGCACAGGCTCAATTGCGCGAGCTGGAAAAAGCCGCTGAGGATGGCTGGAACAAGGCGCTTCGGGCGCAGCAGTTGCGCGTCTTCGGCTATCGCCTGGCGCTCACACTGCCCCTGCTGGCGGTGGCGGGCTGGCTGTTCGCCAAGCAGCGCAAGAGCACCTGGTGGCCCTTTGTCTGGGGCTTCATCTTCTTTGCGCTGTTCACGTTCTTTGTGGAGTTGGTGCCCTACCTGCCGAGCTACGGCGGCTATGTGCGCTACAGCGTGGGCATCGTCATCACCGTGCTGGTGGGGCGCTACGCCATCCTGGCCTTGAACCGCTATCTGGAGCGGCAAAAGCAGGCCGAGGCGCTGCCTGACGTGCAGCGCCGCGAGGAGCTGAGCTACGACGTGGCACTGGCGCGCCTGGCCAAGGGCGTGTGCCCGGGCTGCGAGCGCCCGGTGGACCTGAAGCTGGAGAGCAACGATTTTTGCCCGCACTGCGGCATCGGTCTGCACAACCACTGCGGCCCTTGCGGCGCGCGCAAAAGCGCCTTCGCCAAGTTCTGCCACGCCTGTGGCGCGGCGGCGGCGACCCGGCTTTCAGCATAATCGCCACATCCCGCCCGGTTTTACCGCAGCGGTCACGCCCCTGAATCCGTTTACCCCTAGCATTGCCCCATGACAACTACACATTTCGGTTACCAGTCAGTCGACGAGAAGGAAAAGGCGCAGCGCGTGCGCGGCGTGTTTGATTCGGTCGCGTCCAAGTACGACCTGATGAACGACGTGATGTCGATGGGGCTGCACCGGGCCTGGAAGGCCTACACCGTGATGGTGGCGAACCTGCATGAAGGTCAGCAGGTGCTGGACATTGCCGGCGGCACGGGCGATCTGGCCCTGGCTTTCGCGAAGAAGGTCGGTGCCAGCGGGCAGGTGGTGCATACCGACATCAACGAGGCCATGTTGCGCACCGGGCGCGACCGCCTGCTCGACGCCGGCGTGGCCCTGCCCACCCTGGTGTGCGACGCCGAGAAGCTGCCGTTCCCGGACAACCACTTCGATCTGGTGAGCGTGGCCTTCGGCCTGCGCAACATGACGCACAAGGACGCTGCGCTCAAGGAGATGAACCGCGTGCTCAAGCCCGGCGCCAAGCTGCTGGTGCTGGAGTTTTCCAAGGTGGCCAAGCCGCTGGAAAAAATATACGACTGGTATTCCTTCAAAGTGCTCCCAACTATGGGCAAGCTGATCGCCGGCGACGATGCCAGCTATCGCTATTTGGCGGAGTCGATCCGCATGCACCCTGGGCAGGAAGAGTTGAAGACCCTGATGCGCAACTGCGGCTTTGGTCACGTCGATTACCACAACCTGAGCGGCGGTATGGTGGCGCTGCATGTGGGGATCAAGTGTTGAAAATAATGAACAGGGAGATGGCATGAAAATTTGGGCAATGATTCTGGCGCTGGCGCTGGCTTTCACGGGCATGAACGCCGACGCGGCGCGCCGTATGGGCGGTGGCAAATCCGTGGGCCAGCAATCGAGCAACGTGACGCAGCGTGAGGCCACGCGGGCACCGGGTGGTGCCACGCAAAGTGCGGCTGCGGCACCTGCGCCTGCCGCGCCCGTTGCGCCACCTGTGGCGCCGCGCAAGCCCTGGGGCGCCATGCTCGGTGGCTTGGCCGCGGGACTGGGTCTGGCCTGGCTGGCGCATTCTCTGGGTTTTGGTGAAGGCTTTGGCCAGATCCTGATGTTCGGCCTGCTGGCCCTTGGCGTGATGATGGCGGTGGGCTGGTTCATGCGCAGCCGCCGCGCCGCGCAGGCGGGTAATCAGGCGACGCCTTTCGCCTACCAGGGCGCGACGCAAAGTCCCGGCACTTATCGCCCGGAGAACGTTGGCAACGACGCCTCGGCGCGCCCCTGGGAGCGCAATACCGCTTCGTTCGATGCGGCCACGCCAGCAGCAGGCGGCTCCATGATCGGCTCGGCCCTGAAGGGCTCGCAAAGCTGGGGTGTGCCGGCTGACTTTGACGCCGCCGGCTTCCTGGGCGCGGCGAAGGCCAATTTTGTGACGATGCAAGCGGCGTGGGACGTGTCCGACATGGCGGCGCTGCGCGCCATGATGACCGACGGCATGCTGGCGGAAATCAAGGGCCAACTGGCCGAGCGTGATGCGCAAGCCGGTGCTCAGGCGGGCAAGACCGAAGTGGTGATGCTCAACGCCGAACTGTTGGGCATTGAGGAGCGTGCCACCGACTACATGGCGAGTGTGGAGTTCTCCGGCATGCTGCGCGAGGACCCGTCCGCCGGCCCGAGCCCGTTCCGCGAAGTCTGGAACATGACCAAGTCCAGGAATGGCGGCGGCTGGTTGGTCGCCGGCGTGCAGGCCCTTCAATAGCCTCGGCGGCGCGCTGCGCCGTTTCCGGGATAATGGGAGACTATGGCAACACAGTCTCCCTTTTCATTTTTCGACCCCTTCCTCGACAAATTCGGCAGCGCGCTGCAGCCCCCGGGCTGGCTCGTGGACGAGGTGCAGCACCGCATGGTGCTGTTGCTGAATCACGTGCTGATGCAAGAGCCCGAGGCCCAGGCCCGGCTGCTGCGGCAAAAAGGCAGCGTGGTGCTGGCGGAATGGCGCTCCTTCTCCATCCGTTTGCAGGCCACTCCTGCCGGTCTGCTGGACCTGGCACGCACCGATTCCAAGTCCGACCTGACGCTCACCGTCACGCAGCAATCCCCTCTCGCGCTGGCGCAGGCGGCGCTGCGCGGCGAGAAGCCGCCGATCTCCATTGACGGCGACGTGCAACTCGCGGCCGAGGTGAACTGGCTGGTGGAGCATGTGCGCTGGGATCTGGAAGAAGACCTGGCACGTGCCGTGGGCGATGCCCCCGCCCATGTGGTGGGTGAGACCGTGCGCCGCATGGCTACGGCCTTGCGCCAGTTTGTCGGTTCGCGAAACTCCGACGCTGGCAAGGGTGGGGCATGAGCCGCATAGGCCGCAGCGTCTTCATTGTCTGGATCGTTTTTCGCTACGGGCTCGATGAACTGGTACTGACCAGTTTCCAGAAGCCCTGGCTGCGCGTCGTCGCGCGCATCTTGTCCATCGGCCGCGACCTGCGCGCGCCACGCGGCCAGCGCCTGCGTGAGGCACTGGAGCGCCTGGGGCCGATCTTCGTGAAGTTCGGCCAGGTGCTGTCCACACGGCGCGATCTGCTGCCGCTGGACGTGGCCGACGAACTGGCGCGCCTGCAGGACCGCGTTCCACCGTTTGATTCAGCCATTGCCGTGGCCACCATCGAGCGCGCCTTTCACAAGCCTTTGGCCGACATTTTCGTCAGCTTCGAGCAGGTGCCCGAGGCCAGCGCATCCATCGCCCAGGTGCACTTTGCCGTGCTCAAGGACCGCAATGGCCGGCATCTGGACGTGGCCGTGAAGGTGCTGCGGCCTGGCATGCTGCCGGCGATCGAGAACGATTTGAGCCTGATGCGCATGATGGCCGGCTGGGTCGAGGGCCTGTCGGTCGAGGCCAAGCGCCTCAAGCCGCTGGAAGTGGTGGCCGAGTTTGACAAGTACCTGCACGACGAGCTCGATCTGGTGCGCGAGGCGGGCAACGCAGCCCAGCTGCGGCGCAACATGGATGGGCTCAATCTGGTGCTGATTCCGCAAATGCACTGGGACTTCTGCGCCACTGAGGTGATCGTGATGGAGCGCATGGTCGGCGTGCCCATCAACCAGCGGCAACGTCTGCTGGACGCTGGCGTGGACATGAAGCAGTTGGCGCGGGATGGCGTGACGCTGTTTTTCACCCAGGTGTTTCGCGACGGCTTTTTTCACGCCGACATGCATCCCGGCAACATCCAGGTGAGCGTCGCGCCGGACACGCTGGGGCGTTACATCTCGCTGGACTTCGGCATCATCGGCACCCTCACCGAGAGCGACAAGGACTATCTGGCGCAGAACTTCACCGCGTTCTTCCGCCGCGATTACAAACGCGTGGCCGAACTGCACATCGAGTCGGGCTGGGTGCCTCCGAGCACGCGCGTGGACGAACTGGAGTCGGCGATCCGCTCCGTCTGCGAGCCCTACTTTGACCGCCCCCTCAAGGAGATCTCGCTGGGCATGATCCTGCTGCGCCTGTTTCAGACCTCGCGCCGCTTCCAGGTGGTGATACAGCCGCAACTGGTGCTGCTGCAAAAAACCCTGCTCAACATCGAAGGACTGGGGCGCGATCTCGATCCCGACCTGGACCTGTGGAGCACGTCCAAACCTTTCCTCGAAAAGTGGATGATCGAGCAGGTGGGACCGAAAAAGTTGATGGAACAACTGCGCGACGAGGCGCCGCACTACGCCAAGCTCCTGCCCGAACTGCCGCGCCTGCTGTACGAGTACCTCAAGCACGGCGCCTCGAGCCAGCGCGGTGACATCGACCACCACCTGCGCGACCTGTTGAACGAGCAGCGCCGCACCAACAAACTGTTGCAGGGCCTGCTGTACGGCGGCGTCGGCTTTCTGCTGGGCCTCATCGCCATGCAGGTCGTGCTGCGCGTCAGACTCTTCTGATTCTTTGTGGGTCAGATCTTCAGCTCTCAAGAAACACACCCTAAGTGATTGATTTTTCCGGGGCTTTTTTTGGATTTCGGTGCAGGCCGGGTCTCGCCCCGGCAGGCGAGGTACCTTTCTTTGCTTGCCCAAAGCAAGGTACCCGAAAGAAAAGGCAGCCGAAGTCAGAGCCGCTGCGCGGTCCCTTGCGCTGCTCTCATCGGTCGGGGTCGGGCTAAACTCGCCCTGCGGGCTCAAACAGACGCCCGCCCTGATCCGACCGCTGCTGCGCTGCTCAGCTCTGCCACACGGCATTCAAGTCCGAACAGCCGAA
>CAIKVZ010000187.1 GCA_903830985.1 uncultured beta proteobacterium
CAAGGGCATCAAAGTAGGCGATCGTCAGCGTTGTCTTGAGCAGTCGATCGCTGTTGCGCCACCAGCGGCGCGAATTCGCCGCCACCTGTGCCGCCACAGCAACGCTGGCTCCCAACGCACGCAGTTCGCGAAACATGGTTGTCCCGCGCTTCCAGTGCTTGAGCTGAATCGCCCGCATCCGGTGTCGCAGCCATTCATCCAGCGTGCGCCAGACCTTTGGCGTTTGCGACAACCCAAAGTAGGCTTTCCAGCCGAGCATGTACGGCCGCAGTCGCTGCACCACCTGCTCCAGACTGCACCCACCTGAGCGGCGCGTCAGTTGCCTGATACGCTGTTTGAACGTCGCCATCGGTTTGTCTGCCACCCGGAATTTGACCTGCTCGTTCTTGGCTACCCATAGGCTGTAGCCCAAGAACTTGCGGCCAAACACGCTGGCAACCGCACTTTTGGTAACGTTGACCGTCAGATGCAACCTGGCATACAGATGTCGCAGCAGCGCCATCACCCGCTCACCCGCCTTGCGACTGTGCACGTAAACGTTGCAGTCGTCGGCGTAGCGCGCGAAGCAATGACCGCGCCGCTCTAGTTCCTTGTCCACTTCATCGAGCAGCACGTTGGCCAGCAGCGGCGACAGAGGTCCGCCTTGCGGCGTGCCCTGATACCGCTGCTGCACCACGCCATCCCCCATGATGCCGCTGTTCAGATACGCCCGGATCAGCCGGATGACTCCGGCGTCATTGAGCCGCTTCTGTAGGCGGTCGATGAGAATATCGTGGTTCACCCGGTCGAAAAATTTCTCCAGGTCAACGTCCACCACAACCCGGCGGCCCGACTGCACGTACGACTGTGCGGCCAATACCGCATCGTGCGCACGCCTTCCCGGCCGAAAACCGTAGCTGTGTTCGCTGAAAGTGGGGTCCAGAATCGGTTGCAGCACTTGCAGCAGTGCCTGCTGGATCAGCCTGTCCGTCACCGTCGGGATGCCCAGTTCACGCTGGCCACCGTCAGGCTTTGGAATCAGTACCCGTCGTACCGGACTGGGCCGGTACATGCCTGTCAACAGTTGCCCACGAATTGCAGGCCAGGCCACTGCCAGATGCTGTGCCGTCTGGTCAATATCCAGTCCGTCAACACCGGCCGCGCCTTTGTTGGCCCGCACCCTCTTGAACGCCCGTTGCAGGTTCTCTCTCGTCAACGCCGCTTGCAGCAACGCTGACCCCGTGCTCTGTGTGGCATGGCGCGGGCCGCAGGTTTCGTCGCTGGTGGGGGCACGCTCGGCTTCACCGCACGCTACTGCCACCCGCCCCGCTGGCGCGGGCATCTGACGCATTACCTGCTGCATCGACATGGTCCTGAACACTCCTCCTCGTTTGGTCCTTCGCTTTCGGTCTCAGCTTACTCAGCCCTGCCTACGACTACTACGACCGCTGCTGACTTCTCGCTCCAGTTCCCACTGTCGCCCTTTGGCTTCGCCGAAGCTTCGCTTTCAGGCATAGGGCGAGATCTCCCCAGGTAAGAACGCACTCCTTCATCACACAACCGCCAGATTTACGCCACCTCGCCTTGATCACAAAAGCTTCGCGGTCATTGGCCCGCTCGCCTTGCTTGGCAACGCCTTCTATCTGGTTCTTGTCCATCGGCTCATGATTTACGCTCCACGCTTCCTTCCCACACTCGGTCACCCTCGTGCAGTTGCGTTTCACTTCGCTCGCTGTGATCAGCTTGCGGGAGGACTTGCACCTCCGGGAGTGCGCCCATGCTGGGCGCACCAACGAAAAAGCCCGCTATCTTTTGGATAGCAGGCTTTATTTATATCACTTGGGGTGGCTGATGGGGCTCGAACCCACGACAACAGGAATCACAATCCTGGACTCTACCAACTGAGCTACAGCCACCGTGCAGCCTGCAATTATAGCGTCAACTTGTTACTGCGCCGACCCCGACTGTGAATCAGTTCCAGCTTTAGCATCTGCCTTGGCCAATTTGATCTTGACCTTGAAGCGGTCCTTCAGCAGGTTGTAATAGGCAGTACTTTCAGCGGCACCCCAGGCTTGCCCATATTGCGCACGGTCCTGCTTGGCGCTTTCATCGGTGACACCGGTGCGTGCCACGGTCTTGTTGACCTTGACCACGGCATAACCCAGTGCACCCAGGTCGACACCGGTCAATGCTGGCAATGCTGCGCTGTCAGCCCGCAGCGCCGCGTCGACGATGGCGCCAGGCTGATTCTGCGGCTGGTCGCGCGACACCGTGACCGCAGCGGGCAGGACGGCGCTATCGGGACTGGACTGCCAGGCTGCCAATTTGGCCAGGCCTTCCTTCTTCGCGAGGTCGGCGCCGCGCGCACCCTGCAGGCGCTGGCGCACCTGTACCTTGACCTCAGCCAGCGGCAAGGTGCGGGTTGGCGTGTACTGAACAATGCGAGCTGAAGCGAGCTGGTTCGGCCCGATTTCCACGGCTTCGGTGTTGCGCTTCTTGTCCACTGAGTCGGGTGCAAACACCGCCGCCAGAAACTTCGCATTGGCCAGCACGCCCGTCACGCCAGCAGCCGGTTTGCGAGTCAAGACCGGTGCTGTGCGCACTTCGAGCTTGAGCTTGTCGGCCACAGGTTTCAGGCTGTCGGATTGCTCGTACACCGTGTTGGTGAAGATCTCCGCGGTTTCGGCAAACTTGCGTTGCGCCTGGGTCTTTTTCAACTCGGCTTCGATCTCGGCGCGCACTTCCTCAAAGCTGCGCTGCTTTGGGGTCTTGACGTCAGTGAGCTTGATGATGTGGTAACCATAGTCGGACTCGACCACGCCGCTGATTTCGCCCTTTTTCAGGGCAAATGTAGCGTCCTCAAAGGGCTTGAGCATGGCGCCGCGGCTAAAAAAGTCCAGGTCACCGCCGTTGGCCGCAGAGCCTGCGTCCTGTGAATTCTTCTTGGCCAGTTCGGCAAAGCTCTCAGGCGCCTTCTGCACGGCAGCCAGCAATTCCTGCGCGCGCGCCTTGGCCTTTTGCCGGGCTTCAGGCGCAGCCGTCTTGGGCGACTCGATCAAAATGTGGCTGGCGCGACGCTCTTCCTTGCCGCTCAGGCGTTCCAGGTTCTGCTCGTAATAGGTCTTGAGGTCGGCTTCGTTCACCACAATCGACTTCTTCACCGATTCCAGGTCCAACACCACGTATTCGATGCTGGCCTGTTCGGTCGACTGGAACAGAGGCTGATTCGCCTGGTAGTAGGCCTCGACTTCAGCGTCTGTGAGTTCCACCTTGGGCGCAAAGTCTGCAGCATTGAAGCGTACCACTTGCACTTCCCGGCGCTCCAAAAACGCGTTGATCGCCAGGTCGGCCAGGCTCGCCGAGGTCAGGGCGCTGCTGGTCACGCCGCCCGTCACTTGCCGACTCGACAGGTCGGCACGAATACGCGCCTCAAAACCTTCAGGCGACAAGCCCTGAGCGGCCACCAACTGGCGGTAACGGTCCTTGTCCAGCGAACCATCGGGCAGGCGCAGTCCGGCTATCGTCGGGTCCTCTTGCAGTGCGCGGCGCAGGCGCTGGTCGGCGGTGACCAGGCCGGTCTTGTCCGCGGCCACCTGCATCACCCGGTCACGCACCAGGCGTTCCAGGGTAGCATTGCGTGCCTGAGGCGAGTCCAGCAACTTGGGGTCTACGTTCGGGTTGGACGAGCGGATGCGCTCCACTTCCTGCTTGTGCGCAGCGTCCCACTCCTGCTGACTGATCTCCTGGCCGTCCACCTCGGCCACGGTTTCACCCTTGTCACGAAAGCGGCTGTAGCCCTCGATTCCGAACAACAGGAAGGACGGAACGATCAACAAGAACAGCAGGAACTGCATGATCCGGGTGTGCTTGCGGACGAAATCAAACATACTGAAACTCTCCGATAAAAGACTTGCGAACAGATCTGGCTCACTGCAAGTAGCTGCGGTCTGTTCCGCTTTTCAAACAGCTACAAAAAAAGGCGAACAGTTTGTTCGCCTTTGCTTGGGTGGTGGGTGCTGAGGGGCTCGAACCCCCGACATTCTGCGTGTAAGGCAGACGCTCTACCAACTGAGCTAAGCACCCCTCATGAACTAACTTTTTTTGCCGTTCAGTGCATCTTTCAATGCCTTGCCCGGACGAAACTTTGGCACCTTGGCTGCCTTGATTTTAATCGCAGCGCCAGTGCGCGGATTGCGGCCTGCGCGCGCAGCGCGTTTGCCCACGGCAAAGGTGCCAAATCCGACCAGGGACACCGAGTCGCCTTGCCTCAAGGTTGTGGTGACAGCACCGATGGTGGCATCCAGGGCGCGCGCAGCCGCCGCCTTGGAAATGTCCGCATGTCTGGCGATGTGCTCTATCAGTTCAGTCTTGTTCACATGTGTCCCCTCTTACAGAATCAGCGTTGATCGATTCGCCTCGCGGCGCGACGGCATGAATTTCGCGGTGTCGGCTCTTGCTCACCACCCCAGTCAGTCCCAGCGCGATCCGGGAATATTTTCTGGCCAGAACCGGCCTTCGTGTTCTCGTGTCGAACGGTGAAGCAGGCGCAGCGCGGACGGCAATTCTATTCGCTTTTATTCACTTGACAGGCAATATTCATGTAGGCTTGATGCCTTGTTACCGCGCTGGAATTTGGTCCAACCTGCCGTCAAACTTCTGGCTGCTGGCGTGTCCAGACCCGGTTGCGCGCGCTTTAGCTGGGTGCTTCTGGGATCAAGACACACGCGGCGGTCGCACCACCAGGCTCACGCCCACAGCCGTCAGGGCAATGCCAGCACAGGTGACGAGCGTGATGGCTTCGTCAAACAGAATCAAGGCCAGCACGGCCGTGACCGGTGGCACAAGGTACATGAAAGAGGTCACGGTGGTGGCGGCGCCGCGCTGGATCAGCAGGTACAGAAGGGAACTGCCCCCCAGGGTCAACGCCAGCACCGACCAGGCCATGGCCGAAACCAGCGAGCTATTCCACTCCATGACCGGTCCCTCCAGCAGGGCCAAAGGCAGGGTCACGAGCAACGCCGCCAGCAGCTGGACCGTATTGGCCGAACGCACGTCACAGGGTTGAACAAAGCGTTTCTGGTACAGCGTGCCCGCAGTAATGCCCAGCAGTGCGGCCAGCGCCATGGAAAGGTTGAGCAGGTTGGCTTCGCCCCCCTGGCCGAACTTGCGCGCCACCACCAACACCAGGCCGGTCAGTCCCAGCAACAGTCCGGCCCATTGACGGCGTGTGACGCGCGCGCCACGGGCTGACAACCACACTGCAGTCAACACGGGTTGCAGGCCCACGATCAACGCCGACAGGCCCGAGCCCATACCCAGTTTGACAGCACTCCAGACACCACCCAGATAGATGGCGTGCATCAACACACCGGTCATCCCCAAGTGGAACCATTGGCCCGGCCCGGCCGGCCAGCGCACACGCGACCCCAGGATCCAGGGAAGAAAGCAGGCGATGGACAGCGCGTAGCGCCAGGCCAGGAATTTCATCGGGGGGGGCAAAGGGCATGCCAAAGCGCGCGACGATGAAGCCGGTGCTCCAGATCAACACGAAGACAACGGGCATGGCCCGAATCAGCTTGTTATCTCGCACGAGCGCGAATTTCGGGCAAGGCCTTTTGCATGTAGTAGACCATCGACCACACCGTCAAAACGGCAGCCAGCCAGATCAGCCATACGCCCCAGAGGTGCGTGTCGATCACGCCAAAGAGCATGCCGTCGAACAGCAGGAAGGGAATCGCCACCATCTGCACCACGGTCTTGACTTTGCCGATCATGTGCACGGCCACGCTCTTGGTGGCACCGATTTGCGCCATCCATTCACGCAAGGCCGAGATGGCGATTTCGCGCCCGATGATGATGAGTCCGACAAACACATCGGCGCGGTTCAGGTGCACCAGCACCAGCACGCTGGCGCAAACCAGGAACTTGTCGGCAACTGGATCCAGAAAGGCGCCAAAGGCCGAGGTTTGGTTCAAACGGCGCGCCAGAAAACCATCGAGCCAGTCGGTCAGAGCAAACACCACGAACATCACCGTCGCGATAAGGTTGCGGCTCGCCGGTTCAATCGGCAGGTAAAAAACCCCCACGATGAGCGGGATCGCGGCGATGCGCGTCCAGGTCATGATGGTGGGGATGGTCAGGAACATGCTTCGATTGTGTCACGAGCGCAGTGCGAGCAACTGGCCACGCGCCGTCATTTCAGTGCAAGGCCCGGTGAATTTGCTCGGCCAGCACGTGCGAGATCCCTTCAACCGTGGCAATGTCGTCCACGCCGGCCGCGGCCAGACCCCGGATGCCGCCAAAGCGCTGCAGCAGTCGCGCCCGGCGTTTCGGCCCCACGCCCGGTACATCCTCGATCCTGCTGGCACCGGTGCGCACCTTGGCACGCTGTGCACGCATGCCCGTAATGGCAAAGCGGTGCGCCTCGTCGCGGATCTGGGCCACCAGCATAAGGGCGGCCGAGTCCTTGCCCAGATAGACCTTGTCGCGGCCATCGGCAAACACCAGCTCTTCCAGACCCACCTTGCGGCCCTCTCCTTTTTCCACGCCGACGATGGTGGCCAGGTCCAGGCCCAGCGACTCGAACACCTCGCGTGCCACAGAGACTTGGCCGCGGCCACCGTCGATCAACACCAGATCGGGCAAACGCGCCAGCCCGGCACTGGCGCCAGCAGGGCCGGCTTCGCGCAGGGCCTGGGCCAGCTTGGCGTAGCGCCGGGTCAGCACCTGGCGCATGGCCGCGTAGTCGTCGCCGCCGGTGATGCCTTCAATGTTGTAGCGCCGATATTGCGCGCTTTGCATCTTGTGCTGGGCAAACACCACGCAGGAGGCCTGCGTGGATTCGCCCGCCGTGTGGGAAATGTCGAAACATTCGATGCGAAGTTGATCGAGATCGGGCAGGGCCAGGTCCAGCGCGTCGGCCAGCGCCCGCGTGCGCGCCTGCTGCGAGCCTTCTTCGGCCAACAGGCGCGCCAGCGCGATATCGGCATTCGTTTGCGCCATCTCCAGCCACAGGCGGCGCTGCTCGCGCGGCTGGTGCACGGCGCTGACCTTCACCCCAGACTGCAGCGTCAACGCATCGAGCAGCGCCGAGCCCACAGGCACGCTGGTGATGAGCGCAGACGGCACGGGAACGTCCAGATAATGCTGGGCGATGAAGGCCTGCAGCACCTGCACCGCTACGTCGACTTCTGCCGGCTCGCTCGGCGGCGTCTCCGCTGCTTCGCCGTCGAGGCGGTCTTCGGCCAGCAATATGTCGCAGGCCTCCTGCACATGCGATGGAAAATAAGGACGGTCGCCCAGATGCCGTCCACCGCGCACCATGGCCAGGTTCACACAGGCGCGCCCGCCCTGCACGCGCACGGCCAGGATGTCCACATCCTTGTCTGACAGGGTCTCCACCGACTGCTGGTGCAGCACCTTGGACAGCGCTGCGATCTGGTTGCGCAGCTCTGCCGCCTGTTCAAACTCCAGATTTTCCGCGTGCGCCTGCATGCGCGCCTCCAGCGCCAGCACCAGGCTTTGCGCGTGGCCCTCGAGAAACGCTTCCGCGTTGCGCACGTCCTGCACGTAGGCCAGCGGATCAACCAGATCCACGCAGGGGCCAGAGCAGCGCTTGATCTGGTACAGCAGGCAGGGGCGCGTGCGGTTGCCAAAAACCGAGTCCTCGCAGGTGCGCAGGCGAAACACTTTTTGCAGCAGCTGAATCGTCTCCTTCACCGCCCAGGCGCTCGGATAGGGGCCGAAGAACCGGTGCTTCTTGTCGACCCCGCCGCGATAGTAGGTGAGCCGGGCAAAGGCGGCTGGCGTGCGTGCACCGGCAACGACCCCGTCTGTGGCACGGGTGCCGGTGAGTTTCAGGTAGGGATAGCTCTTGTCGTCTCGAAACAGGATGTTGTACTTGGGATGCAGCGACTTGATCAGGTTGTTTTCCAGCAGCAGCGCTTCCGCCTCGGAGCGCACCACCGTGGTTTCCATGCGGACGATGCGGCTCACCATGTGGCCGATGCGCGTGCCGCCGTGGGTCTTCTGGAAGTAGCTCGACACGCGCTTCTTCAGGTCTCCCGCCTTGCCCACATAGAGCACGACACCGTCCGCATCGAAATAGCGGTACACGCCGGGCAGGGCCGGCAGCGCGGCGACTTCGCTTAGCAGCTGGGCGGAGTGGATTTCGGCAGTGGGTTCGGACATGGCTGGTATTGTGGACAATCCAGAAGGTGAACACGCTGCGCTGGGATATTTATTGCAAAGTCATCGACAACTATGGCGACATCGGTGTCTGCTGGCGCCTGTGCGCCGATCTGGCGCAGCGCGGCCAGCACGTGCGGCTTTGGGTCGACGATGCGACGCCGCTGCGCTGGATGGCGCCGCAAGGCCAGGCGGGTGTGCAGGTCCTGGCCTGGTCCGGCGATGCGCTGCAGCGTCTGCAGGCATTGGCCCCAGCCGACGTGCTCGTCGAAGCCTTCGGCTGCGAGCTGGAACCGGAGTTGGTGGCGCACTACGCCCGGTCGGCCAGGCCACCGCTCTGGATCAACCTGGAATACCTGAGCGCCGAGGCCTGGGTGCAGCGCTGCCATGGCCTGCCCTCGCCCGTGCTGCAGGGTCCGGGCAAGGGCCTGACCAAACATTTTTTCTATCCCGGCTTCATCCCTGGCACTGGCGGACTGCTGCGCGAGGCCGACCTGGCGCAGCGCCAGTCCGAGTTTGACCGCGATGCCTGGCTGACGCAGCAGGGCATCGCGCCCAACGGGCAGCTCGTTTCACTGTTTTGCTACGAGCCACAGGCTTTGGGGGACTGGCTGCAGAGTCTGGCGGCAGGCCGGCAGCGCACCAACCTGCTGGTCACCGCCGGACGCGCCCAGGCTGCGGTACAAGCCGAACTGACCCGAATGGGCGCGCCGCCCGATTCCCAGCAACTGGGCACCATGACGGTGACTTGGCTGGAGCACATGAGCCAGCGTTACTACGACCACCTGCTGTGGGCCTGCGACCTGAACTTCGTGCGCGGCGAGGATTCATTGGTGCGCGCACTCTGGTCAGGGAAACCCTTCATCTGGTCCATCTACCCGCAAGCCGACCGGGCGCACCATGCCAAGCTGAGCGCCTTTCTGGATTGGCTGCAGGCGCCAACATCGCTGCGCCAGTTTCACCGAGTCTGGAACGGCATCGATGCCGGCCCCCTGCCCGCCTTGGACCTGCCAGCCTGGACGCAAACCGTGCTCGCGGCGCGCCTGCGTTTGCTGCAACAGGCCGATCTGGCAGAACAATTGCTTCTTTTCGTCGGAAAAAACCGCTAAAATCAGAGGCTTCGCGCGAACCGGTCAAACAGCCGCTGAGCGCACCCGCCGCAGTCTGCGGTCTAAACGTCAGGGTATTGCCTGACGGCCAAGTCATCTCATCGTTATGAAAACTGCACAAGAAATACGCGCCGGCAACGTCATCATGCACGGCAAGGACCCCATGGTCGTACTGAAAGCCGAATACAGCCGCGGTGGCCGCAACTCGGCCACGGTGCGCATGAAGCTCAAAAGCCTGATCGCCAACTTCGGCACCGAAGTAGTGTTCAAGGCCGACGACAAAATGGATCAGGTCATCCTGGAAAAGAAGGACTGCACCTACACCTACTTCGCTGACCCGATGTATGTCTGCATGGACGCCGAGTTCAACCAGTACGAAGTCGAAGCCGAAAACATGGGTGACTCGCTGAACTACCTGGAAGACGGCATGGAAGTCGAAGTCGTGTTCTACGACGGCAAGGCCATTTCGGTTGAGTTGCCCACCAGCGTGGTGCGCGAGATCACCTGGACCGAGCCCGCCGTCAAGGGTGACACCTCCGGCAAGGTGCTCAAGCCTGCCAAGATCGCCACCGGCTTCGACATCGGCATCCCGATCTTCGTGGCCCAGGGCGACAAAGTCGAAATCGACACGCGCACCGGCGAATACCGCAAGCGCGTCTGAACTCCGCCTGGCCCGGCAACGGGCCTCGTGCAAAAAGCTCCTTCGGGGGCTTTTTTTTCGCCCCTCCAAATACCGCAAAATAGCGCCTTGACATCCTCCCCGCCCTAAAGGGCAAGGATTCCCTCTACAGGGGTTCTATGTCCAGAACCGGAAACGAACTTTGACAGGATGTTTTTAGCGGCATTCACATCACGATCATGCTCACGGCCACATTCACTGCAAAC
>CAIKVZ010000188.1 GCA_903830985.1 uncultured beta proteobacterium
AAGGACGGCCATCTGTTCTGGGTTGACACCACGGTGGTGGCCTTCATGGGCGAGGACGGCCGGCCGCGCGAATACATCGCCGTGCGTACCGACATCACCGAACGCCGTCGTGTGGAACAGGCAGCCCATGCCGCCAACCGTGCCAAATCGGAGTTTCTGGCCAATATGAGTCATGAAATCCGCACGCCCATGAACGGCGTGGTGGGCATGGTCGATATTCTGCAAGAGACCGATCTTCAGCCCGAGCAGCAACGCATGCTCGACACCATCCACAACTCGTCGCTGGCCCTGCTTGGCATCCTCAACGACATTCTGGATTTCTCCAAGATCGAGGCCGGCAAGCTCGCCGTGGAGTTCCTGCCCACGCATCTGCGCGAAGTGGCAGAAGGGGTAGTGCAACTGCTGCACGCCAGTGCCGACACCAAGGGCATCGAACTGTCGGCCTTCGTCTCACCCGAACTGGCGCCCTGGGTGCTGTGCGACCCGAACCGCTTGCGCCAGATTCTGCTCAACCTGCTGGGCAATGCCATCAAGTTCAGCGCCGAGCGCGCGGGAAAAGTGCGCTTGAGCGCCCACGCTTGCACCCTGGCTGATGGCCAGGCGGGTGTGCGCTGGCGCGTCACCGACAATGGCATCGGCATGGGGCCCCTGGCTCTGGACAAGCTGTTTCAGCCCTTCACCCAGGCCGACGCGAGTACCGCACGGAAATTTGGTGGCACCGGTCTGGGCTTGAGCATCGCACAACGGTTGGTGGAGTTGCTCGGTGGACAGATTTCGGTACGCAGCGCCCTGGGTGAAGGCGCCGAATTCACGGTCGATCTGCCCCTGCTGGAGGCGCAGGCGGGCCGCGTCATGGCGGCGGACCCGACGCTGGCCGGCGTGCAACTCAGCGTCGTGACCAGCGACACAGAAACCGCGGAGATCATTCGCGCGTATGGCACAGCCGCAGGCGCCCAGGTCCGCGTCCTGTCTGACATGGCGACGGCCTGCCAGTTGCTGAGCCACGTGCCTGAGGCGGCCACGCGCTGCGTCTTGCTGCTGGGTCTGGACACAGACGAGGCAACATCGGCCTCCACGCTCCCCGCAACCGTGGGCGTGGTTCGACTCTGCGATCGCAGCGTCGGCATTCGCGCCGACGGGCACGAAGTCTCGCTGTCAGCACGCCCACTGCTTTGCCGTGAACTGTTGCAGGCCGTGGCGTTGGCCGGCGGACGCTTCGCGGGGTCGGGCTTGGCCTATCCAGGCGAACAGCGCCGGTCGCCCGTGCGACCGCGAGCACCCAGCATTGAACAGGCGCTGGCGGGGCGGCGCTTGATCCTGGTGGCCGAAGACAATGCCATCAACCGGGAAGTGCTGCAGGAACAGTTGCACCTGCTCGGCTATGCATCAGAAATGGCGCAAGACGGCGCCATGGCGCTGGCCATGTGGCGCAGCGGGCGCTATGGTCTGCTGCTGACCGACTGCCATATGCCCAATATGGATGGCTTCGAGTTGACCGAGGCGATCCGTCGCAACGAATCGGCGGGCCAGCATCTGCCGATTGTGGCCATCACGGCCAACGCCATGCAGGGCGAGGCCCAGCGCTGCCGCGAGCGCGGCATGGACGACTACCTGCCAAAACCCCTGCGCATGAGCGAGCTCGGGCCCCTGCTGGCGAAGTGGTTGCCGCGGCCAGAGCAAGTGGACGAGGCCATACCGATCGATGCGTTCGAAGCCAAGACCGCGCAAGCGCCAATGTGGGACCCCGCAACCCTGGGCCGGTTGGTCGGAGAGAACCCTGGCCTGCACCGCCGTTTGCTGGAAAAGTTTCTGCTCCACGCCCAAGCTCAGGTGTCCGAACTCGACGCTCTTGCTGCGACCGATTCATGTGAGCGGGTGGCTGATGTCGCTCACACCCTGAAATCGGCCGCCCGCACCGTGGGTGCGCTGCTGCTGGGTGAGTTATGCCAGGCCCTGGAAACCGCTGGCCGCAGCGGCGATACCGTGAACTGCCGTTTGCTGGAACCGGATGTAACTTCGGCGTTTGAAGCCGCGCAGCAATTGATACGACAACACCTGGACGGCGACACAATTCGACCCGCAGTCGGCACGATCCAGAATGATGCGGTTTCGACCTGACACAGATCCCTATTTACCAAACTGGACGCCCCATGACAAAAGACGAATTCAGCCAATGCAAGGTGCTGGTGGTGGATGACGACGAGTTTTCCCGCGAGGTATTGCACAGCGTGCTCACGAACATCGGTTGCACGCGGATTTTCGAAACGCACGACAGTGAAACGGCGTATGCGCTGGCACGCCAGCACAAACCGGACTTTGTGTTGCTCGACATCTACATGCCGCAGGTC
>CAIKVZ010000189.1 GCA_903830985.1 uncultured beta proteobacterium
GGCGCCTCCATACGGGGCACACGTGACCAACCCCGTCGCATGAGCGCTCTGGGCTACAACGTCTGGTCAATCCGCTGGTTCACGTTTGTCATTGCCAGTTTCCTGGGCGCGGTCGCAGGCCTGTTGTATGTGTATTTTCACAAATTCATCCATCCAAGCGTCATGGCCATCACCGTTTCCGCCGAGGCACTGCTGTGCGTGATCGCTGGTGGTTCCAGCACCTTGCTGGGACCCATTCTTGGCGCAGTTCTGGTGGTGATGCTGAAGAATTACGCTTCAGCCTACGTCGAGCGATGGAACATGTTGCTCGGCTTTGTATTCCTGTTCATCGTGTTGTTCCTCCCCAAAGGCATGGTGTCCGCCCGTTGGTGGCGCAAAGCAGAACAAGGAGGCAAGTCATGACGCTCGCCCTGGAAGTCACCGCGCTGCGCAAGAGTTTTGGCGGTGTGGCTGTCACTCAGAACATCCATCTGGCGGTCCAACCAGGCGAACGGCGACTCATCATCGGACCCAACGGCGCCGGGAAGACCACGTTGTTCAATCAGATTGCCGGAGAGATCCAACCCGACAGCGGCAGCATCAAGGTGTTTGGCCACGACCTGACGAACAAGCCGGCCCATGTACGTCCGCACTTCGGGCTGAGCCGAACCTATCAGATCATCAACCTGTTCAACCACGACACGGTGCTGCACAACGTCGCCCTGGCGCTGCTGGGCATCAGTGCACGACGCTTCAACCCGTTTCGTCCGCTACGCCACACCGATCCCGTTTACGCGCAAGCGCGCAGTATTCTGGACAGCGTGGGGTTGACCGACAGCGCACAGCGACCGGTGGGGCAGATGTCCTACGGTGAACAACGCCGCCTGGAAATTGGCGTCGCCATGTCGCAGTCGCCAAAGCTGCTGCTGCTGGACGAACCTTTGGCCGGCTTGTCAAAGGATGAACGCAAACTGGTTAGCGACCTGATCAACCAACTGCCGCGCACGACCGCCATCGTGATGATTGAGCACGACATGGATGTGGCGCTGGCATTTGCCGAAAAGATCTCATTGCTCCAATACGGCAGCTTGATTGTCGAAGGCGACCGCGACACTGTTGTCAACCATCCGCGTACCCGAGAGGTCTACCTTGGCCACTGAACTCTTATGCCTGAAGAACGTCCACGCGCACTATGGCAGCAGCCATGTGTTGCACGGCGTTTCATTTTCCTTGAAGCAAGGCGAGCTGCTGGCCCTGCTGGGTCGCAACGGTGCGGGCAAGACCACGACCATGCTCACGCTGTCGGGTTTGCTGGCCGCCAGTGACGGTGAGATCTTGCTGCGTGGCAAGCGCATGGACAAGCTATCGCCCGAAGCCATCGCGCGTCAGGGGATTCGCCTGGTACCGCAAGGCCGACGCGTATTCGCCAACTTGAGCGTGCAAGAGAACCTGGAAGTGGCAGCGCAACGCCGCGAAATTCCAGCGCCATGGAATCTGGCCCGCGTCTACGACATGTTTCCCCAGCTCAAATCCCGTGCCAAGCAACGCGCCGGAACCTTGTCGGGAGGTGAACAGCAGATGTTGGTGATCGGACGCGCACTCATGGGAAACCCCGATGTGCTGCTGCTCGACGAACCCTCCGAGGGCTTGGCACCATTGATTGTTCACGAGGTCAACAATTCAATTCGAAAGCTCAAAAATGAGGGCTTGTCGATTATTTTGGTGGAACAAAACTTGCAGGTCGCGCAGGATTTGGCCGACCAACTGGTGGTTCTCAATATTGGCCAGGTTGCCTTTGACGGCAGTTCCGAAGAAGTGGTGGCGGAGCCAGAGCTGGCCACGCGCCATCTCGGTATTTTCTAAATCGTTTTCTCATAAAGGTTCTCATGTTTTTTACCTGTTCCCCTGCCTGCTCGGATCCCTCCCACAACCATAGGAAGACAGAGAATATTTCGAGCGCGGAGTCATCCACCGGCCTGGCCAGCAGCCGGGCGGCAAGCAAAGCGTCAACCACAAGTCGCACCCAAGTGGCTGCCAAAACCGTCGCGCAAAAGACCGTTCGAAACAGCAAGGGCAAGCTCAAGGTCGTGGACGTGCACTGCCACTATCTGAACCCCGTGGTGAACCAAAAAACCGCGCACCTGAACGCCGCGCAATACGATCCCACCGTCATCTTCGCCAACGACTTGACGAACGAGACCAACGTCAAGCAGATGCGCGACCGGGGACCGAAATTGATGGGCATTGATGTCCGGCTACAGGACATGGATCGAATGGGTGTGGACATTCAGGCCGTGGCACCTGCGCCCTATCAATACTTCTATTTCACCGAGCCGGCCTATGGCGCCGAACTCGCACGCGAAGTCAACAAGGGCATCGCCGAAGTGGTGGCGAAGCACCCCGATCGCTTCGTGGGGATGGGCTCCGTGCCGCTGCAAAATGCAGAACTCGCCGTGCAGGAGCTGGAATATTGCGTAAAGAAACTGGGCCTTCGCGGTGTGGAGATCAACACCAACGTGAACGGCTTGAACCTGACCGATCCGAGTCTGGGGCTGGAGAAGTTTTTTGCCAAGGCGAACGAACTGGGCATTGTCATTTTCATGCACCCACTGGGCTACACCCAGGGCGATCGACTGCGCAACCACTACTTCAACAACGTGATTGGCAACCCGCTTGAAACCACGGTGGCCGTGAGCCATCTGATTTTTGACGGCGTGGTGGCACGTCATCCCAAAATCAAGTTTTTGGCCGCCCATGGCGGTGGCTTCCTGGCGCACTACTGGGCGCGCATGGACCATGCCTGGCGCGTGCGCCCGGATACGCGCACTGTCATCAAGAAGAAGCCTTCCAGCTATTTGGAAAAATTCTATTTCGACACCATTACCTTCGACCCCCGTTTGTTGAAGCAATTGATCGACCGCTACGGCGCGGACCACGTCATGCTCGGCACCGACTATCCCTACGACATGGGTGAAGACGATCCCCGCGGCTTGATCGCTGGTGTCAATCGCCTGAGCGCTGCCGACCGCAAATTGATAGAAGGTGGCAATGCGATGAAGTTGTTCAAAATCAAATGAATTCATTCACGTCGCTCAGCGCGCATTCTTGAAAGCGAGTAAGCCATGAAGATCACCCTCTCGGGGACTGGGCGCATGGGTAGCGCGATGGCCGAGCGTTTGCTTGACCAGGGCCATACCTTGACGGTCTGGAACCGCACAGCAGGCAAATCACAAGTGCTTTTGGCCCGTGGCGCACATTGGGCGGACACCCCCGCTCAAGCCCTGTGCGACAGCGAAGCCGTGCTCTCCGTACTCACCGATTCCAAAGCCATTGAACAGGCTTACACCGGACCCGCAGGTGTGTTGAGCGGCGCGGTTTCGGGCAAACTGTTCATTGACATGAGCACGGTGCGTCCTGTGACCCAAAAGGAACTCGGCGCCAAACTCAAACAGGCGCAAGCACAGTTTGTCGAATGCCCCGTGGGCGGAACCGTTGGCCCGGCGCGAAATGGGAAGCTGTTGGGACTGGCGGGTGGTTCGGATGAAGACTTCGCCCGCGCCAAACCACTGTTGGAGCAGCTTTGCCGCCGCGTCGAACACGTGGGTGCGGTGGGCGCAGGTGCCAGCGTCAAGTTGGCCATCAACTTGCCTTTGCTGGTCTATTGGCAAGCCTTGGGCGAAGCCCTGGCGCTGGCAGCGCCTTCGGGTTTGAGCCCGGAAAGGCTGATGGACATCTTGTCCGACACGTCAGGCGCACCCGCAATTTTGAAATTGCGCGCACCCGCTGTCGTTTCCGCATTGCATGGCGAAGACTTGGGTTCCGCGCACTTCAACATTGACTCCATTCGCAAGGACTTGCGCGCGATGGTGGAAGAAGCAGGCGCGTTGGGCTACACACTGCCAACGGTGCAATCGGCGCTGGGCGAATTTGATCAAGCTTCGGCGCATGGGCTGGGTGAAAGTGATGGCACTCAGCTGGCCGCCTGGTGGCTGACCCACGCCAAAAGATCGTGACAGCCATTATCCACAACCATCGCGAATGCACGCTCGATGCGGCGCCCAATGCGGTTTTGCTGCATGTATTGCGCGAGCAGTGTTCGGACGCGTCCGTGCGCTTTGGCTGTGGCAGCGAACACTGCGGCGCTTGCACCGTGCTGATAGACGGGCAGGCGGAGAACGCCTGCAGTGTCCCTGTGTGGGCCGCTGAGGGGCGTCATGTGCAAACCGCCCAAGGCCTGCCTGATCATCCGGTTGGCAAATGGGTGCTGCAAGCCTTCATCGACGAACAAGCCGCGCAATGTGGCTACTGCGGCAGTGGCATCCTGGTCCGCATCACGGCTTTGTTGCAACGGCAACCGAATGCCGATGAGGTCCTCGTTCGCGACACTTTGTCGCGTCACCTTTGTCGCTGCGGCGCCCACGCACGCATATTGCGCGCAGTACGTTTAGCGCAGAAAAGAATTCTCGCCCATGCCAGCTCCATCGCCTAGTTTGCTCAGCGCGCCGCGCGCCGATCAGTGGATACGCTTCACCGACGATGGTCACTTCGAACTGCGCACCGGCAAGGTAGAGCTTGGCCAGGGCATTTCGGCCGCTCTCACGCAAATCGCCTGTGAAGCCTTGGGTGTGCTGCCATCGCAAGTGCGATGGGTGGCGGGCGATACCGCCTGCTCGCCCGACGAAGGCTATACCGCAGGAAGCCAATCCATTGAAGTCGGCGGCGCATCATGGCGTCGTGTCGGCGACGTTCTGCGCAGCCACTTTGCCAACGCTGCGGCACGGCGTTTTGCCTGCCCGGCCGGTGAGCTTCGCTTGCGCGCCGGGGTGTTCATTTCGCCCACCGGCGTTACCTTGTCGTACCGAGCATTGGCACTGTCGGACGACAGCGCATGGCACGGTTTGCGCGTTGACGAGGAAAGCCCCAAGCTGGTAACGGTGCAAACCGAGCCGGTGGTCGCCCTGCGGGACGACTTGTGGCTCAAGTTCACCGGTGCCGGGTTCATTCAGGACCTTCGCTTGCCTGAACTGTGGCACGCCCGTGTGCTGCGTGGGCCGCATCCCCACAGTCGCCCTGTCGCCTTGGACGTTGCAGCACTTGCTGCCCTGGCTGGTGTGGAGCGAGTGCTGGTGCAGCACCAGTTTGTGGCCTTGCTGGGACGTGAGGAAGGTGCGCTGATCGCCGCCCATGCGCAAGCCAAATTGCTCACGCAGTGGTTGATCCCCGACCTGCCCGTCGAACTCGATGCCGAGAAATTGCTGCCGCACATGCCAGCGATCAGTCACATTGCCTTCCAGGAGAAACCCTCTGGCTGCGATCCTTCGTCCGCGTCACTCACTTTGCAGCGCCGCTATTCCCGTCCCTACATTGCCCACGCATCCATTGGTCCTGCCTGCGCGCTGGCGCAGCCTGATGCACAAGGCATCATGGTGTGGTCTCATTCGCAGGGCGTATTCAAACTGCGCGATCAGATTGCGCAGGCCTTGCACTTGGGTACCGAGCAAGTACGGGTTCAGCACGCGCCTGGCGCGGGCTGCTATGGCCACAACGGCGCCGACGATGTGGCTTTTGACGCCGCCTTCATCGCGCACACCTGGGGCTTGACTGTTCGGGTCCAGTGGAGTCGCGAGGACGAGATGACCGTCTCGCCCATGGGCGCCGCCAGCGTGGTGGATATTCAGGCCGGCGTGGACGGCAAGGGGCGCATCAGTTGCTGGAAAACCCAGGTGTGGTCACCCACCCATCTGAACCGACCCGGTTGGGGTAACGGCATACAACTGCTGGGCGCCTGGGCGGCCTTCGAAGACTGCGCCCAGCCTTCGCCAAAGGACGTGCCCCTGCCCACCGGAGGTGGTCTGCGCAATGCAATACCGGCCTATGACGTGGGCGAGTTGGCCATCGAGCATCACTTTCTCGACACTTCGCCGGTGCGGGTGTCCGCGTTGCGGTCGCTGGGCGCGCATGCCAACGTGTTTGCCATCGAATCATTCATGGACGAACTCAGCGAAGCGGTCGGCATCGATCCTCTGAGCTTTCGCTTGAACCACTTGAGCGACCCACGCGCCCGACACGTGATTGAAACCGTGGCACACCAGGCGCAGTGGAGCGCGCGCGGCGCATCGGGTTCTGGTCATGGCTATGGCCTGGGCTACGCACGCTATAAAAACAAGGCCGGCTATTGCGCCCTGATCGCGCACGTGGAGGTGGCGGAGCGGGTCAAGGTGCGCAAAGTGTGGGCCTGTGTGGACGTCGGGGCCATTGTGCATCGCGACGGTTTGCTGAACCAGATTGAGGGAGGCATATTGCAGGCCATCAGTTGGAGCTTGCACGAATCAGTGCGCTGGAACGCACAAGGCATCTGCAGTCAGGACTGGGGAAACTACCCGATTCTGTCGTTCAACGACGTGCCGGAATTGGACATTCACCTGGTCGACGCCCCGCAACACCCCAGCCTCGGCAGTGGCGAAGTGGCCACCGGACCGTGTGGCGCCGCGCTCGGCAATGCCGTAGCCCATGCGCTTGGCATTCGCGGCCGGCACTTGCCGCTGAACACAGAGCGCCTGCTGCAAGCCATTGAGCAAGCCCAAGACTAATTTTCACCTCTCGCATCTACAGGTCCTTCACATGAACGCAAACATCGGCGGCATCGACATTCACTATGAGATCTCGGGCAGCGGCCCCTGGCTGACCTTGTCCCACGCTTTGGCAGCAAACTTGGGCATGTGGGATGCACAAATGGCCTTGCTCGACAAACACTTCACCGTCTTGCGCTACGACATCCGGGGCCACGGCCAGACGCAGGCCACTGAAGGGCCCTACTCCCTGGAACTGTTGGCGGATGATATTCACGGCTTGCTCCAACACCTGGGCGTGGCGCGCACGCATTGGATCGGCTTGTCGCTGGGCGGCATGATTGGACAGGTGCTCGCCATTCGCCACCCCGAAATCATGGACCATGTGGTCATAGCCGACAGCACTGGAAAAGCCGCGCCCAACGCCAGCACCATTTGGAGCGAACGTGCCACCCTGGCGCGCACCCAGGGCATGGGGGCACTGGTGCCCGCCACCTTGTCGCGTTGGTTCACCGACTCCTACCGCGAAAAAAATCCCGAGGTCATGGCGCACATTGGTCACGGGATTGAAGGCACTTCGGTTGCAGGCTTCGCCGGCTGTTGTGCCGCCATCTCCATCGTCAACACGCTCGACGGCTTGCAGCACTTGCGCAGCCCCGGCCTGGTGCTCGTTGGCGACCAGGACATGGCCACACCCCCCGCCATGTCGGAGCAAATTCACCAGGCCTGGCCTCAATCGAGGTATGGGGTGCTGACAGGCGCGGCGCATGTGTCCAACATTGAACAGGCCGCGGCATTCAACGATGCACTGGCAAAGTTTTTGCTGCCTGCAGATGCCGGCCTCAACCGGCCAGCGCCACAGCTTGGCTGACACTTTTTTAAACTCAACAAGCGCCGGACCTCTTTGGCTGGCGCCGCATCAGTAGATACCTCTGGAGTGACCATGGCACACGAAAGCATTCAAATCATCCACGACGAGCACAAGGGCTTGTCGGCCATGCTGCGGTCCCTGCGCATGATGGTGGAACGCGGTCCCGGCAAGAACCCGGAGAGCTTCTTCGAGGTATTGCGCGCCATGCTGTTCTACATCGACGAATTTCCTGAGCGCCTGCACCATGCCAAAGAATCGGCGCTGCTGTTTCCTCCGGTGGCCCGCCTGGCGCCCGAGACGCGAGACGTGATAGCCCAGTTGGAGAAAGAGCATGCCCACGGCGAATCCACGGTGCGTGACTTGCAGCACTTGTTGCTGGCCTGGGAGTTGGTGGGAGACGCCAGGCGCGCGGCCTTTGACGATGCGACGACGCGCTATGTGGACTTCTACCACGAGCACATGCGGCTCGAGGAAAGTGTGATCCTGCCGGCCGCGCAACGGGTATTGAGCGACGCCGACTGGAAGGAACTGGATGCCGCCTTTGCCACCAACTGCGATCCCCTCACCGGCAAATACCCGCCCGACCCGAGCTACGAGCGCTTGTTCAGCCGCATCGCGATGCAGGCGCCTGCCCCCATAGGCTTCGGCAAATAGTGCGCTAACTTGCTTTCGGGCGCAGCGACGCCACAACCGGCGCCGCACATCACTGTCGCGCCCGTCTGTCAATTGTCTCCGGTGTCGGGGGTCAACCCCTGGGAACGGACTGCGTCAACCACGCATAGCTCGTCATTGTCCGAGGTGTCGCCGCTGACGCCGATGGAGCCCAGGATCGCACCCGTGTTGTCGCGGATCAAGGCACCACCGGCCACCGGCACCATGCGACCACCCGACATGGCGTTGAGCGCCGTGAAGAAGCTTGGCACCTTGTCCGCGCGACGCGCGAGTTCGCGTCCGCCGAAACCCATGCCCAGCGCGCCCCACGCTTTACCGATTGCGATGTCGGGGCGAAGCAGGCTTGAATGGTCTTCGCGTTTCAGTACGACCAGATGGCCGCCTGCGTCAAGGATGGCCACCGTGAGCGGCTGGACGTTCATCTCCCGCCCTTTTTTCAGTGCGCGGTCGGCCATGGCGTCGGCCTGCGTGAGCGTAATCGTGTTCATCTAAGGGGTATTCCTGGTTGGTTTTCGTAGGGCAGTTGCAGGGTCTTGGACGTGTCGCCATGGGGTGAACGCGCCACAAGGCCAGGGTAAGCGATTGTCAAAGGGGCGAGAACGCAACGGATTTGAGCAACTTGGTTTCCTGCTGCACGATCACGTCGAGTTCACGCAGCGCGTCACGGTACAGCGCCCAGCCCGGGTCCTCCTCCATTTGCTGGCGCCGGCGCTCGCGTTCCGCCAGGCTGTCAAATCTCCAAAGATGGACCACCTGGTTGAGCGGACCGACTTCGGAGACGTAGAAGCCGATCAACTGGCCCAGGTATTTCTTTTGCAGTGACAGCGCGGCCCGCTCGTACAACGCCAGGAACTCGGCGGTGCGCAGTGGTTTGACGGTGTAGGTTCTGAGTTCGACGATCAATTTGAATCCTTGTGACGGGTCTGGCGGTGGCGGGCCAATGAGCCCGCGCTGCTTCACTCCACCTTGATGCCCAGTTCACGCACCAATTGGCCCCAGTACGCAAAATCCGACGCAGCGCCGGTAGCCAGCACGGCGGCCGTCGTTCCGGTCGGTGTCAGTCCCAGCGATCGCAGACGGGCCTGAATCTCCGGCATCTTGACGATCTTGACGATCTCGGTGTTGAGCTTGGCCACGATCTCGTCAGGCGTGCCGGTCGGAGCGAAGACGCCATGCCAGGAATTGCCAATCACGCCGTTGGGGTCAAGGCTGGCGCCAAACTCTGTCATGGTCGGCAGATCGGGCAGGCTGGGGATGCGTTCGGCGCCCGAGATGGCCAGCGCCTTGACCTTTCCGGCCTTGATCATGGGCACGGCCGTGGTCGATGCCTCCAGCGAGAGGCTGACAACTCCGCTCATCACATCGGCTGAGGGGTTGGACTTGTAGGGCACGTGACTGAGCTTGATGCCCAGGCGGGCTGCCCACGCCTCAAGCGCCACGTGGGGCTGTGAGCCAATGCCCAGGGATGCGAAATCAATCTTGTCCGGATTGCGCTTGGCGTATTCGACCATTTCCTTCATGGTGTTGTACGGCGTATTCGGCGCGGCGGTCAGGATATGCGGCACCAGCAGGATTTGGCTCACTGCCTTGAAGTCGCGCAGCGGGTTGTACTTGGCGGTCTGGTAAACATTTGGCGCAATGGCATGAACCGCTTTCACGCTGAACAGCAGGCTGTAGCCGTCGGCAGGTGCCTTGGCCGCAGCTTCGGCCCCGATCATGCCCCCGGCCCCAGGCCGGTTGTCGATGAGCACCGGTTGCCCCAGCGCCACCGTCAGTTTGTCCGCGATCAGTCGCGCCACCACGTCGGGCGAAATGCCGGGGGCGAATGGCACGATCAATTTGATCGGCCGGTTGGGGTAGGCCCCCGCTTGGGCCCAGGCTCCGGGAAGGGCCAGCGCGGCAGCGAGTCCGGCGGTAGCTGTCAATATGTTTCTGCGTTTCATCGGTTTTTCCCCTGTGGTTTTTGATGTGGAAAAGAGTCTGGTAGCTCAGCGCCCGCCGGTCACGTCGACCAGCGTCCCGTGCACATAGCTGGAAAGCGAGCCGCAGAGGAAGGCCACGACCTCGGCCACTTCTTCGGCCGTGCCGGCGCGCCCGATCGGCACCGTGGGGCCGATCCGATTCACCAAATCCTGCCCGCCGTGGGCCTCGTGGATCTCGGTGTTGATCAGGCCCGGGCGCACGGCATTGACACGGATGCCATGTGGCGCCAACTCCTTGGCCAAGGCAAAGGTGAAGCTGTCAATCGCGCCTTTGGACGCCGCATAGTGCGCCTCGTTGGGCATGCCGCCATGGCGTGCTGCAGCCGATGACATGTTGACGATCGTGCCGCCGTGACCGCCTCGTTGCGTCGACATCAGGCGTGCGGCTTCGCTGACGCAGAAAAAGCTGCCCAGCACGTTGGTGCGAAACACCGCCGTCAGGTGGGCGTCGTCGGCGTCGAGGATAGAGCGCGGCTCGCCGACGATGCCGGCATTGTTCACCAGGGCATCGATGCGGCCAAACTCCTGGAACGCCGCCGCGAACAAACGGCGGATGTCTTCAGGGCTGGCAACATCGGCTTTCACGGCCAGGGCGCGGCCACCGGCGGCAATGACGCTGGCCGTGGTTTCTTGCGCGGCCGCGGCATTGGCGACATAGCTGAAGCAGACATTCCACCCTTGCTTGGCCAGCGCCACAGCCACAGCGCGGCCTATGCCGCGGCTGCCGCCTGTCACCACCGCCACCGGTGCGGCCTGTTGAACTTTATTCATTGTTATCTTTCCTTGCTGCGGGTGTCGTTGAAGTATTTCGTGGTGCGGCCTGGCCGCGCGTTTTTTTGCATCGACGGCGCATGGAACTGTCGACGTTCACAGTCCAAAGCAAGAAAACCGTGCTATCTTGTCCGGCGTGAAAACCCAGCAGACAACCCCATTCCGCCCAGCGCCGGCCCTGCCCGCGCTCAAGCCTGTAGAGAACATCACCTTGCGCGAGCAGGTGACACTGTCGGTGCGCAACGCGCTCATGAACGGGCATTTCCAGCCCGGGCAGACCATTACCGTCAAGGCCATCTCCGCCATGCTCGGCGCCAGCGTGATGCCCGCCCGCGAAGCCATGCACCGCTTGATCGCGGAAGGCGCGTTGGAACTGCGGGCCAATCGTTCGGTCATCGTGCCGGTGCTGTCGCGCCAGGAGTTCGACGAACTGACCGCTCTGCGCTGTCATATCGAGGGCCTGGCGGCCTCTCAGGCGGTCGGTCGGGTCGAGCCCGAGCACATTGCGCGGCTCAAGGAATTCGATGCTGCCATGGGCGCTGCGGTCGCCGCCGCGGACGCTGATGCTTACCTGGACAGCAATTTCCAATTTCATTTCCTGATCTACCGTCTTGGTGCCAGCAACTACGTGCTGTCCATCATTGAAAAACTCTGGGTCCGCGTCGGACCGCTGATCCGTTTTTGCCTGAATGAGAGCGGCTTCGCCGATTCCAGCCGGGTGCACGCCGAGGTGATTCGTGGCCTTGAGAGCAAGGACAGCGACGCACTGCGTGCGGCCATTCATGCCGACATCATGGGTGCTGCGCAAACCATCAGAACTGCTCACGATATCCCCGCTTCCAAGGCCTAGAACCTGACGTTTTCCGCGCCCTTGAGATGCAGGATCTCCCGGGCTTGCGTCGGTGTGGCGACTTCAAGGCCCAGGCCTTCGATGATCTGGCGCACCTGGCGTACCTGATGGGCGTTGCTTTCGGCCAGTTTCCCTTTGCCCAGCCAAAGACTGTCTTCCAGACCGACTCGGACGTTACCGCCCAGGCCAGCGCCAATGGCGGCAATGCGCATTTGGTGACGGCCGGCGCCCAACACCGACCATTGGTAGTCCTTGCCGAACAGCCGGTCCGCGGTGCGCCGCATGTGGGAAACGTCTTCGTGGTGCACGCCGATGCCGCCGAGGATGCCGAACACCGATTGCACGAAAAAGGGTGGTTTGACCAGGCCGCGGTCAGCAAAGTGCGCCAGGTTGTAGAGATGGCCGATGTCATAGCACTCGAACTCAAAGCGGGTCTGGTTGGCCGAGCAGGCGGCCAATGCGAATTCGATGTCCTTGAAGGTGTTGCGAAAGATCAGGTCGCGGCTGTCCTCGAGTTGCTTGCGCTCCCAGTCCTGCTTGAACTCGGTGAAGCGCTCCAGCATGGGAAACAGGGCGAAGTTGAAGGAGCCGACGTTCAGCGAAGCCACTTCAGGGGCAAAAACCATCGAAGGCTGGATGCGCTCCTCGATGTTCATGAAGGGCGAACCGCCGCTGGTCAGGTTCAGCACGGCGTCGGTTCTTTGCTTGATCTGCGGCAGGAACTTGGCAAAGGCGCCGGGACTCTGGTCGGGCTTGCCAGTCACAGGGTCTCGGGCGTGCAAGTGGATGATGGCCGCGCCTGCCTCGGCCGCGCCAACGGCGGCCTCAATGATTTCCTCAGGCGTCACCGGCAAGTAGGGTGACATGGAGGGGGTGTGGATGGCGCCGGTGACGGCGCAGGTAATGATGACTTTGCTCACGGTGCTTGCCTTGGTTCCGACGATAGTTAGCGTCAGGGAGTATTGATGTTTGATCAATAGTACTGTCGGGGCTTGGATTTTTCCTAGGCGTAAACCCTAGGCAGCGACTCATCAGCCGCCATTTGACAGCAGTCAGCACCATGGTCCGTGCGGCCTGCACCGCAAGCCGCGCAATCTTGCGCGCCTGTGGCGCTGGCGCTGCGCGCCACAAGAGCGTGACCGTCATTCGACGGTCACGCTCTTGGCTTTAACGTTGGGCTTGTGGTTACGGCGCGCCGCTTCGCGGCTTAACTTGGGCTGCGCCCAAGTTAGCCTGCACCGCAAACCCAGCAACCTGGCACGCCTGCGGCGTCGGCGCTGCGCGCCGCAAGAGCACGACCGTCATTCGACGGTCACGCTCTTGGCAGTGCAGTAAAGGCTTGTGGTTACGGCGCGCCGCTGCGCGGCTTCACGTCGGCTGCGCCGACATGAGCCTGCACCGCAAGCCGCGCAATCTTGCGCGCCTGTGGCGCTGGCGCTGCGCGCCACAAGAGCATGACCGTCATTCGACGGTCACGCTCTTGGCAAGATTGCGCGGCTTGTCAACATCCGTGCCTCTGGCGCAGGCGGTGTGGTAGGCCAGGAGTTGCAGGGGCACGACGTGCAACAGCGGCGACAGGGCGCCGTAGTGCTCGGGCATGCGGATCACGTGGATGCCTTCGGCCGAGGCGATGTGGCTGTCGGCGTCGGCCAGCACGTAGAGCACACCGCCGCGCGCGCGCACTTCCTGCAGGTTGCTCTTGAGTTTCTCCAGCAGCGCGTCGTTCGGCGCCACGGTGACCACCGGCATCTCGCTCGTGACCAGGGCCAGTGGGCCGTGTTTGAGCTCGCCAGCGGGGTAGGCCTCGGCATGGATGTAGCTGATTTCCTTGAGCTTGAGCGCCCCCTCCATGGCGATCGGGTAGTGCATGCCACGGCCCAGGAACAGCGCGTTCTCCTTGCGCGCAAAGTCCTCGGCCCAGGCAATGATCTGCGGCTCCAGCGCCAGCACAGCCTGCAACGCAGCCGGCAGGTGCCGCATGGCTTTCAGGTGCGAGGCTTCTTCGGCCTCCGACAAGCGGCCCTTGGACTGCGCCAGCGCCAGCGTCAGCAAAAACAAGCCGGCCAGTTGGGCCGTGAAGGCCTTGGTCGAGGCCACGCCGATTTCCACGCCGGCACGCGTGATGTAGGCCAGCTCGCACTCGCGCACCATGGCCGAGGTGGCCACGTTGCAGACCGTCAGCGTGTGCGTCATGCCCAGGCTTTGCGCGTGGCGCAGCGCGGCCAGGGTGTCGGCGGTCTCGCCCGACTGCGTGATCGTGACCACCAGGGTTTTTGGGTTCGGCACCGAATCGCGGTAACGGTATTCGCTGGCCACTTCCACCTGGGTCGGAATCTTGGCGATGCTCTCCAGCCAGTACTTGGCGGTGCATCCGCTGTAGTAGCTGGTGCCGCAGGCCAGGATCAGCACCGAGTCGATGTCCTTGAAGACGCGCCAGGCGCTGGCGGCGCCCTCGCCCACGCCGTCGAACAGTTCGGGCACGATGCCCTCGATGCCTTCGAGCGTGTCGGCAATGGCGCGCGGTTGCTCGAAGATTTCCTTCTGCATGTAGTGCCGGTAGGTGCCGAGCTCGGCCGCACCGCTGTGCGCATGCACCGTCTTGACCGGGCGCTGCGCTGCGGTGAGCGGCCGGTGCGCCTTGTCCACCAGCCAGTAGCGGCCCAGTTGCAGGTCGGCGATGTCGCCCTCCTCCAGGTAGACGATCTGGTGCGTCACGCCGGCCAGGGCCATGGCGTCGCTGGCCAGGAAGTGTTCTTCGCCATTCTTGCCGACGCCCAGGATCAGCGGCGAGCCGGCGCGCGCGCCGATCACGCGTTGCGGCTCGTCCTTGTGCATCACCGCCAGCGCGTAGGCGCCATGCAACTGCGGCAGCGCCGCCTTGACGGCTTCGAACAGGTCGCCCTCGTACAGTGAGTCGACCAGATGGGCGATGACCTCGGTGTCGGTCTGGCTGGTGAACACATAGCCCTTGGCCTGCAGCGCGGCGCGCAACTGGTCGTGGTTTTCAATGATGCCGTTGTGCACCAGCGCCACGCGGGCCGCAGTGTCCGCTTTGGCGCCGCTGCCGTGGCTGAAGTGCGGGTGCGCGTTGTGAACCGCCGGCACGCCGTGCGTGGCCCAGCGGGTGTGGGCAATGCCGGTCTGCGCCTCCAGATGGTCGTGTGCCACCTGCTCCTGCAGTTCGGACACGCGCGCCGTGCTGCGCGCGCGGTGCAGGCCCCCTGCCGTGTGCACCGCCACACCACAGGAGTCGTAGCCGCGGTATTCCAGGCGCTGCAGGCCCTGCACCAGGATGGGAACGATATTGCGGTTCGAAACCGCGCCGACGATGCCGCACATAGACTGCTCCAGAAAATTTCTTGCGCTGATGCTATGGCTTCGAAGGAGAAATATGCATTCAATTTATAAACAAAATTGGTTTAATATTTCACGAATTAATTTATATTCAGTTAACTTTCATTTATATACAAATTATGAAATTATCAGACATCGATGAAGTCGACCTGCTGCTGCTGGACCTGCTGCAGACCGATGCCTTGCGCAGCAACCAGACTTTGGCCGAACTGGCCCATATCTCGCCACCCACCTGCCTGCGGCGCATCAAACGGCTGCGCGATAGCGGCCTGATTGCGCGTCAGGTGGCGCTGCTCGACGCAGACATACTCGCGCCGTTGTTGGGGTACGGTCTGACAGCGATGGTGGAGGTGACGCTGGACCGCCAAGGCGCTGATTGGTGCGAGGCCTTCGAGGCCCGCGTGGCGCCGGACGCGGCGGTGCAGCAGTGCTACCGGGTGAGCCCCGGGCCGGACTTCTGCCTGGTGGTGGTGGCGCGCGACATGCCCGACTATCTGGCACTGGCGCAGCGCCTGTTCACCAGCGATGCCAACGTGCGCAACGTGAAGGCCTTCTTTTCCGTCAAATGCAGCAAGTTCGATCCCCGCCTGCCCCTCAAGTCTTCGACCTGAAAAGCTACCAGGTGCGCACGCGCCCCGTGTCGACGTGCACGAACTGGTCGCGGGCGTAGAAGCCCACGCCGCCGCTTCGTAGCGAGAGCGCAGCCGTGCGCAGATCGGTCAGCGGCACACCGGCGATGCGGATGTCGATGGCGCGCCCCTCCATGTGCAGGCTCTTGCTGGCCACGCCGCCGCCGCGGGTGTTCTTCAGGTGGGCGTTGGTGGCCGCGCCGCGAAAACCCGAGATCACCTGGAACGGCCGGACCGAACCCAGCGCCTGCTGCACATCGAACAGCAGGTCGAGCAAGGGGGGATCGATCACGCCGACCTCGCCCGAATAGTGATCACGCAGCAGATGGTTCAGACGCGTCAGCGCCTGCGGAACATAGGCGCCGCCCTCAGCGTAGACCAGCGACATTTTTTCACCCGTGTGCAGGTGTTCGAACGCCAGGCTGCGGTTGGGCGCAGAGGCCCGCACCGTTGGCGCAAAGGCCAGGGCCATACCGGCCGAAGCCAAGCCCGCGCTGTGGCGCAGAAAGCTGCGCCGAGATGGGGTGGTGAAACGCTGCGTCATGACGGGCAAAGTTTACCGCGCCGCGGCTTTGGGCGCTGGCCCGTGCAGTTTCGCTGAATGCTGCCGCAGGGCCTGATCCAGCAACCGGTCGTGCCCGTAGAGATCACGCAGGAAGTGCACCTTGCTGCCCTTGACGATGACGGTGCTGTAGGCAATCACCACCGGCAGAGTTTCCTTGAGCCGCACCGTGGCCGATTGGCCTTTGGTCATGGCGTCGCGAATGCGCTGCTCGCTCCACTCGGGATCGTCCTGCAGCACAAATTTCGCCAGCGCCACAGGCTCCTCGACGCGAATGCAGCCATGGCTGAAATCGCGCCGGGCCCGGTCAAACAGCTGCGGCGCCGAGGTGTCGTGCAGGTAGATGTTGTCGTTGTTCGGGAACACGAACTTGATGGCGCCCAGGGCGTTTTTCACGCCCGGGCGCTGGCGCAGGCGCAACTGACCGCTCAGCACTCCATCCAGGTGCCCTGCAGAAAGATCGGCCAGCACCCGGCCGTCGCGTCCCACGAACTCGAAACCCTCGCGCTGAAAATACCCGGGATCGCGCCGCAGCCGGGGCACCAGTTCCTTGCGCGCGATCGATGACGGCACGTTCCAGTAGGGGCTGAACTCGATGAAGCGCATGGCCTCGTCGAACAGCGGCGTGCCCGTTTTCAGGGCTGTACCAACAATGATCCGGGACTCCAGACGCATGGTGACGCGTCCGTCCTTGACCTCGTAGGCGCGCAGCATGAACTCGGGCACGTTCACCACGACCATGCGGTGCCCGCTCAGCAGCGGCGTCCAGCGCAAGCGCTCCAGCGTGAGTTCGATCTGGCGCACCCTTGCCGCCGGCGTCACTGCGAGTTGCTGCCAAGTGTCCAGGCCGATGACGCCGTCGACCTCCAGACCATGGCGCGCCTGGAAAGCCTTCACCGCTTCGACCAGTGCGCCGTCATAGGTCAGCGGCAGGGCGGTGTCGGGTGCCAGATCGCCGAGTGCCACCAGACGCTGCAGCAGCGCCGGCGTACCGGTCCAGTCCTCGCCCGGCAGCAGCTTCTTGCGCGGCAAGGGTGGCAGGGGAAGTTGCCAGACCGTCAACTTTTCCAACTCGCGGTATGAAGCCAACGCCCGACGCAGACCCGTGTAGAGGCCAAGTGCCGGCGCCGCCTCGGTCACAGCCTGCGGCAAACGCTGAGCCGAGAGCGCGGCCTGCAAATAGGCGGCGGGATCGAAGGGAGCGGGAGCGACATCAAAGTCGGCGTGGACCTTGCGTGGATCGACCCGTCCGCCATGCAGGTCGGCCAGATAGCGCTGCATGGCAGCCGTCAGACGCGCTTCAAGGCCGGCCGCGATTTCGGGCGGCGCCGCTGGCGACGAAGAAGTGATCGCCTGGGCCAGCGCAGCCGCGCCGTAATCCTCCGAGTCCAGACCGTCCTCTGGCGCGGCAGCCAGCAGGGCCAACGCCTGCAGCGCAACGGGCTTGGGCGCGCCCTGCGCGAACCACAGTGAATCCTGCGCCGTCGCGGCCAGATGCAGCCCCAGGAGGAGCACGCAGACCAGAAGCCGGCGCGTCATCAGGACTTGCTCTTTTGGGGGCGTGACCAGTTCGCGATGCTCACCTGCTTGCCGCGCGCCACGCTCAAGGCGCCCGCCGGTGTGTCCTTGGTCAGGGTGGAGCCACCGCCCACCGTGCCGCCAGCGCCCAGTGTCAAAGGCGCGACCAGCACGCAGTTGCTGCCCACGTGCACATCGGCTTCGATCACGGTGCGGTGCTTGTTCGCGCCGTCGTAGTTGGCCGTGATGCTGCCGGCGCCGAAGTTGACGCGTTCGCCTACGATGGCGTCGCCCAGATAAGCCAGGTGATTCGCCTTGGCGCCACGGGCCAGGGTGGAGTTCTTCACCTCGACGAAATTGCCGATGTGCACTTCGGCGCCCAACCTGGCGCCGGGACGCAAGCGCGCAAACGGGCCGATCAACGCGCCCTCGCCCACGCTCACACCCAGCCTCTCGCCGTCGATGTGGGTGAACGGGTGGATCACCGCGCCAGCCTCGATGCTTGCATTCGCGATGACGCAGTTCGCGCCGATGCGCACGTCTTCGCCCAGCGACACCTGGCCTTCGAAGATGCAGTTCACGTCGATGGACACATCCTGTGCGCACAGCAGTTCGCCGCGCACGTCAAAGCGTGCCGGGTCGGCCAGGCGCACGCCCTGCTCCATGAAGCGCTTCGCCAGCCGCAGCTGGTAGGCACGCTCGAGTTCGGCCAGTTGCACCGGGCTGTTCACTCCATCCACCTGCACCCGGTCCGCGGTCTTGCAGGCCACCACGGGCGCGCCGTCGGCCACGGCGAATTTCACGATATCGGTGAGGTAGAACTCGGCCTGCGAGTTGTCATTGCGCAGCCGCGCCAGCCATTGTTTCAGACGCGCTGTCGGCAGCGCCATGACGCCGGTGTAGATCTCGCGGATCTCGCGCTGCGCCGGTGTGGCGTCCTTGTGCTCGACGATGGTCTGCACCACGTCGCCCGCGCGCACGATGCGGCCATAACCCGTGGGGTCCGGCATGTCGACGGTGAGCAGGGCCAATTTGTCGCCGGCGCATTCCTGCAACAGGGCGCGCAAGGTGTCGGCCTCGATCAGCGGCACGTCGCCGTTCAGGATCAGCGTCACGCCGTCTTCGGGCAGCACCGGAACGGCCTGCTGCACCGCGTGCCCGGTGCCGAGCTGCGGCTCCTGGCGCACGAACTTCAAATCGAAGTGTGTGGACTCGCTGACCTGGCGCCCACAGGCCGTTTCCACCTCGGCCGCGCCGTGCCCAGTGACCAGCACCATGCTGCGCACGCCCAGGCCGCAAGCGGTATCCATCACATGCTGCAACAATGGGCGCCCTGCCAGCAGGTGCAAGACCTTGGGCAGTTTGCTTTTCATGCGCGTGCCCTTGCCCGCCGCCATGATCACCACATCCACTGCTTCAACTTTTTGAGTCATGTCCATGTTTCCTGAATTTCGTTGCCATCGGATTATCGGCTGGCTGGCTGCCACGCTCGCGTTGCTGTTGCTGCAGGGATGCAGCAGCGTCCGCCTGGCCTACAACAACAGCCCGGATCTGAGCTATTGGTGGCTGGACAGCTACGTCGACTTCGACGACCCGCAAGCCACCAGGGTGCGCGCGGCCTTGCCCCAGTTGCTGGCCTGGCACCGCAGCCACGAGTTGCCGCTCACGGCAGACCTGTTGCATAAGCTGCAAGGCCTGGCGGCGGCGACGACCACGCCGGCGCTGGCCTGCAGCGCCTACAGGGAGATTCAGGCGCACCTGCAGCCGCTGATCGGCCAGGCTGCGCCGCTGGCCACCGAGGTCGCAGGCACGCTGAGTGCGGCACAACTGCTGCACATCGAGCAGCGTCTGCGCAAGAACAACCAGGACTACCAGGACAAATGGGGCCAGGGCAGCGCAATGGAGAGAAGCGAACGGCGTTTCAAGGTGGGCGTGGAGCGCTATGAAAACCTCTATGGAACCCTCGAGGACGCACAGCGCGCGGCACTGCGGGACAGCATTGCAACTTCGTCCTACGACTTTGACCACAGCTTCGCCGAGCGCCTGCGCCGGCAAAAGGAACTGCTGCAAACCCTCAAGCGGGTCAGCACGAGCCCAGGCCTTGCCAATGAGAGCGCGGTGCAGGCGCAGATGCAAAGCATGCTCGAGGCGACCGGTCAGGACGGCTACAGCGAACGACTGAAGCAGGAAAACTGCGCCACCTTCGCCGTGGTGCACAATGCCGCCACGCCCGGGCAGCGTGAGCGCGCCGTGCGGCGCCTGGCAGCCTACGAGCGCGACGCGCGCGAACTGGCCGTGCAGCGCTGACCGCGCGCACAGCCTACGATCCGCGCTTCAACGACAGGTCCGAGCAAGGGTAGGCAACGCAGGGCAGGACGCAGCCCTCGGCCTTTTCCTCGGCGCTCAGCCCCGGCCACTCGATCTCATAGCGTACCGTGCCGCGTTCCAGCACGCCGATGCAGGTGCGGCAGGTGCCATTTCGACAGGAGCTGGGCCAATCGACGCCACCCTGCTCCATTGACGGCAGCAGCGGCTGATTCGTCCAGGCGTCAAAGGTCCGACCGTCGACAGAGATCTCGCCGGTGAAGAAAAGTGGTGCCACAAGCGCCGTACTCATACTGCAGCCCCGCTCAGGACCATGGGCTGGCCGATGGCCGGATCGCTGATCGAATCAGCGCCGGTTTCCATGCGGCCGGCAAAGCGCCGGCAAAAGCCCGGCAACCCGACGACGCGCAGCGAGAAGTCGTACCAGAGGCCGCTGCTGCCCAGCGGCAAGTTCAGCGTAACCACTTCGCCCGCCGCCACCGCATGCCGGCTGGGCGGGGCGTTGGCATAGGCATTTGCCGTCAGCTCGAAGCTGCAGAGCACGGCGCTGCCATTGCGCAGACTGACCCCGAGTTCGGCGCTGGCGGGTCGGTAGACGAGTCCCACCTCCGGCCCGGGCGCTGCCGCCCCGGTGAAATACCGATGCAAGCCATTGGGCCCCAGCACCCACAGGTCGTAGGCTGGGTCTTGACGGGTCAGCGGCCACGCGCCCTCGAGTTGCCGTCCCGCGCCCACGGTGTAGCGCCGCGGCAGCTGCGACAGTTGCAGACGGTCGTACACGTGGAACACCGCCGCCGCCGCGCCGGTATTGGCAAACACCAGTGTCAGCGAATCGCTCCGGCAACGGGCATTGGCCTGCAGTTCGTACGGCAGGGCCCGCGAGGGCCGCGTCCCCGACTCCTGGCTTGGCATCAGCGGCTTGATGGGTGCGACCGCCAACTTGCGTTGCACCAAGGCCGCGGCGCGCTGCGCCAGATCAGCGGTGGGCGGCAGCGGTCGCAGGGCAGAGCGGTCCGGTCGGGTGAAATCCAGCGTGCTGGTGAGGTCGCCGCAAACGGCGCGGCGCCAAGGCGAGATATTGGGCTCGAGCACGCCAAAGCACTGTTCCATGAAGCGAATCACTGAAGTGTGGTCAAACACCTGGGAGTTGACCCAGCCGCCGCGGCTCCAGGGGGAAATCACCAGCATCGGCACGCGCGGGCCCAGACCGTAGGGGCGATGCATCAGAGCCTGTTCCGCGGCGCCAGCGTGGTAACTGACGAGGTGCTCGTGGTATTCGCCGCGCGTGTCCACGGTGGAGGCGCCGGCCCAGCGCGCCCGCTCCGCATCGGTATGCCATGCCAGGCAGGACGGCACCGCGGGCGGCGGCACGTGGTCGAAAAAGCCATCGTTCTCGTCGTAGTTCAGGATCAGCACCGTGCGGCTCCAGGCTTCGGGGTTGGAGGTGAGCGCTTCCAGCACCTGTGCCGTGTAGTTGGCGCCCTGCGCCGGGCTGGAAGGCTCGGGATGCTCGGACCCGGCCGCAGGCGCCACGATCCAGGTCACCTGGGGCAGCGCGTTGGCCTGCACGTCGGCGCGCAACTGCGCCAGGCTGCGGGTGCTTAAGGCCCGTTCCCGCAGAGCGCCTGCGCTGCCGGCCACGCCCGCCGCCGCGTCGCGAAACGCCTTGAAACCGGCCAGCGGGTTGTCGTCGTAGTTGTCCGCCATGTCCTGGTAGACCTGCCAGCGGATGCCAGCAGCCTGCAGCCGTTCGGCATAGCTGGTCCAGCTGTAGTGCCCCAACTCGGGTTTGGACAGCAGCGAATCCAGATCGTTGTAGGTTGCCGGCCCGCCGGCGAGCGCGTGCGGGTCATTGCTGCCGGTCCACAGGAACAGACGATTCGTGTTCGTGCCACCCTGAAACGAGGCATGGTAGGCGTCGCAGACCGTGAAGGCGTCGGCCAATGCGTAATGAAACGGCAGGTCGGCGCGCGTGTAATGTCCCATGGCGCGCTCACCCTTGGCCCGTGTCCAGTGACCCATGCGCCCCTGGTCCCAGGCCTGCTGTGCGTTGGGCCAACTGTGCGGCGTGCCATCGGCTCGTATAAGGGCAAAATCCTCGTGGGTATTCAGACGAAACGGCAGCATCGGACCTGACGCTGCGTTCTGCGGGACGCGAGGCTGCTGCCAGACGGAACGCCCGCCGGCGACAGGCACAGGAAAGCGATCGGCAAAACCGCGCACGCCCTGCAGGCTGCCGAAATAATGGTCAAAGGAGCGATTTTCCTGCGTCAGTACGACGATGTGCGCCACGTCGCGCAGCGTGCCGGTGCGGTGGTCGGGTTCGACTGCACAGGCACTGCGCAGCCACGGCTGAATCAGCGCCATGGCGGCTGCTGCCTGGGCGCTGCCGCGCAGGAATTGACGGCGGCCAGTTGGCTTCATGTTCTAACCTGTGCAAAAAAATTCACAGGATAGCGCATGGCCAACGGCCAGGGCGCCGGAAAACTAGCTCAGCGAATGCAGGCCGATCACGTTGCCTTCGGTATCCTGCACGATGGCGATGAAACCGTAATTGCCGATCGCCATCTTGGCTTGCAGCAACTTGCCGCCGTTGGCTGCGGCACGCTGCGCCTCCACCGAGCAGTCGGCGCAGGAAAAATACACCAGGCTGCCGCCCACGCCGGGGCCCATCTTGCTGCTCTTGACCAGGGCGCCTGCCGCGCCGGCGGCGCCTTCCACCCACGAGAAGGCGCACATGTGCACATCGCCCATGGCGGGAAGGTCCGACATTTCATGCTGGAAAACCGCCTGATAAAACGCCTTGGCACGCGCCATATCGTTCACATACAGCTCAAACCAACCGACGACATTGCTCTTTGCTTGCATGGCTGACTCCTGGGTTAAATGTTGGCAAAACGGGAACAAAGTGTAGGCAGCAGCGCGGTCTGGCGCAAGCGCATATTCGGGCGGCTGGTGCCGTCCATGGCAACTGAGCAAACGCCCCTGTGCCGGCAAGGTATGCCCGGATGGTCGAGAATTCGACCTTGACCAACCGCACTCGAGACCTGCGCCATGACCTCCACCCTGAAAATCGACTTCGTATCCGACATCTCCTGCCCCTGGTGCGCCATTGGCCTGGCGGCCCTGGAACAGGCGCTGGACAGCCTCAAGGGCGAAGTCGCGGCCGACATTCACTTCCAGCCCTTCGAGCTCAATCCGCAGATGCCCAGCGGCGGCCAGGACATTGCCGAACACCTGACGCAGAAGTACGGCTCCACGGCCGACCAGCAGACGCAGATTCGCGACACCATCCGCCAGCGTGGTGCCGACGTGGGCTTCGTTTTCAACACCGCCGGGCGCGGACGCATCTGGAATACCTTAGACGCGCACCGCCTGTTGTATTGGGCTGAAAGGGAAGCTGCGGCGCAGCAACCGGCACTCAAAAAGGCGCTGCTCGCCGCCTGCCACAGCCGCAGCGAAAACATGGAGTCACCCGAAGTGTTGCTGGCAGCCGTGGCACAGGCCGGACTGGACGTGGAGCGCGCGCGCCTGGTGCTGAGCAGCGGGGAATTTGCCGCCGCGGTACGCGAGCGCGAGGCCTTCTACACCGGCCACGGCATCCAATCCGTGCCCGCCATCATCATCAACGATCAGCACCTGATCTCGGGCGGCCAGCCCAGCGCCGTGTTCGAACAGGCGCTGCGTCAGATCGCCGCAGCACAACAGGCCTGAGGTTCGAGGGGCAGACTCGGCCAAAATTGCGATTTGTCAATTTCATAACTATTGTCACCACGGACCATGGAACTTCTTATCCCTTAAGGAGTTGCCATGAATGGCTGTCGAATCCTGTTGGTCGAGGGCCATCCCGACGCGCAAGGCCTGCACTTGTCGCATGCGCTGGCCGATGCGTACGCGCTGGGCGCCGAGCTTGCCGGACACGAGGTGCGCCGGGTACAGGTCGCCAAACTCGATTTCCCGCTGCTGCGCAGCCAGCAAGATTGGGTCCATGGCGAGGTGCCCGCCGCGCTGGAACAGGTGCAAACCGACATCGTCTGGGCGCAACATCTGGTGCTGTTTTTCCCGCTCTGGCTGGGCGACATGCCGGCCCTGCTCAAGGGCTTTCTGGAGCAGGTGGTACGTCCTGATTTTGCCTTCAAGTCGCAAGTCGGTCGTCCGATGAATCCCCGGGGACTGCAGGGCCGCTCGGCGCGGGTGGTGGTCACCATGGGCCAGCCGTCGCGGCTTTACGGTTGGTACCTGCGCATCTTTGGCGTGGGTTCCCTGGAGCACAACATCCTGCGCTTCGTCGGCATCGCCCCCGTGCGCCAAACCCTGATCGGTTTGGCCGACCGCCTGGGCGTGGAAGGCGCGCTCAAGTGGGCGAGCAAACTGCGCAAGCTGGGCGCTGCGGCGGCCTGAGGCCGCCGAATCCTAAAGCCAAGCTCCTTCCCGCTCAGACCACCTTGACCCCGTTGCCGAAAGCCAGGCGGTCGCGCACCATCGCGGCTTCGGGTTTCGGATCGGGGTAGTACCAGACGGCATCGGTATTCAGGTCGCCATTGACCAGCAGCGAGTAATAAAGCGCCTGGCCCTTCCAGGGGCACATGGTCTTGTGGTTGCTGAAATCCACATACTCGCGCTTCAACGAACTGGCGGGAAAGTAATGATTCCCTTCGACCAGCACGGTGTCGTCGCTCTCGGCCACGACGGTGTTGTTCCAGACGGCTTTCATGCTGGGTTCACAGACCAATGGCGGCGATGCCGGCGCGCGCAATCTGCGCGTCTTCGCTGGACTTGACGCCGCTCACCCCCACGGCACCCAGGCATTGACCGTCCTGCATGATGGGCACACCGCCTTCAAGCAGGGTGTCCAGGTTGGCAGCGCTGAGAAACGAGACACGGCCGCCGTTGACCATGTCCTCGTAGGCCTTGCTTTCGCGCCGTCCCAGTGCCGCCGTGCGTGCCTTGCCGGGGGCGATGTGCGATGAAATGGGCGCAGCTCCGTCCAGACGCTGAAACGACAGCAGATGACCGCCATCGTCAACGATGGCAATGCTCACCGACCAGTTGTTCTTGAGCGCTTCGGCCTCGGCAGCCGCTGCAATGGCGCGGACGTCGGAAAATTCCAGCACGGATTTTGTTTTCATGGGTGTGAAGTCAGGGATGAACGAATAGCCAAGCATAAGCCTTGCCGGCAAAATGAGCGCCCATGTGTACCAATTACACCCCCAGCGCGCGCGCTCAATTGCAGGCCATGCCATTGGGCGCAAGGCAACTGCCTCAGGGGGACTGGCCGCCCGAGGCCTTCCCCGGTTACGAGGCGCCCCTGGTCATGGCGCAACCCGGCGCAACGGATGACGACACCGTGCGCTGCGTGCTGGCACGCTTTGGCCTGGTGCCGCGCTGGAGCAAGGACGCGGCGCAGGCCAAGGATCTGTCGCGCCACACCCTCAACGCGCGCAGCGAGAGCGTGGCCGAAAAACCCAGTTTTCGCGTACCCTGGCGCGAACGCCACTTCGCGCTGGCACCGATGCAGGATTTCTTTGAGCCCTGTTGGGAAGATCTTTCGTCGCACGGCGGCAAGTCCGTGCGCTGGCGCATCGCGCAAGCTGATGGGGAGCCCTTTGCCGCAGCCGCGCTGTGGGAAGGCTGGCGCGATCTGGCCAGTGGCGACATCGTCACCAGTTTCAGCCTGCTCACGGTGAATGCCGACGACCATCCCCTGCTGCGCCGCATGCATCGACCCGGCGACGAGAAGCGTAGCCTCGCCATCATCGAGCCTGCCGACTACGGAGCCTGGCTGCACGCCACACCGGAGCAGGCACTGGCCATGCTCCGCCGGCCCGCTTCGACACGGCTGCGCGGCAAGCCGGCCCCAAAGGCGACTGCGGTGCGGCGCTCAGCCAAGCCCGAGGCGGTCCTGCAACAGCCCGGTTTTTGGGATGACGAGGCACCGAGGTAAAAGGTCCCTGAAGGGACCTCGTCCTACAGCCTTTGACCTGAAATGGGTCCACAATGAGGCATGCAAGTCCAAATCAATACCGACCATCACATCGAAGGTCACGAGGCGCTGGCAGCTTGGGCTACCAGCGAAGTCACTGTAGGCCTGAAGCACCACAGCGCGCAGATCATGCGACTGGAAGTCCATCTGGGTGACGAAAATGGCCAAAAAAGCGGCTTGAACGACAAGCGCTGCCTCCTCGAGGCGCGTCTGGTGGGTCGCCCGCCGCTGGCCGTCACGGAGCACGCCGCCACGCTGTACCAGGCGGTCACTGGTGCCACGGAGAAAATGAACCGTTTGATCGAGAGCAGCCTGGGCCGCGCCGAGCGCATGCAGGCAGCCCCGGAGTGAGCCGCATGGCTTGATTGCGCCAGCGAGGTCTACTTCGCCCTGAGCCCCTGCACCAGCGCGCCCAGCGCAATCCCGGCCAGCGCCCACAGCAGGCTCCAGTTGCCCGCACCCAGACCTGCGATGGCCGGCCCTGGACAAACGCCGCACAATCCCCAACCCACGCCGAACAGCGCCGCGCCGACGGCGGTGTCACGGTTCCAGACGCTGGGATGTTTGTGGAAGTGGTCGTCCAGCAGCGGTTTTGCAAACACGCGTGGCGCCAGCTGGTAGGCGAGCAGCACCACCAGCACCGCGCCGCCCATCACCAGCGTCAGGCCGAAGTCCTCAAAACGCATAAAGCTCAGCACCACCTCGGGGCTGATCATGGCCGACACCGACAGGCCAAAGCCGAACAGCATCCCGGACAGCAGCGTGGCCAGAACCCGCGCGGCGCTCATGACAGCCACCTTGCAGCGAGGTTGGCCGTGAGGAAGGCCGTCGCCATGAAGGTCAGCACAGCCAGCAGCGAAGGCCATTGCAGCGAGCCCAGGCCGCAAATGCCGTGGCCCGAGGTGCAGCCATTGCCCAGGCGCGCGCCAAAGCCCACGAAGAAGCCGCCCACCAGCAACTGCCAGGCCGGCACCGCCGTGCCAGTGTGACCACCGCCGACATAGCCCGGCCACCACACCAGCGCGCCCAGGATCAGTCCCAGGGCATAGACCAGGCGCCAGCCACGCGAATCGACAAAACGGGCCTGCTGAAAAAACGGCCGCTGCACGACGAAAGACCAGGTGGAGGAAAACACCGTGCTCATGCCGCCGATGCGGCCCGTCAGCACGAACAGCAGCGCCGCGCCGGCACCAACGAACAGGCCACCCAGCAGATAGTGCTGCCAGCCCAGGGGAAATAAGGTGAGGATCATGGTGTGAAATTATCCACGCTAAGCGTCACGCTTATGCGGTTATCGCGGTCAGTTATGCTCGACCCACCCTCCCCACTCTCAGCCTGGATCCAAGATGCAAAATATTGTCAACAAAGTCATGTCCTTGGCGGGCGCACTGGCCCTGGGATTCGCGTGCGTCACGGCTCAGGCCGGCAGTTCCTCGGCGTCCAGCGCCGCGTCGGATTCCGTGGGCAGCTCCTCGACCTCGATCCAGAAGTCCAGCGACAGCTCTTCCGCCAAGAACAAGGTGGCGCAGGGCGAATACACCCTCATTGAAATGACCGCCGTCGCGCAGCAGCCCGACATGCTGCGCCTGCGTTTGCAGGCCACAGCGCAACAGACCGAGGAATTCTTCCTGCTGCTGCCGCGCCAGGCCGTGGCGCGCGCCCAATTGACCGCCGGCGACAAGGTGCTGGCGCAGCAACGCGCCTATGGCATGGCCTTCGCCGCCGTGACCGCGCAAGGCGCCGCCAGCCCCTTTTTCCTGGTGCTCGACGACGCCTGGTACCGTGAACTGGACAGCCGTCCGGTGGCCATCTGATCCTGGCTTTGGTTCGCACTTGACCAGGCTCAGGGCGCTGTCATGCGCCCTGCTCTTCTGCGCGCTAGCGGCGTTTCTGGCGCTGCCGGTGCAGGCCACTTCGCTGCGCTACTGCGACGCCCACTCGGAAGTCGACACGGCGACACAAGACCGCTTGATCCAGGTCGCCGCTCTGGTGAAAAGCGAGCTGGAACGCTCCGGCCAGAGCGTGGCGCTGGTGGCACGCTCCGGGCTGGCACTGGCGCGCTTTGACCAGCGCTACTCGCACGCGGGCGTCAGCCTCAAGGCCAGCGCCAACGCGCCTTGGTCGGTGCGCCAGCTGTATTACGCCTGCGACGAACAGCGCCCACGCATCTTTGACCAGGGCATGTCGGGCTTCGTGCTGGGCGTGCACGACCCGGCCGAAGGCTACGTCTCCATCGTGTTCTTTCCCCCAGCCGAAGCCGCCGCACTGCAGCGCGCTGCGCTCGACGACCGGCGCGCGCTGCAACTGCTGGGCGCCAGCTACAGCGCCAACGCCTACGCCTTCAGCCAGCGCTACCAGAACTGCAATCAATGGTTGGCGGAGTTGCTGGCCAGTGCCTGGAATGTGCAGGCGCAGCAGGAGGACGTGCGCGCCCAGGCCCAGCAATGGTTGCGCGAACAGGACTACAGTCCGAGCGTGATCCAACTGGGCTGGAGACCCCTGCTGTGGCTGGCTGACATGGTGTTCTGGCTGCACAGCGACGACCATCCCGCCGAGGATCTGGCCGCTGCGCAATTTCGTGTCAGCATGCCCGCCTCCATCGAGGCCTTTGTGCACCGCCGCTCACCGGAAGCGACACATATTGAGCTGTGCTACACAGCAAAACAGCTAGTGCTGCGCCGCGGCTGGCAGCCCATCGAGCCGGGCTGTATCGCGCAAGCCGGTGACGAAGTGACCCAGCTGGCCGATGCCGGCGTGTTGGCGACCAGGCCCAAGTCGAATCGAGCTGATTTGCGATAGCTCGCGCGCCCAGCGCGTGGAGGGTGCGCTGCGCAGACTGACTGGTGAGTAGCCAGCGCATGCCTGGGCATGCGGAGCAGTGGAGTACTGCCCCGACGCATTTGATCACTGCGTGATTGCAGGACCCGACCCAATACCTGCCCAGCGGTTTATGGCTTGTCGGCAATCCCGAGCTTTTCCCGGGCCGAGGCCATGACTGGTTCAGCATCGTGGAGCACATAGCCTTTTTCGAGCATCCGCGTCATATATTGTTTGTTATACAGAAATGAAACAATCAACTGCCAAAAGCCAAATGTAAACAAGGTGATGACCAGATGAAGCACCGCTATTCCAAGCTCTCCGCGAATCAGTGGAACCCACCAACCGAAAAACAAGTAAGTCCAACTAAATCCAAAATACCCTTTCTTGATCAATCCATTCACCGGATGCTGAAGCATTACTTTAGTTGCCATTTAATATTTTCCCTGAATTTTTATTGCTGACGGCTTTATTGAATTGCTGTACATCACTTCAAGTTGCCAGGCCGACCGTCCTGGCGCTGATGCGGACATTTTTTCTACGCTGCCTTTTTGAATTTAACAGCAAAGGGTTTCTTGCGCCATTACCCCTTGGGGCAAATATCGCGCTTGAGAAGTCATTATTTTCGGGACTCGCACAATTAAAGGGGGATATCGGGAGAATGGCGTGCCTGACCATGCCACCGCCAATTTGGATGTGTGAGACGTCTGGCGGCGCTTTTCAAGCTTCCGGGGCCGATGACCTCCAACTGCAGCGCACTGAATGCTATTTCCCCCAGCTATCGCGCAGACCCGTGGCCCGGTTGAACACCAGCTTGCCCGGCGCATGGTCCTGGTTGTCGGCGACAAAGTAACCATGGCGCTCGAACTGGAACTTGTCGTCGGCTGTCGCCTTCGCCAATGAGGGCTCGACAAAGGCGGTGACGACCTTCAGGCTGTCGGGATTCAGGCTCTCAAGAAAGTCCTTGCCGCCGGCATCGGGCTGGGGGTCGGAGAACAAGCGGTCGTACAGGCGCACCTCGGCACACACTGCGTCGGCCACGGCGACCCAGGTGATCACGCCCTTGACCTTGACCGCGTCGCTGCCCGGCGTGCCGCTCTTGGTGTCGGGCAGCAGTCTGGCCTGCACTTCGGTGACCTGTCCGCCGGCGTCCTTGACGCAGCCGGTGCATTCGATCACGTGGCCGTATTTCAGCCTTGTCTTGTTGCCCGGAAACAGGCGGAAAAATCCCTTGGGTGGCGCCTCCTCGAAGTCGCCGCGCTCGATCCAGACTTCCCGTCCGATCACGAACTGACGCTTGCCGAGTTCGGGCAGGTGCGGGTGCACGGGCGCCGAGCAACTGTCGACAAAGTTGGCCCCCATGAGCTCGTCCCAATTGGTCAGCACCAGCTTCACCGGGTCCAGCACGGCCATGGCTCTTGGTGCGCTCACGTCCAGGGTTTCGCGCAGACAGCCTTCGAGCGTGCTGTAGTCGATCCAGGAGTCGCTCTTGGTGACGCCGATACGCTCGGCAAACAGCTGTATCGCCTCGGGCGTGTAGCCGCGCCGGCGCAGGCCCACGATGGTCGGCATGCGCGGGTCGTCCCAGCCGTTGACGCGTTGCTCGTTCACCAGCGCTGCCAGTTTGCGCTTGCTGGTGATGACGTAGGTCAGGTTCAGCCGAGCGAACTCGTACTGGTGCGGGTGCGGCTGGGCCAGCAGCCCGCCTTCGCACAGGCGGTCCAGCAGCCAGTCGTAAAACGGGCGCTGGTCCTCGAACTCCAGCGTGCAGATGCTGTGCGTGATCTGCTCCAGCGCGTCCTCGATCGGGTGCGCAAAGGTGTACATCGGGTAGATGCACCACTTGTCGCCGGTGTTGTGGTGCGTGGCGCGGCGGATGCGGTAGATGGCCGGGTCGCGCAGGTTGATGTTCGGGCTGGCCATGTCGATCCTGGAGCGCAGCACCATGGCGCCGTCCTCGTGCCGGCCGTCGCGCATCTCGCGAAAGCGCGCCAGGTTCTCGGCCGGGGTGCGACCCCTGAAGGGGCTGTCCACGCCAGGCTTGCCGAAGTCGCCGCGGTTCAGGCGTATGTCTTCGGCACTTTGCTCGTCCACATAGGCGTGACCGGCCTCGATCAAGGCCTCGGCGGCGCGGTACATGAAGTCGAAGTAGTCGCTGGCCTGGTACAGGTGACTCGTGCCGTGGGCCTGCCAGTCAAAGCCCAGCCAGCGCACCGTGTCCTTGATCGAGGTGACGTACTCCAGGTCTTCCTTCTCGGGGTTGGTGTCGTCAAAGCGCAGGTGGCACACGCCGCCATAGTCGCGCGCCAGGCCAAAGTTCAGGCAAATGCTCTTGGCGTGGCCCACATGCAGGTAGCCGTTGGGCTCGGGCGGAAAACGCGTGCGGATCTTGGCCGGATCCGGCGTCCCCTGAGCGTGGTGCGCGGCGTCGCCGGGGCTGCCTGCCCAGCGGCGCTGGGCGTAGGTGCCGTCCTCGAGGTCGTGCTCGATGATCTGGCGCAGGAAGTTGCTGGGCTTGGATGCGGGGCTGTCGGGGGTCGTGGGGGTGGGTGCGCTCATGGCTTAATTTTAGGCGGGCCCGCGCTTCGCGCTCGCGACAGCATCTCACACCGCCCCCGACACAGTTGGCGCCACCCGGCGGCAGCCTGTCTCAGACCTGCTGCGCTCCCGCGACAGCCTGAATAAAGTTCGCCCCAGTGCCAACCCCTTCACGCTTTTTTAAGGAATTTCACATGTCCACACACACCCCCCGCAGACTGGCCCTGGCCATCGTGCTGGCCCTCAGCGCCAGCGCCTGGGCCGCGCCCGATGCGCAATTCCAGGCCGCTTTCGAGCAGTTCCAGCAGGCCTCGCAGGGAAACGACAGCGCCACTGCGTCCGCTGCCGATGCGTTTGACGCCTTGCTCAAGACCGAGCCCGACAATCCTGTGCTCATGGCGTACAAGGGTGCCGCCACTGCCATGAAGGCCAGGACCAGTTGGCTGCCCTGGAAAAAGATGGGCTACGCCGAAGACGGAACGGCGTTGCAGGACAAGGCACTGGCGCTGCTCACAGCGGCGCACAGCGCGCCGCTGCAGCACGGTGTTCCGGCGGTGCTGGAGGTTCGCTTTGTTGCGGCCAGCACCTTCCTTGCGGTACCTGGCTTCATGAACCGCAATGCCCGCGGCGCCAAGCTGCTGCAGGAAGTGCTGTCCAGCCCCTTGTTTGACGCCAGCCCCCTGGGTTTTCGTGGCGGCGTCTGGATCAAAGCCGCCAGCGTCGCCGCCAAGGACCAGCACCCCGACGAGGCGCGCAAATACCTGAAGCAGGTCATAGATTCCAACGCGCCCCAGAGCGCTGCCGCGCAAGCGCAACTCGCCAAGCTCGCATCATGAGCCGCAGCCCCCATCCTGCCGTGATCGAACTGCACGGCGTGCACAAGACCTACCGCCTCGGCGCGCACGTTGTCCCTGCGCTGCAAGGCATTGACCTGTCGGTGCAGCGCGGCGAGCTGCTGGCGCTGACCGGGCCTTCGGGCAGCGGCAAGAGCACCATCCTGAACCTGTGCGGACTCATCGACACGCCGGACTCGGGCCAGATCGTGCTCGGCGGGCGCGAGGTCAACGGCCTGAACGAGGTGCAGCGCACACTGTTGCGCCGCGACGCCCTGGGCTTTGTCTTTCAGAGCTTCAACCTGGTGCCGGTGATGACGGTGGCCGAGAACGTGGACTACCCGCTGTTCATCGCCGGCGTGCCTGCGGCCGAGCGGCGCGAACGCGTGGCCGCACAGCTCGCCGCCGTGGGCCTGCTGGAGCACGCGCAGCACCGGCCCGACGCGCTCTCGGGCGGGCAGCGCCAGCGCGTGGCGATTGCGCGCGCGCTGGTGAAGCGTCCCAGGCTGGTGATTGCCGACGAGCCCACGGCCAGCCTGGACTCGCACACCGCGAATCAGGTGCTGGAGCTGATGCGCGAACTCGGTCACGCCGAGGGTGCGGCCTTTGTCATTGCCACGCACGACAGCCGATTGACCAACCGCTGCGACCGAGTGCTGGCCTTGCTGGACGGGAGACTCCAATGAAGATTGACGTTAACTTCATGTGGCTGAAATTCGCACTGCAAAACACCTTGCGCAACCGGCGCCGCTCGCTGGTCACGGTGTCCATTGCGGCGCTCGGCACGGCCGGCATTCTGCTGGCCGGCGGCTTTGCGCTGTTCACCTACGAGTCGCTGGCCGAAGCCGCGGCGCGCGACTCGGGCCATCTGGTGCTGGGCCAGCCGGACCACTTTGCTAAGGACGAAGAAACGCCGCTGCAGCATGGCCTGGACCAGGCCGCAGACCTGCGCACCCAGTTGCTACTCGACCCCGCAGTGCGCGCCGTGCTGCCGCGTGTCGAGTTCAGCGGGCTCATCAGCAACGGCGACAAGTCCATCGTGATGATCGGCCTGGGCGTGGAACCCGACAGCGAATTCTCGGTGAAAGGGCCCTTCCTCACGGTCAAGCAGGGCGGGGTCCTGGCCAGCGACGCGAAAGGGCCCGAGGTGATGCTGGGCGAGGCGCTGGCGCGCAACCTCAAGGCCAAACCCGGCAGCAGCCTGACCCTGCTGGCCAGCACCACCGACGGCGCCCTCAACGCGCTGGACGTGAGGGTCAAGGCGGTGTTTGCCACCGGCACGCCGGAGATCGACAAGCGGCTCGTCTACACCGACATCGCCACCGCGCAAAAGCTGCTGCACACGCAGCGCGTCAGCAGCCTGGGCATCTTCCTGGCACGCATGGATCTGACCACGCCTACCCAAGCGCGGCTCGCCGCCGCGTACCCGAAGCTTGCGCTGCAGACCTGGGAAGACCAGGCCTTCTTCTACAAGTCGGTGCGCGACCTGTACAACCGCATCTTCGGCGCGCTGGGTCTGATCATCGGCGTGATCGTGGTGTTCGTCGTGACCAACGCCATGTCCATGGCGATCATCGAACGCACGCGCGAAATCGGCACGCTGCGCGCCCTGGGCACTCTGCCGGGCCAGCTGCTCACCACGCTCTCGCTCGAAGGCATGGTGCTGGGCGGCGTGGGGGCGCTGGCCGGTTCGCTCATTGCCCTGGCGGTGTCGGTGTTCCTGCTGATCGTTCCGGTGGAGATGCCGCCGCCGCCCGGGCGCTCGGTCGGCTACCCGCTGAACATCAGCATCGAACCGACGCTGTACCTGGCCACCCTCGCCTGCATGATCGCCCTGACCATGGCCGCCTCGGCCTGGGTGGCACGCAGAACCGTGCACATGCCCGTCGTTGATGCCTTGGCCCACACATGAGAAATCAGTCCATGAAAACCCTTCAATTCATCACCAGCGCCCTCCTCGCTTCCTGGACATTCGCCGCCCCGGCCCAGGACGTTACCGCGCTGCTCAAGGCCACCGACAAGTTCCGCATGAGCGCCGAGAACCTGCAGGTGCAGACGCAGATCAACGTGCTCAATGCCGACGGAACGCCCGACAAGGAACGCCGCTACACCGTCTTTACCCAGGCGAAGCGTCAGTCGCTGGTGCTGATGCAAAGCCCGGCGGAAAAAGGGCAGAAGGTGCTGATGCTGGGCGACGACTTCTGGCTGCTCATGCCAGACAGCCAGCGCCCCTTGCGCATCACACCGATGCAAAAGCTGTTGGGCGACGCGTCCACGGGTGACATCGCCACCATGAGCTGGGCCGAGGATTACAGCGGCAAGATCGTTGGCGAGGAACCCTGCGACGCCGACGCTAGCCCCAAGCGAACCTGCCTGCACCTGAGCCTGGCCGCCATCCGCAAGGGCGTGAGCTACCAGCGCATCGAGCTGTGGGTCGGCAGGACGCGACACGAACCGGTGCGTGCCGAGCTGTATGTGCTGTCCGACAAACTGGCCAAGCAGGCGCGCTTTGTGATGGACAAGCCCGCCGCCCCGACCATGGTCGTCGAGATGGTGCTGAGCGACCAGTTGAGCAACCACAAGACCACGCATGTGCGCTACCTGTCGCGCCGCGAGCGTCAGGTGCCGCCCGAGTGGCTCAATCCCATGTTCCTGGTGCGCAACCCGCCGCTGGAGTAATCCATGCTTCGTCTCACGATGACCGCAACGCTCCTGCTCCACGCCCTGGGTGCGGCGGCACAGACCGGCGACGCCAGCCTCCCCCTGAGCGGCCAAGTCCGGCTGCAATGGGATCAGCGCCAAGCCAGCGAGGCCGGCCCGCTGGCTCAGGCAAACGCCCTGGTTCCCGGCACGGCGGCCCTGCCGGGAACGGGCGCAACGCTGGAGGCCGAACTGCGCAGCAGCGGGCGCGGTTGGAACGCCAGCGCCACGCTGCAGCAGCAAGCCCGGGGCAGCCGTGCCTGGTTGAATGAAGGGGTGGCGACGCACGACGCCGGCAGTTGGCAGTTCAGCGCCGGCAAAAAAATCGTCGCCTGGGACGTGGGCTACGCCTTTCGACCCAACGACGTGGTGCAGCAGGAAGAGCGCCGCACGCTGATCTCGACCCTGGCCGAGGGGCGCCCGGTACTGATGGCCGAACACTTCGACGCCGACACGGCCTGGTCCTGGGTCTGGGTAAATCCCACTCAGCCGCATTCCGAGCCCGGAGCCAAGGAGCCGGCACTGGCAGCACGCGTCTACCGGCGCCAGGGTGCCGTGGACTGGCACGGCTTTGCCCGCCTGGGGGCGCACACCGGCGCCAGCGTCGGTGCGGCGCTGGCCTGGGTCGCAAGCGACGCCATGGAATTGCACGCCTCAGGCCGGGCCATGGTGCGCGCCGACAGCAGGGCCATCGACCCGGCCGCCGCCGGCCTGGTGCGCAGCGACCCCTGGCAGGCCACCACGCTGCGCAGTGTCAAGCAGGCGCTGATCGGCGCCACCTGGACACACCAGAGCCAGCTCAGCCTGCTGGTGGAAGCCTGGTGGGACGGCACGGCGCTGTCCGACGCGCAGTGGGACGCCTGGCACGGGCGCAACGCCAGCCTGACGGCCTTGCCGGCCAGGGGTTTGCCCGTTGGCGCCGTGGCCGGCAATCTGGCTTGGCAGGGTGATGCCTTCAGCGCATCGTCCAGCCTGCGCCGCAGCAACCTCTACCTGCGCCTGAGCTGGGAAAAGGATGGCTGGCAACCCGCGCTGGACCTGCTGTACCAACCTGCCGACGGCGGACGCTTGTTGACTGCGGCACTGCTGCACAAGGGGGACCGTGTCCAGTGGCAGGGAGGTTGGCGCAGCAGCGCCGGCCCCGACCAAGCCGTGCTGATGCAGTTGCCGGTGCGCCGCCAGGGCTACGTCGTGGCGACCTGGGCGTTTTGAAAGTCTATCGACCCGCCAGACCCTGTACCGCCTGGAACAACGCTGCCCGGGCCTGGTCAATGATTTGCCGCTTCCAGGCATCGGTGTCGGTGTAGAACACCGCCAGGAACTCCTGCTTGATCTGCCGGGCCAGCGTGGCGTCAGTCTGGGGGTGCAATTGCAGCCATTGCTCGGCGCGCAGCGCCAGCAGCAAACGCTCCATGGGAACGGTGCCGTATTCCAGCGCAATACCGGTGTACTCGGCCTGCGGGCACTCCTGGTAGATGGCGTTCCACATCAGCCCCGTGAGCAGGGCCGAGGTGGAACTGCCGTCGTAGATCGACGTCACCTTCGTGGCGCCGCCGCTGTCCCACCAGCTTCTGGCGCGCTGCAGCGCCACCGGGTCATCGGCGCAGGCGCAGATGCGCTCGCCCACGCCGCTGGGGCCCAGACCGGTGTGCAGGTCGATCCAGGCGATGCGTTGGGCCCGTGTCCCGTAATCGCGCAGCACCTGGCGCAGGGTCAGGTTGCTCCAGGTCGGCTCCTTGCCGCCAAAAAACAGTCCGCAGGGAAACTCGTGCTGGCCTTTGGTCACCACGGCCTGCAGCTTGGGCGTGGCGGCAGCCAGCGCGGCCTCGTTGGCGACGCTTGGTGGCCACTGTTCGGGCAGTACCAGCTTGTGCACCTCTCGGTAGGCCTCGTTCAGCGGCAGCGGTCCGGAAAAATCCTGGAAGTTGCGGTTGATATCGACGTTCTCGTGGGTCACGCGCCGAATGTGCGAAAAACCGAAAGGGTTCAGGGCGTGGATGTACAGCACCGCCACGCCGTTATCGCGTGCGTGTTCCAGCCAGGGACCATCGTGCAAGGCATGGACCTGCACACCGCTGCCGCAATAGCCCTCGGCGCCGTGGCAGGCGCTGCTGACGATGAGCAGATGCTGCGCATCGCTTGACCCGACCAGGGCCAGATCCATGGCCAGATCCTCTCCATCGCGCCCGCGCAGCGGGTGCGCATGCGACTCGATGCGTGCCCCGGCGCGGCTGGCCGCGGCCAGGAATTGGCTGCGCGCGCTGGCGTAGCTCGGTGCAAAAGCGTTGGTGATGTTCATGCGCTGATTATTCACGAGCCCGTTAGACTCGCGCCACTTTCCGCCAACCGGTATTCCGCCATGCAAGTCGCCCACACCCTACTGGAACTGCGTCAGCTCCTGCAACCCGGCATGCGCCCGGCCTTTGTTCCGACCATGGGCAATCTGCACGCGGGCCATCTGGCGCTGGTGCGCCAGGCCAGGCCGCTGGGTGACACCACGGTGGTGAGCATTTTTGTGAACCGCCTGCAGTTCCTGCCGCACGAGGACTTTGACGCCTACCCGCGCACCTGGGCCGCGGACTGCGCACAACTCGAGGCCGCCGGCTGCGATGTGTTGTTCGCCCCGAACGAAGCCGAGTTGTACCCCGAACCGCAAACCTACAAGGTGCATCCACCGGCCGAACTGGCGGACCTGCTGGAAGGTTTTTTTCGTCCGGGTTTTTTCATTGGCGTGTGCACCGTCGTACTCAAACTGTTGTCGTGCGTTTTTGCCGGCGGCCCTGGTGTGGCGGTGTTTGGCAAGAAGGACTACCAGCAACTCATGCTGATCCGCGGCATGGTGCGTCAGTTTGCCTTGCCCGTTCAGGTGGTGGCCGGCGACACCTGCCGCGCCAGCGACGGGCTGGCACTGAGTTCACGCAACGGATTCCTCAGCCCGACCGAGCGCATTGAGGCGGTGCAACTGTCCTTGGCGCTGCAGGCACTGGCGCAGGCCGTGCAAAACGGCGCGGACCTGGGCGCCAGCGCAATGGCCAAACTGGAGGCACAGGCCATGCAATCCCTGGCGGCGCGTGGCTGGCAGCCCGACTACTTGGCTGTGCGCCGTCAAAGCGACCTGCAGGCGCCTGCTCCGTCGGGCGCACAGGCGATGGTGGTGCTGGGCGCCGCGCGCCTGGGCAACACCCGCCTGATCGACAATCTGGAAGTCACATCGCCCTGAACAGCTGCGCGTACAAACGACTCACCGCGAGCCGCTCGCTGCGACCGCGCAAGCTGATGCTGAGCTTGCCGGACTCGTCGCGCGTCACGGTGTCGATGGCAGTGGCGCGCACCACCGTGCCGCGGTGAATCTGCCAGAAGACCTGGCTGTCAAGTTGCGCCAGCAGTTCCTTCAGCGGCGTGCGGATCAGGTACTCGTGACCCGCCGTCAAGACGCGCAGGTATTTGTCTGCGGCCTCGAAATACACCACCTCGGCCACCGGCACCATGCGGATGCTGCTGCCCAGCGCCGTGCTGCTGCTGGCCTGTATCACCTGCAACGGCGCCGGGGCTGTGCCTGCCGACAGTGCGCCGCCGCCCAGCAAGCCGCGCAGTTGGCCCAGCGTCTGCTCCAGGCGCGCCTGAGCGTCCGCGCTGGTGCGCTGCGCCAGCGCGGCCCGCAGCCGGGTCACGGTGCGGGACAGGCGCGCCGCCTGCACCGGCTTGAGCAGGTAATCCACGGCCTGGGCCTCGAATGCCTGGCAGGCGTACTGGTCGTAGGCCGTGGCGAACACCAGCGCCGGAAACGGCTTCGCGCCCGCCTCCATCGGCCAGGCATCGGCCAGCGCGGCAGCGGCCTCGAGACCGCTTTGGCCGGGCATGCGGATGTCGAAGAACAGCACGTCGGGCTGGTGCTGCAGGGCTTGCGCCACGGCCGAGGCGCCGTCGCCCACCACGCCCAGCACGCGCAACTCGGGCCAGGCCAGCGCCAGTTCAGCCTGCAGGGCCTGGGCCAGCAGGGGCTCGTCTTCGGCGATGAGTGCAGTGGGCGGGGGATTCATGGTGCTGTCGGGAGGGTGATGACGGCCAGGGTTCCCGTGGGTTGATGGGGGCGCAGTATGAGTGTGTCGCGGCCATAGGCCGTGACCAGGCGTTCGCGCACCTGGGTCAGGCCAAAGCCGTTTTCCTGCAAGGGCGCGTCTGGCAGACCCACGCCGGTGTCGCTCACTTCCAGTACCAGCCTGCCGCTCTGCACAGAGGCACGCACCAGGATATGGCCACCCGCCACGCAGGGTTCCAGGCCATGCTTGATGGCGTTCTCCACCAGCGACTGGAGCAGCAGCGTGGGCACGGGCTGCGCGCGCAATTCGTCGGGCAGCTCCAGCGTGTACTGCAGGCGCGGGCCCATGCGCACGGCCATCAACTCCAGGTAGTCGCGCAGGCGGTCGAACTCCACGGCCAGGGCATGGCTGCTGGCACGCGAGGCGTCAAGCGTGGCGCGCAGGTAGGCAATCAAGTGGTCCAGCATGGCCTGGGCCTGCTTCGCGTCCAGACCGATCAACACCCGCAGGTTGGCCAGGGTGTTGAACAGCATGTGCGGCTCCAGTTGCGACTGCAGAAGCTTGAGTTGCGCTTCCGTTGCCTGGCGCTGGCTGCGTTCGAGCTCGGCCTGGTAGTAGACGCTCTTGCCGCGCACATAGAAGTGGTAAGAGATGACGCCGCCGATCGCGAAGGTCATCAACAGCAGCGCGCCCGCAGACTGGCCGCTGGCAAACAGCCGATCCAAACTCGATTTATGGGAGTAGGCATCGCCGATCAGGACGCCCAGCACAAGCCCCGTGACGATGGCGAAGGCCACCAGCGCCAGACCCCGCCAGCCGCGCGGCCAACCAATAGGTGAGTCGCGGTCCACGACAAAGCGGCCCAGCTCGATGATCAGCCAGATGGACAGTCCTATGCCCTCGGAGTAAACCCACCGGACATCAAAGTCCTGGCGCGATGACCCGCTCCACAGCAACACGGCGATCAAGGTGTTGAGCGCCAGGTTCTGCAGGCCGTGGCGCCCCAGCAGGCGCCAGGTGAATTGGTTCGACAAAGTGGGAGTCAAGGCAGCACCGGCAAAAAGCCTGATTGTCAGGCCGATTGCGCGATGGCTGGCGCAGCAACGCTGCCCTGCTGCGAGGCCAGGCGCCACAGGCGTGCGGCGCGCGCCACGAAGACCCCGCTGAAAGCCCCGTACAGCACCGAAAAGCCGAAGGCGAACACGGGGTCGCCGCGCAAGCCGGGCTGCAGCGCGGTGACGACCCCCACAAAGTACTTGGTCAGAAACAGTCCCATGATCAGCGCCAGCGGCAGCCAGCTGCCCGGCAGGCTGAAGCGCCGCATCGCCGCGTCATAGCGCGTCGCTTCGGGCAACTCCTGCGGCAGCACCCAGGTTACAGCCAACATGCCGGCCACCAGCCAGACCAACAGCGCAGCGCCACTGTCGAAGGAAGCCAGGCAGCCATACAGCGACAGTCCGGTCATGACCAGCGGCAGCACGGTGATGCGCTGCAGCGAGGCACTGCGCGCCCGTGTCTGGCTGAGTCCCAGCCAAAGCAGCGCCAGCAGCAGGACCCAGACCCAGCGCGGTGTATTCAGGATAATTTGGTTCAGCATGGGGGGCTCCAGAGCGTTGAATGATGCCCGGACTGTGCCGCCGCGGCACAACAAACGCAGCGCCGGCGCGACGAAACGCCGGTGTGGCGGCGCGAAACGGCCGGTCCGCGGCGCCAGCGGCACTGCCGCACGTTAATATCCCCGCCAGCAAATACCAAAATGACAGGAGTCTGAATGCGTTGCCTCAAGTGCGGAAACATCAACCTCGAACCGGCGGGTTCCTGCCAGGTTTGCGGTGCCGCGCTTGCCGGAACCGACCCGGACCCCTTGAGTCCCGAGCCGGCCGCCACACCGGAACTGCCACTGACCACCTCGCTTTACCGTGCGCTGCTCGGCCCGGTCCACACCGACGATTACCTGGCGCGCTTCGCACGGTTTGACGCCGCGGGCCGAACCGGCATCAGCTGGCACTGGCCGGCCTTTTTTGCCACCTTCGCCTGGCTGATCTTTCGCGGCATGTGGGCCCATGCCCTGGCTTTTTTCGGGTTTTCCGTGGCTGTGGCGCTGGCCCTGTTCGGTGTGCTGCCGCTGCTCACCACCGTTTCGCCGGAATGGCTGTGGAGTCTGGCCGCGCTGTTCCTGGCCGTCGAGTGCGTGCTGCCGGCACTGTGGGCGAATGCCGTTTTTTACCGCCACTGCAACCGCCTGGTCACGCAGACCCTGCAGTCCGCGCCTGACATGAAGGCGACCACCGAGCGCCTGGCCGCCATGGCCGCGACGAGGCGGCGCGCCATCACGGTCGGTGTGCTGAACGCCTTGGCCTGGGGCGCCGCAGTCGCGCTGGGCGCCTGGCTGGCCTTCGCCGGGCCGGGCCACCGTGCAGCGCCGCCAAGCCGCAGCGCGAGCGCACCGTTGACTGTGGCCAGCGTCGTGCTGCCGGCATCGGCCGCCTCGCAAACCGCCGCGCCGGCCTCAGCGCCCGAGCCGCCCGCTTCGGCAGCGCCAGCGCCAGCGGGCGCAGCATCATCCGCAGCAACTTTGCCCATGGCCGCGGCGTCGGCAACCGCACTTGTGGCGTCTGCACCGGCACGCGCCGCCTCGGCCGTGTCCGCAACAGCTTCTGCCGCCCCGGCCCCGGCATCAGCACCTACCCCGGTCGCGTCTGCAACGGCACGCGCCGTGGCCGCGGTCGGCGCAGCCCCTGCTGCGTCGGCGCCAGCAGCCCCGAACGTGACACCAGCGCCTGCGCCGGTCCTGGCCAAGCCAATCCACGCGCCCAAGCCCGCCGCCTCCACAACGGCACCGGCCAAGGTCCGCAAGCCGCCCGCCAAACCCAAGGAAGCTGCGTCCGCAGCCCTGGCCAGCGCCAAGCGCGGCCGGTTCATGGTGGCGGTGGGTCAGTTCGCAATGGAACAGAACGCCGACCGCTCCTATGCCAAGCTGGAGGCAGCCGGGCTGCCGGTACACAGCAACACGACGCAAACCGAGGCCGGACCCCTGCTGCTGATCAGGGTCGGACCGTATCGCACGCTGCAAGAGGCGCGCCAGGCGGCGGCGCAAGTCAGGAAGCTGGGCCTGCCGGCCGTGGTGATGCGCCGCTGAACGCAGGATTCTTGCGGGGCGCGGCATGCGAGCTACACACAGGCCGGTGATAATTCGCGCTCATTCATCCGGCTATGGCACGGCGCCAGTTTCCAGCGCGCCACCTGCCAAGACCCCCCTTCAAGGAATTTTGTGGATATTGCATTGCTCATCAAGGCCGCGCTCATGGGCGTGGTCGAAGGACTGACCGAGTTCCTGCCGATTTCGTCCACCGGACACCTGATCCTGGCCGGCGCCCTGCTCGGTTTTGACGACGACAAGTCCAAGGTATTCGACATCGCCATCCAGTCCGGCGCCATCTTTGCCGTGGTGCTGGTGTACTGGAAGAAGATCAGCGCCACGGTGCGCGACCTGCCCAGCCAGCGCCAGGCGCAGCGCTTCGCGCTCAACGTGTTCATCGGCTTCCTGCCGGCGGCCGTGGTGGGACTGCTGGTCTACAAGACCATCAAGGCCCATTTGTTCAACGCGCCCGTGGTGGCCGGCGCCTTCATCGTCGGCGCTTTCATCATCCTGTGGGTGGAAAAGCGCGCGCGTCTGGTGACACGCATCCAGAGCGTTGACGAAATGGGGCCGCTGGATGCGCTCAAGGTCGGCCTGGTGCAGTGCCTTGGCATGATCCCCGGAACCAGCCGCAGCGGTGCCACCATCATTGGCGGCATGCTGCTGGGCCTGAGCCGCCAGGCGGCCACGGAATTTTCCTTCTTCCTGGCCATCCCCACACTCATAGGCGCCGGCGTCTACAGCCTGTACAAGGAGCGCGCCCTGCTCTCCATGGCCGACCTGCCGCTGTTCAGCGTGGGTCTGGTGGTCTCCTTCCTGAGCGCCTGGCTGTGCATACGCTGGCTGCTGCGCTACGTGGCGACACACAATTTTGTCTCCTTCGCTTACTACCGCATCGCTTTCGGTCTGGTGGTGCTCGGCACCGCCTGGAGCGGACTTGTAAAGTGGGTGGCCTGACGCCAACTGGCCAGATGAGCAAAACCCCCAGCCAGCGCCCCACAGCGCCACCTAAATCCCTGTCCGGACTGCTGCCGTTCCTGCGCCCTTACCGCTTGCGCATTGGCTTGGCCCTGCTGTTCCTGGTGCTGGCCGCCGCTGCCACACTGGCCTTTCCGCTGGCGCTGCGCAGCCTGATCGATGGCGGCATGACCCCTTCCGACAAGGGCGCACAAGCGATGGCGATGCGCGACCACTTCCTGGAACTGTTCGGCGTGGCCACGGCCCTGGGTATCTTCTCGGCGGCACGGTTTTACCTGGTGAGCTGGCTGGGTGAGCGTGTCACGGCGGATCTGCGCAACGCCGTGTACTCGCATGTACTCAAGCAAAGCCCGCAGTTCTTCGAAACCACGCAGACCGGTGAAGTGCTGTCGCGCCTGACCACCGACACCACCCTGGTGCAGTCGGTCGTGGGCTCATCGCTGTCCATGGGCTTGCGCAATGCCGTCATGGGAACGGGCGCGCTCGCCATCCTGGTCTGGACCAACCCCTATGTCATGCTGCAGGTGCTGGGCATCCTGGTGCTGATCGTGCTGCCCGCCTTGTGGTTTGGCCGGCGCGTGCGGCGCTTGTCGCGCGCCAGCCAGGACCGCGTGGCCGACTCCAGCGCGATCGCGGCCGAGGTGCTCAACGCCATTCCCGTGGTGCAAAGCTATACCGCAGAAGAGCGCGAATCGGCGCGCTTTGACGCCGCCACGCAGGACGCCTTTGCCACTGCCGTGCGCCGCAGCCGGGCGCGTTCGGTGCTGGTGGCCTTCATCATCATCGCCACCAGCGCGGCCCTGCTGTGGGGCCTTTACCAGGGCACGCAGGCCGTCATGGCCGGGACCCTGAGTGCCGGTCATCTGGGCCAGACCGTGGTCTACGTCATCATCGTGGCCAGCGCCTTTGCCGTGCTGGGCGAGGTCTATGGCGACCTGCAGCGCGCCGCGGGCGCCACCGAACGCCTCATGGAACTGCTCGCCAGCCGATCCCCCATTGTTTCGCCGGCGCAGCCCGTGCCACCCACCATCACGCACAGCGGCAGCAGCGTGGACTTTGACGATGTGAGCTTTCACTACCCTTCGAGACCCCTGCAAACGGCACTGAGCCGCTTCAGCCTGCAGGTGCGTCCCGGCGAAACCGTGGCGCTGGTGGGCGCCAGCGGCGCAGGAAAAAGCACGGTGTTCCAGTTGCTGCTGCGTTTTTACGATCCGGATGGGGCGTCCGGCCGGATAAGCCTCAACGGCGTGGCCACGCGTGACCTTGCCTTGAGCGAACTGCGCCAGCAGATCGGCATCGTGCCGCAGGACGCGGTGATCTTTTCCACGAGTGCGCTGGAAAACATCCGTTACGGCGCGCCCGGAGCCAGCGACGAACAGGTGCAGGCTGCGGCGCGCGCGGCCTTTGCCCACGAATTCATCGAAACCCTGCCCGAAGGCTACCGGACTTTCCTGGGCGAGCGCGGTGTGCGCCTGAGCGGTGGCCAGCGCCAGCGCATTGCCATTGCCCGCGCGATGCTGAAGAACCCGCCCCTGCTGCTGCTCGACGAAGCCACCAGCGCGCTCGATGCGCAGAGCGAACAGATGGTGCAGGCAGCACTGGAGTCAGCCATGCAGGGCCGCACCACGCTGGTGATCGCGCACCGCCTGGCGACGGTGCAAAAGGCCGACCGCATCGTGGTGCTGGACCATGGACAGATCGTGGAGCAGGGCACACACGCCGAACTGCTGGCACGCGACGGGATTTATGCGCGGCTCGCCGCGCTGCAATTCGCCGCCTAACCTGCGCTATGCTCTAGCCTGGTTCACCCCGGAACTCCCCAAGGACCCCAGCATGAAAAATACCGTACAGCAGGAAGTCGATGCGCGCACCAATCTGACTGGCAACAACCAGTTTGAAATGATGCTGTTCCGTCTGGGTGAGACACCGCACTCTGATCACCGCGAGTTGTTCGGCATCAACGTCTTCAAGGTGCGCGAAATCCTGGTCATGCCCACCATCACAGCCATTTCCAACGCGCCCAAGCATGTGCTGGGCGTGGCGAATATCCGCGGTCAGATCATTCCCGTGATCGACTTGCCGGCGGTGGTGGGCTGCAATCCCAAGCGCGGCCTGGCAATCCTGATCGTGGCCGAGTTCGCCCGCACCACGCAGGCGTTCGCGGTGGAGGAAGTCGATGAAATCGTGCGTCTGGAGTGGAACCAGATCATCCCCGCCGAGGGCAGCGGCGTGGGCGGACTGATCACCAGCCTGGCGCGCCTGGACGGCAACACCGACCAGACGCGGCTGGCGCAAATTTTGGACGTGGAGCAGATCCTGCGCGACGTCATGCCCACGGAAAACGACAAGGTCAACAAGGACACGATCGGCCCCGCTCTGGTGCTGCCGGCCGGAACCGTGATCCTGGCAGCGGACGATTCGGCCGTGGCACGCTCCATGATCGAGCAGGGTCTCAAGGCCATGGGTGCGCCCTACATCATGACCAAGACCGGCAAGGAAGCCTGGGACAAGTTGCAGCATATGGCCGACGAGGCCATGGCCCAGGGCAAGACGATTCGCGACAAGGTGGCCCTGGTGCTGACCGATCTGGAAATGCCCGAGATGGACGGTTTCACGCTGACGCGCAACATCAAGCAGGACGGCCGCTTCAAGGGCCTGCCCGTGGTGATCCATTCGTCGCTCAGCGGCAAGACCAACGAGAGCCATGTCAAGAGCGTGGGCGCCGACGCCTACATCGCCAAGTTTCAGGCCGACGAACTCGCCGCCACGATTCGCGGCGTGCTGTCGCGCTAAGCGTCGGGATTCCAAGGCCGTGCCGGCGGCCGGCAGGCGCCGATGGCCGGTTCAGCTTCCCAGTTCGATCTCGGTCACCCGCACCATGTCGCCGCGCTTGACACCGTGCAATTGAACTCGCACCCCGGACTTCAGATCGGACAGTTTCCCGCCCCCAACCTGGGTCAGCGCTGAGGCGTCGCAGCGCTGACCGCGCACCGTGAAATCGGCAAGACTGACAAAGGCGCTGATATCGCCCCTGATTTCCACTTCGAGCAGGTCCAGTTCCGACTCGAGTTCAACCTTGCTGGCTTGAAACACCCCGTTGACCCAGCGCCCGGTCACCTCGGCCTTGGCGCCTGCGCTGACGCTGCCACCGCTGACCGTCGCCAGCGAGGCGTCAACCGGCTGGTTGCCCAGCAAGAAGCTGGTCGATGTGCTCATCTGGGTGACAACACCTTCCATCTCTTCGTCACGGTTGCTGTTCGCGCCAGGCACCGCTGAAAGCTGGCGCACCGACAGCACCGTCAGCGTGCTGCCCACCAGGGTACCGGCAACGCGAACACTCTGGCCAGTCGGTGGCGTGGGACTGCCTGTCAGCGTCAGACCATTGAGTTGACCGGTGGCCACCACCCCCGATGTCACCAGCACCGCAGGCGCGGCGCCGAGCAGTTCCACCCGCGCAGCTTGCCACCGCGTCAGTCCCGCATCGCTGGCCAAGCCCCAGACGCGCACCGCCATGCCGGCTTGCAGGTCAGCGGCGGACGCCACACCGAGGTACACCGTGCTGCTGTCAACGCTGACCGTCATCCCTGCCACCTGGAAACCCAAGATACCCACCGAAGTGATGCGGCCCTGCGCCTGCGACCAGGCATCGAAGCTGGTTGCGGTTCCAGTGCCCGCCACCGCGCCGAGTTGCCCCTGCACCATCACCTGCATGCCCAGACCCAGGGCCCCGGCCGTCTGCGCTGCGCCGTCGATGCTCACGCTGGCCTGGCTGTCATCGAAGAACACGCCATTCACCCGCACGCTGCCGAAGCCGGTGATGGTCCCGCTGGAAGTGAAACCCGTACCACCGGTGCCCGGCGCAGCGGCCAGGGTCGTGCTTCCACCACCGCAGCCAGGCTGCGCCATGGCCAGCGCCAGCAGTGCCAGACCGAGTGCGCGCCGCAACCACGGAGCGAAGTTGTTCATGATTTCTTTCTCCTGCCGGCGCGCGCCTTGAGCGGCGCGGGGACGTTCGCATCGAGCATGGCGCTCTCAAAAAAATAGACACCGAAACGCACCCGCTTCCTGGGCTCATCCCGCGCCTGGCTGCGCTGTTCGGCAACGCTGGCCTTTTGCAGGAACTCCTGCAGTGCGCTGCCCCACAGACGCCTGGCCACGGCATGCAATTCCTGCGCCTGTGCGGCTGTCAAACCTTCGGAAAAAGCACTTTGTTCCAACCAGGGACCGAGCCCGGCATGCTCGCCCATGTTGCGCACTGCCGTGGACAAATGATCGGCCACATTGGCACCCAGGAAATGGAACGACTCCTGCATGCCACTTTGCGGAACAAACGCGGTGGTCTTGAGCACCACATGTCCATCGTCTTCCAGCAGCACCACACCCAGGCGCTGCAACTCATCGAGCACCGCCCTTGCGCCCACGTCGCGTGTCACTTCGGCCACCAGTTGGCTGAACACCGGTTCACCCGGCAGAGCGTGGCGCGGACTCTGCGCCAGACGCCGCGCCGTGTTGTCAGCGTTCAGGTAGCGCGGCTCGCTGATCCAGCGCGCCACCACACAACTGGCCACGGACATGATGGGCGCGGCCTGGCTGCGCGCAAGTACCGTCGCCGCGCGCAGGCGACGCACGTCCTTGCGGTGCACGCCAGTGAGCAGTGCAATGCGGGTATCGGTGTTGGAGCGACCTTGCACGGCAAAATCGCTGGCGGCCTGCACCAGGGTCTGTTTGAGCTGCTCGACCGCGCTGGACAACTGCACGCCATGCGTGATCAACAGGTGCGCCAGGGGCTCCAGCACGCGCGCCAGCGCCTGCTGGGCCAACTCGGGACTCTGCTGCAGTGCCGGGGCGCCGGCGTGGATGGGCTTCTTCATGCTGAGACTAAAAGGCGCGATGCCGCTGCAAAATAAATGGTAGCGGGGGGGAAAATTCCCTTGTTTTACCACCAAAGGGCGTTACCGCCTGTATCCCTTGGCAACATACCTCCTCAGCAGCGCCAGATCAGAGCATTGCGGCCTGACGGTAGGCGGCTTGCGCCGCAGCCCCATCGCCGCGTTGCTCAGCCAGCACGGCCAATGCGCGCCAGGCCTGGCGCTTCAGATTGGCGTCGGTCAATTTGGGCGCGGACTGCTCGAGCAGTTGCTGACCCTTGCCCCACAGCCGATGCGCCACGCACACCATGCCGGCCAAATACTGCAGGTTGGCTTCGCCGGGCTCGCGCCGGTGCGCGGTCTCCACCCTGGCCAGCCACAGCGCACCCTCGGCGGCGGGCGCGCTGTGCAGACCCACTTGCAAAAACTGAACCAGCTTCACGCGCTGACTTTCATTGAACAGGTGGGGTCGCTCCAGCAGGCGCTGCCACACCGGCAACACCCAGTGCAAGGCCTGCACCACGTCGCCGCCCAGGCTTTGCAGGCGCAGCGCGGCGTGCAGGGCCACATCGGTCTGCTGCTGCTCATCGGCATAGAGTTGTTCCCAGGCCTGCAATAACTGCTCGGGGTCGTGCGCGGCACTGAGCAGTTCCTGCGCCAGACCACGCACCAGACTGGCCGCTGCACCTTCGGAAAACGCCCGATGCTTGGCCAGCAGACGAGCCGTCTCCAGCGCCTGGCGGGTTTGCCCCCCCAGACGCGTGGCCTTGAGCCGCATGCGCAAGGCCACGGTACGGCGCGCGGCGCCCTGAGGCAGGGCTTCGAGCCGTTCCAGCGCCAGGGCCATGTCGCGGTCGTCGATGGCCCAGCGGGCGGCGCGCATCTGCACGCCTTCGCGCACTTCAGGCGGGGATTGCGGCTGCAAGGCCGCCTGCAGATGGTCTTCACGGGCCGCCTTGTCCTGCAAGGCATGCGAGGCTTCCGCCGCCAGCACGTGGCCCAGGGCGCGCACGCGCTGCCCGTCGAGCATCATCTCTCCCGAGGCCCGCAGCGCCTGTTCCTGTTGCAAGGCCGCCAGGGCCGCCTTGCGGGCCCGAATGAAGCGCCCGGCGTACTGGTGCAACTGTGCATCGATCAGGGCCGCGAACAGGCTGTGTTCGCGGTGTTGCACGCGCCAGCGCTGCGCCAGCCCGGGAATGGCAAACAGCGCCGCCAGGGTGCGCAGCGCAGCGTGCACCAGAAAGAATGCCGCCAGCGCCAGCAGTAACACCAGATTGAGCGACAAGTCCACACGGTAAGGCGGCCAAAACACCGTGACCGTGCCCTGGTTGTTGCCGACAAACAGGGCCGAAGCCACCGCCACGCCAAACAGCGCCAGCAACCAAAGTGCAGCACGCATTGCTTGAACTACCTTCCTGCCGCCGCAGTGGCCAGCGCCGCCAGGGTGCCGTCGAGTCGCGGCAGCTCCATGTTCTTCATCTGCGCCTGCACCTGCTGCAGCACCTGCAAGGCGGTCTGGGTCTTGCGCGAGGACGCGTCGAAATAGCGTCCCAGCGCCAAGGCCGCAGCCGCCAGATCCGCACGCGAGGATTCGGTCTGGCGCGCCAGCAGGCCCAGGCGCGCGTTGAGCAATTTGAGCTTGAGGTTTTCCCGCAAGAAGAAGGACTGCTCGGGCGACAACAGCGTGGCCTCGGGCAGTTCGATGCGGCTCACCCGAACCAGGTTGCGCGCCTCCCGGGCCAGCGTTGCCAGGGCTTGCTGCCACCAGCTCTCCAGAGCCGAGGTCGGCGCCGCCGCGCCACCCGTCTTGACCGGCACCAGTCCAACGGCGTTGGCCACAGGCAACTCGTCGGCCAGGCGCACCAGTTCATCGAGCTTGACCAGCAAGCTGGGCAGGTCGGCCACGGTTGCCGCCTTGATCCGGTCCACGTCGCGCGCCATGGCGCGCTGCAAGGGCGTCAGGCGCGGCTGGGCGGCGCGCGCCACGCGTTGATCGGCGCTCTTCAAGGCGGCCAACAAGGGCTCCAGGCTGCCGGTGAGCTGGCTTTGCTGCTGCGCCAGCAGGATGGACGACTCGATGTCGACCACCAGGTTCTCGTCACGCGACCGTGACAGGCTCTTCATCAGCTCTTCCAACTGAGTGCGCTGCAGGGCCACCTCGCTGATCTTGGCTTCCGACACGGCCAGGCGCGCCGCGGTTTCGCGCGACAACTCCTGGGCCTGACGCGCCAGAGCCCGCGCCTCAACCGACTGGGCACCGGAATCGGCGCTTTGGCGCGCCAGTTGCTCCTGGATGTTGGAGAGTCTTTGCCAAAGCGCAGCGCTGAGCAGCAGCGCCACAGCAGCCAGAGCGACGCAACCCAGCACCGCCCAGCGCGGCAAGCGCCAGTCAGCCGCGACAGCTACTGCTTCGGGCAGCACAGCGGCTTCGCCAGGATTTGTGGGGTCAACGACAGGGACGGCGCTCATGCTGTCGATTCTATCGACGCCAGCACTTCATCCAGGCTAGCGCGTGACTCCCACACCACACCAAATCCGGCAGCCCTTGCCGCCTGCGCGATGCGCGGGTGCGTGGCCACGGCGCGGGCCTGCTGCCAAGACTGTCCCGGTGCCAGAAGTTGCAGGTTGGTAATCGCTTCGGAACTGCTGAACAGCCACACCGATCCGTCGCTGGCGGCGCGGCACAGCTGTTCGTGCTGCGCTGGCGAACAGGAGGGCAGACGGCGCTCGTAGGCCACGACAAATTCCACCGGTACGCCCGCGTCCTGCAGGGTCTGCGCCAGCCAGTCGCGTCCCACCCCCGGGCCTGCCGCGGCGCGCGCATCGCTGCCGCGCACAATCAGTACCGTTTCCCCGACCTGCACCTGATTTTTCACCCGATGCCACAAGGCTTCGGAGTCGAACTGCCCCACCCCAGGGGCATCAATTTGGGACGCTGCCACACCGGTCTTGAGCAAGGCTTTGCGGGTGCCGGGACCGGTGGCCCAGGCCCTTGTGTTTGGCGCGCGTTGCGACCAGCTGGCCAACGATGGCGGAGTCTGCGCCGCGCAAAACTGCGCCACCGCGTTGCCGCTGACGAACATCAGCGCCTGATACTGGTCGAGCTGCTGCCAAGCCAGGCGCAAGGGTTCCGGATCGGGCGCGGGGGCGATGGCGATCAAGGGCAATGCCGTGGCTTCATGTCCGCGTTCGCACAGGCCCTGGACCCAGGGCGCGGCATCCTGCTCAGGACGGGTGACGACAAGGCGCATGGCCGACTCCCACCCCGCGCAAAGTGCTGCTAGAGCGCACCGTTGCGCAGGCTCTTGGCTCCACCCTCGCACAGCATTGCAGCCACCTGCTCGCCTAAAGCGGCAGCGCGCGACAGGTCACCGATGTGGCGCGTCAGTTCGGCGCGCACCAGCGGCAAGGTGGGAACGGCTTCTTCCGGGTCGCCCCAAGCGGCCTCGATATGGAGTTCGGTACCGGACCAGGTGGCGTGCGCAGCCAGCGGCATGGAGCAGCTCCCGCCCATGGCGCGGCTCACGGCGCGCTCTGCGGCCACGGCCAGCCAGCTCGGCACATGCGCCAGCGGCGCCAGCGCGTCAATCAGGTCCTGACGGTCAGCGCGCACCTCGATGCCCAGGGCACCCTGCCCTGCGGCAGGCAGCATCTCATCAGGCTCGAACACGGCGCGGATGCGCTCGGCCAAGCCCAGGCGCTTCAAACCCGCTGCCGCCAGCACGATGGCGTCGTAATGGCCTTCGTCGAGCTTGCGCAAGCGCGTGTCCAGGTTGCCGCGCAGCGGCTCGATCTTCAGGTCCGGGCGCACGGCGCGCAGCAAGGCCACACGGCGCAGGCTGGAGGTGCCGACCACGGCGCCCTGCGGCAAGGCGGCAAGGTTGGCGTATTTCGGCGACACGAAGGCGTCGCGCGGGTCTTCGCGCTCCATCACGCAGGCCAGCACAAAGCCTTCGGGCAGGTCCATCGGAACGTCCTTGAGCGAGTGCACGGCGATGTCGGCGTGCCCTTCTTCCAGCGCGACTTCCAGCTCCTTGACGAACAGCCCCTTGCCGCCAACCTTGCTCAGGGAGCGGTCCAGAATCTGGTCGCCCCGCGTTGTCATGCCCAGTAGCGTGACCTTGTGGCCGCGCTGCTCGAGCAGGGATTTCACATGTTCGGCCTGCCACATGGCAAGACGGCTTTCGCGCGTGGCGATCACGATGGGGAGTTCTGAGGGGCTCAAAGCGGTAACCTGTTGGTAATTTTTTGCAGGGGTCGATGCTAGCATGGGGGCCTGTTCGCAGCCCTTTTTCACCGCCACCTGAAAGCCTCGCCCTCATGAAAGTCGTGCCACCCTCAGCCAGCGCCAAAGCCCCCGTCAGCCAAGCCAGCGCCATCAAGGAACGCAGCGCACTGGCCAAGGCCAAGGAAAACGAACGTCCGCTGGTGGAGGACATACGCCTGCTGGGACGCATGCTTGGCGACGTGATCCGCGAGCAGGAAGGCGCAGCGGCCTTCGAACTGGTGGAGCAGATCCGCAAGCTGTCGGTGGCGTTTCGCCGCCATGCCGACCAGGACGCCGACAAGGCGCTGAAGAAGCTGCTCAAGGGTCTGAGCGGAGACCAGACCGTGAGCGTGATTCGCGCCTTCACCTATTTCAGCCACCTGGCCAACCTGGCCGAGGACCGGCACCACATCCGCCGACGCGCCGTGCACGAACGTGCCGGCGACACCCAGGAAGGCAGCATCGAAGTCGCGCTGGCGCGGCTGCGCTGGGCCGGGATCACGCCCAAGACCATCTCCACCACCCTGGCCCAGGCCTATGTCTCGCCGGTGCTCACAGCGCACCCGACCGAAGTGCAGCGCAAGAGCATTCTGGACGCCGAGCGAGACATCGCCCAATTCCTCACGGCGCGCGATGACATCCGCACCCGCGCCCTGCTGGCGCCCGCCGGACGCGACGCGCTGACGCCGCGCGAGCTCGCCGCCAACGAAGCGCAACTGCGTGCCCGCGTCATGCAGCTGTGGCAAACGCGCTTGCTGCGCACCTCCAAGCTGACCGTGGCGGACGAGGTGGAAAACGCCCTGAGCTATTACGAATCGACCTTTCTGCGCGAAATTCCGAAAATCTACGCCGGCCTGGAACAGGAACTGGGCAGCCACCCGGTGGCCAGTTTTCTGCGCATGGGCCAGTGGATCGGCGGTGACCGCGACGGCAACCCCAATGTGAGCGCGCAGACCCTGGAATATGCGCTGCACCGTCAGGCCGAGGTGGCGCTGCGCCACTACCTGACCGAGGTGCATTACCTGGGCGGCGAGCTCTCGCTCTCGGCGCTGCTGATCGAGGTCTCGCCCGATATGAAGGCGCTGGCGGAGCAGTCGCCCGACACCAACTAACACCGGCGCGACGAGCCCTACCGCAGGGCGCTAACCGGCGTCTACGCGCGCCTGGCCGCCACGCTCAAGGACCTGACCGGTGGCGACGCCGCGCGTCACGCCGTGGCGCCGCAAAACGCCTACCTGCTGGCGCAAGACTTCCTGGCCGACCTGCGCACCATCCGCGACTCGCTGCTGTCGCACCACAGCGCTGCGCTGGTGGCGCCGCGCCTGCATCCGCTGATCCGCGCGGTCGAGGTGTTCGGTTTTCACCTGGCAACCGTAGACCTGCGTCAGAGTTCGGACAAGCACGAAGAAGTCGTGGCCGAACTGCTGGCCGTGGCGCGCATCGAGGCCGATTACAGCGCGCTGGACGAGAGCGCCAAGCGCGTCCTCTTGCTGGGTCTGCTGAACGACGCGCGCGGACTTCGCGTGCTGGGCGTGGACTACTCGGCGCACACGCAGGGCGAACTGGCGATTTTCGAAGCCGCCAAAGTGATGCGCACGCGTTACGGCGCACAGGCCATCCGCCACTACATCATCAGCCACACCGAGACCGTGAGCGACCTGCTCGAAGTGCTGCTGCTGCAAAAGGAAGTCGGCCTCGTACAAAGCACGCTGGACGCGGCTGCGCACACCGACCTGATCGTCGTGCCGCTGTTCGAAACCATCGAGGACCTGCGCAACGCCGCGCCCATCATGCGCGACTTCTACGCCCTGCCCGGCGTGGCAAATCTGGTGCGACGCTCCGGCGCCGAGCAGGACATCATGCTGGGCTACTCCGACAGCAACAAGGACGGCGGCATCTTCACCAGCAACTGGGAGCTGTACCGCGCCGAGATCGCCCTGGTGGAACTGTTCGACGTGCTGGCCAACAGCCACAACATTCAGCTCAGGCTGTTCCATGGCCGCGGCGGCACCGTGGGACGCGGCGGCGGCCCGAGCTACCAGGCGATCCTGGCGCAGCCTCCCGGCACGGTGCGCGGACAACTGCGCCTGACAGAGCAGGGCGAGGTCATCGGCTCCAAGTACGCCAACCCGGAGATCGGCCGGCGCAACCTGGAGACCCTCGTGGCGGCCACGCTGGAGGCCACGCTGCTGCAGCCCACCAAGTCGGCGACACCGGCCTTTTTGCAGGCGGCAGCCGAATTGTCGCAAGCCAGCATGAACGCCTACCGTGCCCTGGTGTACGAGACCCCGGGCTTTGCCGACTATTTCTTCGGCTCCACGCCGCTGCGCGAGATCGCCGAGCTGAACATCGGTTCGCGCCCGGCCTCACGCAAGGCGACGCAAAAAATCGAAGACCTGCGCGCCATCCCCTGGGGCTTCAGCTGGGGCCAGTGTCGCCTCACCCTGCCCGGCTGGTACGGCTTTGGCTCGGCCGTGGAACACTTCCTGCAACAGGACGGCGCCAAGTCGCGCAAAGAGCGCATCGCCTTGCTACAAAAAATGGAGCATCAGTGGCCGTTCTTTCGCACCCTGCTCTCCAACATGGATATGGTGCTGGCGAAGAGCGATCTGGCCCTGGCCTCGCGTTATGCCGAACTGGTGAGCGACACCCGGCTGCGCAAGAAGATCTTCAGCACCATCGAGGCCGAATGGCAACGCACCGTGGCCGCGCTGGGGCTGATCACCGGCGACAAGCAGCGCCTGCAGAACAACGCCGCGCTGCAGCGCTCCATCAGGCACCGCTTCCCCTACATCGACCCCTTGCACCACCTGCAGGTGGAACTGGTGCGGCGCTACCGTGCCGGCCAGGCCGACGAGCGCGTACAGCGCGGCATCCACATCTCCATCAACGGCATTGCCGCGGGGCTGCGCAATACAGGATGAGCTGCCATCCCCGCACACCGGCCTTGCAAGGTCGGTGTCGGTTTCAGCCAATATCATGCGGCGGGCCGCAGCACGCGGCCGTGCTACCCCAACCACTCACCTCAACGAATTCAACATGAAAAAACTGGCTCTACTCGTCCTGACCGCCGCCCTGACCGCCTGTGGCGGCGGCAGCGACACAGCTTCCAGCCCCACGGTGGTGCTGAGCCTTTTGGCCTCCACCAATGTCGACAGCAGCGGCTTCCCCTGGAGCAGCTACCCCGGCGTGACGAAACGCTGGGCCCTGCCGATCCCGGTCAAGGTGAATGGCGAAGTGCGCGCCGGCCCGGCCATGGATGCGATCGAAGCCAAGCTGGGCATGGTGCTGTTTGACCGCACCAGCCTGAACAGCGTGGCGGTCGGCAACGTAACGCGCGGCATCGTGTTCAGCCAGGGGACCTCCTACCTGCCCACCGGTGCAGACCCACAAGGCTTCTGCGCCAACGTCAGCGACGGGCCCTACGCCCCTGGCTTTCCAGGCGGCTTTGTGCGTGCGCCCGGCGAGATGTCGGCCCGGCTTTACGTCAACCTGGACAACCCGAAATGCACGGCCGGCGCAGACGTGGTGATTCACGAACTGGGCCACGCACTGGGCCTGGGTTCGCACTTCCAGGGTTTCGGCAACGGCCCGGCCATCAGTGCCGACTTCTGGTCGGTGCTGGACACGCTGTATTCGAACCCCATCGGCACACCCAAAGCCAACATCGTCTACAAGTCGCCGAACTGAGGCCTGCGGCGTGGTCGCAGGCGCGCTGCTCAGCAGCAAAGTGGGCATCCCGTAAGATGGGGCCACCCACCATGCGCAAAACGACCACCACCCTCTCAATGCCCCGGCCCGTGCCCGTGCCCGAACCCCAGCGACTGGCCAAGCGCGTGGCACTGGAAATGCCTTGCTCGCGGCGCGAGGCCGAGCAGTACATCGAAGGCGGCTGGGTGCGGGTTGAAGGCCAGCTGATCGAGGAGCCGCAGTTCAAGGTCGCCGCCAGCCAGACGGTCAGCGTGGACCCCGATTCCAGCCTGCTGGACCAGGGGCCGGTGACGCTGCTGCTGCACAAGCCCACGGGCGTGGACTCGGGGGCGCAGCACGAGGGCGGGCGCCCGGCACCGGCCGGCGCTCAGCGCCGTGCCGCCGCCGTGCCGCTGGCGCTGGACCTGCTCACGCCGGCCAACCGGTCCAAACTGGACCGCTCCGGCATTCGGCAACTGAAAAAACATCTGACCCAACTGACCATCACACCGCCGCTGCCCAACGCGGCCAGCGGGCTGCTGGTGTTCACGCAGGACTGGCGCGTGGCGCGCAAGCTGCTCGAAGACGCCCAGACCATGGAGTGCGAAGTCATGGTCGAAGTCGGCGGTGAAGTCACACCCATGCAACTGCAGCGACTGTGCCACGGCCTGAGCTTCAACGGGAGCGCCCTGCCACCCATCAAGGTCAGCGTGAGCAGCCAGAACCCCGAGCAGACGCGCCTGCGCTTTGCCTTGAAGGGCGTGTCACCCGGGCAGATCCCATCCATGTGCGACGACGTGGGCCTGCACCTGCTGGCCATCAAGCGCACCCGCGTGGGACGCATTCCGCTCTCCGGCCTTGAGCCAGGGCAGTGGCGGTATCTGTTGCCGCACGAAAAGTTCTGATTACTGCGCCGTCAGGCGCTCATCCCGACCTGTCTGGGCCCAACTCGGATCGGGCACAAACTGCGCGCTCCAGGCCAGCACCTGATCGGCCGGCATGGGCCGTGCGATGCCATAGCCTTGCGCCACTTCGCAGCCCAGGCTCAACAGCAGCACGCCGTGCGCGGCACTCTCCACGCCCTCGGCCACCAGCGCGCGCTTGAACACCTGGCCCAGGCCGATGACACCCTTGACCAGGGCCAGGTCTTCCTGGTCGAGCAGGATGTCGCGCACGAAGGACTGGTCAATCTTCAAAGTGTCCACTGGCAGGCGCTTCAGGTAGGTGAGCGACGAGTAGCCGGTGCCGAAGTCGTCCAGCGCAAAGCGCACGCCGAGTTCGCGTTGGCAGTCGGCGATGAGCTGCCCCACGTGCAGCACGTCGCCCAGGGCGGCCGACTCGACAATTTCCAGTTCCAGCAGTCGGGCCGGCACCACCGGATGGCGCGCCAGCAGCGCCTTGAGCCTGGCCAAAAAGTCCGGATGCTGGAAATGCCGCGGCGCAATGTTCACACTCACCGGCCAGGCATGTCCCGCTGCAGACCATCGACCGATCTGGTGCAGGGTCGCGTGCATCACCCAGTCGCCGATATCGACCATCAGCTTGGAGTGCTCGACCAGCGGCAAAAATTCCATCGGTGGCAACAGCCCGCGCTCCGGATGCTGCCAGCGGATCAGCGCCTCCATGCCTACCACCTCACCGCTGCGCATGTTTACCTTGGGCTGGTAGTAAAGGCGCATCTCACCGTTGTCCAGGGCCTGCTGCACGCGCTGCGCCAGTTGCCGGTAGTTCTGCCCCTGCTGCTCCTGCGCCACGTTGAACATCTCGAAGCGACTGCGCCCGGCCTGCTTGGCCTCGAACATGGCCAGATCGGCGTGGCGCAGCAGAGTGTCAGGGTCCGCTTCGTCCAATGGATACACGGTCACGCCGATGCTGGCCGAAATGTGGATGGGCTCCTGCGCCAGCAGGTAAGGCGCGTTGATCGCCGCCTGGATGCGCTGCAACATCAACTCGATCTCCGAAGTATCTTTCAGGTCACCCAAAAGCAGCACGAATTCGTCGCCGCCGAGGCGCGCCACGGTGTCTTCGCCCCGCACGCTGCGGTTCAGACGCGCGGCCACCTCGAGCAACAGTTTGTCCCCCATGGCGTGGCCATAGGCGTCATTCACCGGCTTGAAACCATCCAGGTCGAGCATGCACACGGCCAGCAGACACTGCTGGCGCAAGGTGCTGGCCGTGGCGCGGGCAAAGCGGTCGGTGAGCAGCACGCGGTTGGGCAGACCGGTGAGCGCATCGTGCCCGGCCTGCCAGCTCACAGCCTCCATGCGCTGCTGGCGCTCGGTGATGTCGCGCGCCAGCAGAATGAAGCGCGCCTCCTGCCCGGGTTGCACCGTCTTGCGCGCCACCGACAGTTCGAACCAGACCCGACCCTGCGGCCACTCCAGCGCGTACTGATGCCCTTCAGAGTGGCCCGTGGCGTTGGCTTCAAGCAAGGCCAACTGACACACCTGGGCCGCATCGTGCGGCAAGAACTCGAGCAGGCTCTGACCCACGTAATCGGGAGCCGGCTCTTCTGCGTCCTCGTCCTTATGACTGTGGTGGCTCAACACCCGGCCATCCAGTGCCACTTCGAACAGCAGATCGGGTATGGCGTCGAGCGTGGCCTGCAACTGGTTTTGCGCGTCCGCCACCGCCAACTCCTGCGCCAGGCGTTCGCTGATGTCGCGCCACAGAATGTGGTAGATCAACTGGCCCTTGACGCGTATCGGCGTCAAGGTCACCTCCACCGGCATGGGCGTGGCGTTGCTGCGCAGCAGCACCCAGTCAAAGCGTTGGTAACCCAGTTCCAGTGCCGCAGCCTTGAATTCGCTGATTTTCTCCAGCGAACTGCGTCCATCGGGCTGAAATTCAAGCGAAATATCGGTCAGTTTGCGGCGCACCAAGTCCTCTTTGGCGGCATAGCCCGCTTGGGCCAGCGTGGCCGCGTTGCAGTCGATCACCACCCCACCCTGCACCAGCAGCATCGGATCGTGGGCGTTTTCGAACAAGGCCCGCGACTTGGCCTCGCTGTCCTGCAGCGACTGCAACAGGCGCCCGAGTTCGTCGCCCATGGCATTGAACGCGCTTGCCACGGCACGGAATTCAGGCGCACTGCGCGGCACGACGCGCACCGCCAGATCGCCCTGCTGAAACCGCTCCGCCGCCTGCACCAGCTCGCGCATCGTCGCCAGACTGGTGCGCAGCACGATGCCGGCCCACAGCAGCATCAACAAGACCAGACTGCCCATCACCGGTACCTGCTCGACGGTACGCCGCCACAGCTTGTTCAGCACCGGAACCGGCGTGGTGCGAAGCGTCAACTCGCCGATGCCGGCGTCATCGGTCTGCACGAGGGTCCGATTCTCCAGCGGCACCAGTCCGACACGTCGGACAAACCAGTCGGGGGCGTCGAGCGCCAGCGGCACCCCGTCCTGCGCCGTCACTGTGTGGCCCTGCACCTGCCAACGAATCAGATCAACATTGGCACGCGCGTTCACCATCACCTGCATCACGCCTTGCAGGAAAACGCGCTCCTGCGGCCCGCTGTGACTGCGCAGCACCAGAGCGAGCACCTCGCGCGCCTCGACCAGTTCCTCGCGATAGCGGGTCTGTGCCTCGGTCCGCTCCACGGACACCAGATACCAGCTTCGGGCGCCGAAGCCGCACAAAAGCAGCAGCACAAAGGCGCCCAGGAGCCGGGCGCCCAAGCCAGTGCGTTGCCAGATGCCTCGCAGTGTGGACATCATGGGACGCGGCCCCGGTGGAGGCATGGCTGAGGTATCAAGGGCGCAACACTCCACTGTCCAGATGCAGGCACCGGTCGCAGCGCGCCGCCAACGCCTCATCGTGCGTCACCAGTACAAAGGCCGTGCCGTGGTTGCGCGCCAGCTGCAGCATCAACTCAAACACACCGTTGGCCGCAGCCCGGTCCAGGTTGCCGGTGGGCTCATCGGCCAGCACGCAGGCCGGTTGCGTCACCAGCGCGCGCGCGATCGCCACGCGCTGGCGCTCGCCGCCCGAGAGCTCGGCCGGACGGTGCTGCAGGCGTTCCTGCAAGCCCACGGCGACCAGCATCTTCTGCGCCACGCGGGCGCTGTCGGCGTGCGACTGGCGCCGGATCCACAGCGGCATGGCGACGTTGTCCAGCGCGCTGAACTCGGGCAACAGGTGATGGAACTGGTAGACAAAGCCCAGGTAGCGGTTGCGCAACACGCCTTGCTGCGCCGCGCTGCACTGCGCCAGGTTCTGCCCGTTGAGCAGCACCGTGCCGCCGCTGGGAGCGTCGAGCGCGCCCAGCAAATGCAGCAGCGTGCTCTTGCCCGAGCCCGAGGCGCCGACGATGGCCAGGGTCTCGCCGGCGCGCACGCTCAGGTCCACGCCCTGCAGCACCGTCACATCGAGCCGGCCTTCGGTGAAGCGCTTGGTCAGGCCCGTGGCCTGCAGCACCACCGCACCGGTCACGCAAGCATCGGCGCCAGATGCCTGCGAGGCACCCAAAGCGGTATTACTCATAGCGCAGCGCCTCCGCCGGATTGACCCGGCTGGCGCGCCAGCTCGGGTACAGGGTGGCGACAAAGGCCAGGGCCAGGGAAATCAGCGCCACGGGCAGGATGTCGGCCTGGCGCGGGTCGCTGGGCATGCTGCTGATGAGGTAGATGTCCTTGGGCAGAAAGCTGGCGTGCAGCAGTTGCTCGATGGCCGGCACGATGACGTCGATGTTCAGCGCCACGCCCAGGCCCAGCACCAGTCCGGCGAGCGTGCCGATCACGCCCACCAGCGCGCCTTGCAGTACGAAGATGCCCATGATGCTGGCCGGGCTGGCGCCCAGGGTGCGCAGGATGGCGATGTCGGCGCGCTTGTCGGTCACCGTCATCACCAAGGTGCTCACCAGGTTGAAGGCAGCCACGGCCACGATCAGTGTGAGGATGATGAACATCATGCGTTTTTCCAGCTGCACGGCGGCAAACCAGGTGCGATTCTGCCGCGTCCAGTCGCGCACCAGCAACCGGTCGCTCAGGCTGTTGCTCAGCTGCTGCGCCACGGCACGCGCCTCGTGCAGGTCCTTGAGCCGCAGGCGCACACCGGTCGGTCCTTCCAGGCGGAAGATGCGCTGCGCGTCGCTGATGTGCATCAGCGCCAGCGTGGAGTCGTACTCAAAGTGACCGGAATCGAAGGTACCCACCACGTTCACCGAGACAAAGCGCGGCAACACGCCCGCCGGCGTGACCTGGCCACCCGGCAGCACCAGCGTGAGCTTGTCGCCCTCGCGCACGCCCAGGGAGCGCGCCAGTTCCGCGCCCAGCACCACGCCGCGCTCGCCGGCCACCAGGCGAAGGCGTTGCTTGTCCTTCAACGCTGCCACCAGATCCGTGACCTCGTTCTCGTGCTCCGGGTCGATGCCGCGCACGATCGCGCCTTTCATCTCGTCGCCGCGCGCCAGCAGCGCCTGGGTTGCGACAAAGGGCGCAGCGCCCACCACGTTCGGATTCGCGCGCACTTCGCGCAGCGTGCGCGCCACGTCGGGCAGAGCCTGGCCGTCGGTGGTGAAGATTTCGATGTGCGAGACCACGCTCAGCATGCGGTCCGTCACCTCCTTCTGGAAGCCGTTCATCACGCTGAGCACGATGATGAGCGCGCCCACACCCAGCGCAATGCCCAGCATGGAGACCCCGGAAATGAAGGAAATGAAACCGTTGCGCCGTGTCGCGCGGCCGGCGCGGGTGTAGCGCCAGCCAAGGAGGAGTTCGTAAGGAAGCTGCATAGGTGAGTGGGGCGATTGTGGCATCCCGCACAATCGACACTCCATGCACCTGTTGATCCCCTTTGCCGCCTCTCCCAGCGCAGGCGCGCGCGACGCGCTCGCCCAACTGCCACTGCCCCAGCTAACTCGACTGCTGAGGCAGCTCACGCAGGTCCGCGCCGACACCGGAATGCCCGCCAGCCGCTCGCCACCGCACGAGCGCGCGCTGGCGCACGCATTGGGCCTGCCGCTGGTTGACGGCATGATCCCCTGGGCCGCCTGGCAGCACCAGAGCGATGCGGTCTGCGCCTGGATCAGCCTGTGCCACTGGCAGGCACGCGTGGGCCGCATCACCCTGAGCGACCCGCAATCACTGCAGGTCACGTTGGCCGAGTCCAGCACGCTGCTGGACGCCATGCAGCCCTATTTCGCGGAGGACGGGATCACGCTGAGCGAGCACAGCCCCGGTCTGTGGCTGGCGCAAGGCGAGCCGCTGCGCGGCTTGGCCTGCACCGCGCTGGACCGGGTGATTGGCCGGCGCATCGAGGACTGGATGCCCGAGGGCCCGACGGCGCCGCTGGCGCACCGCCTGCAAAACGAAATGCAGATGCTGCTCTACACGCACCCGGTGAACGACGCGCGCACTGAGCAGGGGCTGCTGCCCATCAACTCCTTCTGGCTGCACGGCGCCGGCGCTGTTCCCGCCGATTTTCGCGCGCCGGCCTTAGAGGCGCCCCTGATGCCACTGACGCTGCGCGAGGCCGCCGTGCGCGAAGACTGGGCCGCCTGGGGCCAGGCCTGGCAGGCGCTGGACGGCGGGCCGGTGGCCCAGGCGCTGGCGCTCGCCGAGCAGGGCCAGCCGGTGACGCTCACCCTGTGCGGCGAGAGCAACGCGCTGCGCTTCGAACGCTTGCCGCGCAGCCTGCTGCAACGCCTCACCCAACACTTTTCTCAAACCTCCATGTCCAACCTGTTGAGTCAGCTATGAAGATCGCTGTGCGCGACATCCCCCCTCGCGCCGTCTGGGCGCTGGAGCAAGCCGGCGTTCATCCCCTGCTGGCTCGCCTGTATGCGGCCCGCGGCGTAAGCAGCAAGGACGAACTTGACGATAGCCTGAACCGCCTGCTGCCGCCCTCCAGCCTCAAGGGCGCAGCGCAGGCCGCCGTACTGCTGGCCGACGCGATGGAGCAGAACCTGCGCATCTGCATCGTCGCCGACTACGACTGCGATGGCGCCGCCGCCTGCGCCGTCGGCGTACGGGGACTGCGCCTGCTGGGCGCACAGCAGGTCAGCTACATCGTGCCGGACCGCGTGGTCGACGGCTATGGCCTGACGCCGACGATCGCGCAACGCGTCAAGGACAGCGGCGCCGAGTTGCTGGTGACGGTGGACAACGGCATCGCCAGCATGGCCGGCGTGGCCGCGGCCAACGCCCTGGGCCTGCAGGTGCTGGTGACGGACCATCACCTGCCTGCACTGATTGACGGCCAGGTGCAACTGCCCGCGGCGCAGGTCATCGTGAACCCGAATCAGCCCGACTGCGGCTTCGAGAGCAAAGCCATCGCCGGCGTGGGCGTGATGTTCTATGTGCTGCTGGCGCTGCGCGCCGAGCTGCGCACCCGCGGAAAGTTCGACGCCAGCAATCAACCGAAGCTCGATGCCCTGCTGCCACTGGTTGCCTTGGGCACGGTGGCCGACGTGGTGCGCCTTGACGCCAACAACCGGCGTCTCGTGGCGCAGGGTCTCAAGCGCGTGCGCGCCGGTCACCTGCCCGCAGGCATGGCGGCGCTGTTTCGCGTCACCTCGCGCAAGGCCACAGTCGCCACCACCTTTGACTTCGGTTTTGCCCTGGGGCCGCGCATCAACGCGGCCGGGCGCCTGTCCGACATGACGCTGGGCATTGAATGCCTGCTCACCGACGACGCGGGCCGTGCCGACGAACTGGCCGGCGCGCTCGACGGCATCAACCGCGAACGCCGTGACATCGAAGGCGGGATGCGCGAGCAGGCCTTTGCCATCGTCGAGTCGCTGTTTGACGAGGGCGAGGAGCCGCCACCGGCCATCTGCGTCTTCGACCCCGATTTTCACGAAGGCGTGGTCGGCATCGTGGCCTCGCGCATCAAGGACAAGCTGCACCGACCGAGCTTCGTCTTTGCCGCCAGCCAGGCGCCGGGGCGCGAGCACGAACTCAAGGGTTCGGGGCGCTCCATTGCCGGTTTTCACCTGCGCGACGCGCTCGACCTGATGGCCAAGCGCCACCCCGGCATGCTGGCGCGCTTTGGCGGCCATGCCATGGCGGCGGGCTGCACCATTGCCGAAGAGCACCTGGACCTGTTCGAGCAGTCCTTCGCCCAGGTGGCGCTAGAGTGGCTGGACGCCGCCACGCTGCAGCGCCGCATCGCCACCGACGGACCGCTGGCGCCCGAATACCGGCGGGTCGACCTGGTGGACACGCTGCACAGCGAAGTCTGGGGTCAGGGCTTTGCGCCGCCGACCTTCAGCGAGGTGGTGGAAGTGGTGTCGCAGCGCCTGGTGGGAGAAAAACACCTGTCGCTCAAGCTGCGCCACCAGGGCCAGCCGGTGGACGGCATCTGGTTTGGCCGCACCGAGCCCCTGCCGGCGCGGGTGAAGATCGCCTTTCGCCTGGACGCCGAGGAATGGCAGGGCCGGCGCGTGGTCAAGTTCCTGATCGAGGGCGCGGAACAGGCGGCGCAATTAAAATGACACCGTGACCACCCTCCTCAACGCAGACCTGCATTGCCACTCCGTCATCTCCGACGGCACCCTCACCCCCGAAGCCCTGGCGCAGCGCGCCAAGGCCCAGGGCGTGGACCTGTGGGCGCTGACCGACCACGACGAGGTGGGTGGCCTGCAGCGGGCTGCCGCTGCTGCAGACGCGGTGGATCTGGCTTTTCTCACGGGCGTGGAAATCTCCGTGAGCTTCGCCGGCAAGACTGTGCACATCGTCGGTTTGGGCTTTGACGCGCAGAACACGCAACTGCAGACCGGCCTGCGCGACACGCGCGGCGGGCGCGGGCTGCGGGCGCAGCAGATGTCCGAGGGGCTGGCGCGAGTCGGCATCGCCAACGCCTTTGATGGCGCGCTGAAATACGTCGGCAACCCGGAACTGATTTCGCGCACCCACTTCGCGCGCTACCTGGTGGAATGCGGCGCCTGCAAGGACACGAACGAGGTGTTTCGCAAATACCTGAGCGAAGGCAAGCCCGGCTTCGTGCCGCACGGCTGGGCCAGTCTGAAGAACGCCGTGAGCTGGATCACCCAGGCCAGCGGCGTGGCGGTGATCGCGCACCCGGCGCGCTACGGCTTCACGGCCAACGAAGAGTACGCGCTGTTCAGCGAATTCAAAAGCCATGGCGGGCGCGGCGTGGAAGTCGTCACCGGCAGCCACAGCGCGGCCGAATGCCTGCGCTATGCCGACACGGCGCGTGAATTTTCCCTGGCGGCGTCGCGCGGCAGCGACTTTCACAGCCCGGAGGAAAGTCGCATCGACTTGGGCAGCCTGCCCATGCTGCCCGCGGACCTGACCCCCGTGTGGGAACTGCTGCAAGAGCGTATCCAGCCAGCCCGCGCAGGCCACTGAGCGGCATGTCGTTCTGGCGCAGCAAACAGGGGGGCGGCGTGCTGCTCATCGTTCTCACCACACTGTCCTTCGCGCTGCTCGACACCAGCACCAAGTTCGCCACGAAACTGGCGCCGACCCTGATGCTGCTGTGGTTTCGCTACGCCTTTCAGGCCGCGGCCACCCTGGCGCTGCGCTTTCCGCTGCAGGGCAAGCGTCTGTTCACCACCGCCAATCCGCGCTTTCAGGCGCTGCGCGGCGTGCTGCTGCTCATCACAAGTGCCTGCTCGTTCTTCGGTTTGCAGCACCTGCCGGTGGGCGAATTCACCGCCATGGTGATGCTCTCGCCGCTGGCTGCCACCGCGCTGGCGGCATGGATGCTCAAGGAGCAGGTATCCAGGCGGCGTTGGGGCCTGATGCTGGCCGGGCTGGCGGGCGTGCTGCTGGTGGTGCGTCCGGGGGGGCAGGTGTTCAGCTGGGCCCTGCTGTTTCCGCTGCTGCTGGTCAGCGCCTACGCCTGGTTCCAGGTGCTGACCAGCCGCCTGAGCGGCGAGGAAAACCCCTACACCACGCACTTCTACACCGGCCTGGTGGGTGCGCTGGTGCTGGCGCCGGTCGTGCCGTTTTTCTGGGACACGCAAGCCCTGCTGAGCTACTGGTACTGGTTTGTGCTGATCGGTTTTCTCGGCACCTTCGGCCACCTGATGCTGCTGTGGGCCTTCATGCGCGCGCCGGCCTCGGTGCTGACCCCCTACCTGTACAGCCAGATTGCCTTTGCCACGCTCTGCGGCTGGCTGGTGTTTGACCATGTACCCGACCATCTGGCCTGGGCCGGCATTGCCGTGATTGCCGCCGCCGGCGTGGGCAATGCCGTGCTGCTGGCCAGGGAAATGGCGCGGCACCGGCAATCGCTTGCGCTCAGAGCAGCGGCCGCTGCCGCCCTGCCCTCCTGATTCGCCGACAATAGGCCATGGCCCAGCACTTCGAAGTTCACCCCGTCAATCCGCAAGCCCGCTTGCTCAAGCAGGCCGTGGCCCTGCTCGACAAGGGCCAGATCCTGGCCGTCCCCACCGACTCCAGCTACGCACTGGTCTGCCATCTGGACGACAAGGCGGCGGCGGATCAGTTGCGCCGCATCCGCGGCGTCGACGACAAGCACCACCTGACGCTGCTGTGCCGCGACCTGAGCGAACTGGCCAACTACGCGCGCGTTGACAACCAGCAGTACCGCTTGCTCAAGCTCGGCACGCCCGGGCCCTACACCTTCATCCTGGAAGCCAGCAAGGAAGTGCCCAGGCGTCTGAGCCACCCGGCGCGCAAGACCATAGGCCTGCGCGTGCCCGAGCACAAGGTGCTGCAGGAACTGCTGGCCCTGCACAGCACGCCGCTCTTGGCCACCACGCTGATCCCGCCGGGCCAGACCGAACCGCTGAACGATGCGGCGCAGATCCGCCAGCGTTACGAAAAACTGGTGGCCGGAGTCATCGACGCCGGCGCCTGCCCGCTGGAGCCCACCACCGTGATCGACCTCACGCCCATGGCCACAGGCGACGCGCCGGTGTTGGTGCGTCAGGGGCGTGGCGCGCTGGCGCCGCTGGGCCTGTGAAACCCCTCTGAGACAATCCGCCATGGACATTCAATCAATTGCCCTGTACGCACTGCCGGTGCTGTTTGCCATCACCGTGCACGAGGCCGCGCACGGCTACGCGGCGCGCCATTTTGGCGACAACACGGCCTGGTCCATGGGCCGCGTGACGCTCAATCCGCTCAAGCACATCGACCCGGTGGGAACCATCGTGATGCCGCTGCTGCTCTACTTCATGACCTCGGGCGCATTCGTGTTCGGCTATGCCAAGCCCGTGCCGGTGCGCTTCGGCAACCTGCGCAACCCGAAACGCGACATGATTTGGGTGGCGCTGGCCGGCCCCGGCGCGAACCTGGCGCAGGCCTGGATCTGGGGCGCTCTGCTGTATCTGATGGTCGGCGCCGGCATCACCGAACCCTTCTTCATCGAGATGTGCCAAGCCGGCATGCGGGTGAACACCGTGATGTTCGCCTTCAACCTGTTTCCCCTGCCACCACTCGACGGCGGGCGCATCCTGGTGGGCCTGTTGCCCTACCGGCAGGCCGAGATGGTGTCGCGTCTGGAGCCCTGGGGCTTTTTCATCGTCATGGCGCTGGTGCTCTCGGGCATCGTCAGCAGGATTTGGCTGCGCCCCGTGATGGCGCTGACAGACGATCTGCTTGGCCTGCTGTTGCTGCCGCTGTCCTGGCTGGCGCACTGACGCGCCAAGTTCTTCATTGCGAGCGCAGCGAAGCAATCCATGGCATGAGTTCATGGATTGCCACGCCGCTGACGCGGCTCGCAATGACAGTTAGCTGAATTTTTTTCCTTGCCTACCCCGCTTTACCCCATGACCGCACAACGCTTCCTGACCGGCATCACCACCTCCGGCGAACCCCATCTGGGCAACTACGTGGGCGCCATCCGCCCGGCGATTGCCGCCAGCCTGGTGCCAGGCGTGGAGAGCTTTTACTTCCTCGCCGACTACCACTCGCTCATCAAGATCGACGACCCGGCGCGCGTCCAGCGCTCCACGCTGGAGATCGCCGCCAGTTTCCTGGCGGCGGGCCTGGACCCAGAGCGCGTGGTGTTCTACCGCCAGTCCGACATTCCGGAAATCCCCGAGCTCACCTGGCTGCTGACCTGCGTCACGGCCAAGGGACTGCTCAATCGCGCCCACGCCTACAAGGCGGCGGTGGACAAGAACAGCGCTGCCGGCGCCGACCCCGACGCCGAGGTGAACGCAGGCCTCTTCATGTATCCGGTGCTGATGAGCGCCGACATCCTGATGTTCAACGCGCACAAGGTGCCGGTGGGGCGCGACCAGGTGCAGCACATCGAGATGGCGCGCGATATCGCCCAGCGCTTCAACCATTTGTACGGCGAACACTTCGTGCTGCCGCAGGCCGTGATCGAAGAATCCGTGGCCACGCTGCCGGGGCTGGACGGGCGCAAGATGAGCAAGAGCTACGACAACTCGATCCCGCTGTTTGCCCCACGCGCGCAGCTGCAAAAGCTCATCGCGGGCATCGTCACGGATTCACGCGCACCCGGCGAGCCCAAGGACACGGAGGGCTCGGCCCTGTTCCAGATCTACCAGGCCTTTGCCTCGGCTGACGAAAGCGCCGCCCTGGCTCAGGCCTATGCCGAGGGCATCTCCTGGGCCGACGCCAAGCAGCGCCTGCTGGAACGCATCGACCAGGAAATCGCGCCCATGCGCGCCAACTACCAGGCGCTGATCAACGACCCGGCGAAGATTGAAAAAATACTGATGGAAGGCGCGGCCAAGGCGCGCGCGCTGGCCACGCCGTTCACCGCCAGGCTGCGCCACGCCGTGGGCCTGCGCAACCTGGCGTCCATGGCGGTCGCGCCCAAGGCAGCCAAGGCCGCGAAAGCCGAGTTGCCGGTGTTCAAGCAGTACCGCGAAAAAGACGGGCAGTTCTACTTCAAGCTGGTGGATGTGGGCGGGCGCCTGCTGCTGCAAAGCAGCGGCTTTGCAGCGCCCAAAGAGGCGGCTCAGGCGATCTCGGCGCTGCTTGCTGGCGGAATCCCTTCAGACTCGCCCGTGCTGACCCGAGCGGCGGACGTCAGCGAGGCCGACGTCACGCAGGCCTTGCAACTGCTTTCCACCCCAACCTTGTAGCGCCCGTGTTCGGGCTTCCAGTCGATGGAGTCCAGGTACCACAGGATGCCCAGCACGATCAGCAGCGGCACGGCAAGAAAGAAGAAGAAGGAAAAACCCATGAACAGGGGCCACACGTCTTCCTTCCAGAAGCTCACCGCCTCGTCGACCAGCTCCTGCGCCAGTTCCGCCAACTTGCTCCAGATACGCCACGCCATGTTTGCCCTCGATGAATTGTCGGCCTTGCGCCATAGACAGGGAATATACAGGCTAAGTTGGCATTTTCAGTGCGAAAGCGCATGCCGCAACGGCCTCGACCGGCCTTTGCCTCAAAGCTGAAACGCCAGCCAGCGCACCAGACCCTCGGCCAGTTCGCGCACCAGCCCCGGCGCGCGGGCCCGGTACAGGGTGGTGCTGCTGCGCTGCCATTCAATCCAGCGTCCGAACTCTTGCACCACGCAGGGATCCTGGAACGCCACCATCAGCTCGTAGTTGAGAAACAGGCTGCGCTCATCCAGATTGGCCGAGCCCACCAGCGCCAGTTCGTCGTCGATCAGCACGGCCTTGGCGTGCACCATGCCGGGCGCGAGCCAGATGCGCGCCCCCGCGGCCACCAGTTCGCGCAGGGCCGATTGCCGCGCCATATCGGCCAGACGATGGTTCGACTTGCGCGGCAGCAGCAGGTCCACTGCCACGCCACGGCGCGCCGCCAACGTCAGTGCCATGAGCAGGGTCGGCTCGGGCACCAGGTAGGGCGTGACGACCTGGATGCGCGCGCGCGCCGTGAAGCAGGCCGATACCAGCAGCGTGTACAGCGTGTCGTCCTGCTGGTCCGGGCCGCTGGGGATCAGGCGCGCGCCCAGGGCCGGCTGGCTGGCGCCGTGCGGCGCGCTGCGCGGCGGCCGGGCAATCACGCCGGTCGTGGCGAAAACCCAATCCCGCTCGAAACGCTGCACCGCCTGGGCGACCAGTTCACCGCGCAGATCGAAGCTCAGGTCCACCCAGGGACTTTTCTTGTGCCGCCAGGCCGGGTCGCCTTCAAAGTATTCGGCCGCCAGGTTGCGCCCGCCGCAGCACAGCCAATTGCCGTCGGCAATCACCAGCTTGCGGTGATTGCGCAGATTCGTACGCCCGCGCAGGGCCGAGCGCAGCGGCGACACGAACAAGGCCACTTCCACCCCGGCCAGTCGCAGCCGCTTCAGGTTCGGGTGCCCGCCCATGTAAAAGCCGATACCGTCGATCAGCAGGCGCACCTTCACGCCGCGGCGTGCGCAGGCCATCAGGCGCAGCGAAATCTCGTCGCCAAGACGGTCCCGACCCAGCAGGAAGGTGCACAGGTCCAGCGTGCGTTCGGCGCTGTCCAGCATGGCGCGCAGGACCTGCAAAGCCTGCGTGCCGTCCTGGTGGACCGTCAGACGCTCAAACTGCGCAGCAACCGGCAGCCCCATGGCGCTGGCCAGCTGGGCAAAGCTGCTGGCGCTGGCCGGCTGTTCGTCCCCGCTGTCGCGCTGCAGCGCCTGCCCATGCCCGCGGCCGGAAACCACCTTGCGGCTACCGATGAACAAATACAGCGGCAGCGCGATGTAGGGCAGCAGCACCAGCGAGATCAGCCAGGCAATGGCCGCTGAAGGGTGGCGCCGTTGCCGCAAGGTGTGGGAAACGACCATATAGACCGTCAGCCCGGCGATCACCATCAGCCCGTGCACGGTCACCCAATGGCGCATTAAAAGTTCGTTCAGCATCTGTTTGCCAATTTGCTCATGTGGCAATGATGGGCCCTGGCGCTGAAATTGACCATCGGTCCTGGTTGCCTGCGCGACGAATGCGCTATCCTTGCCAACCTGATTCCATGCCCTGAACCCGCAGCTCGCCACCCCGGACGGAAAACCTCCGCAGACAATTGAAAGCCTCCCCCCTGCGTTCGCTCAAGACCCGTGTGACCGTGTTCACACTGGTCATCTTCCTGGCGTGCATCTGGTCGCTTTGGCTCTACGCCAGTCAGATGCTGCGCCAGGACATGCAGCAAATGCTGGGCGAACAGCAGTTGTCTTCTGTCAGCCTGGTCGCGGCCGACATCAACCAGGAGTTCACAGACCGCCTGCAGGCACTGCAAACCGTGGCCGCGAGCATCAGCCCAGGGCTGCTGCGCGACGGCCCGGCCCTGCAGACGCTGCTGGGACAACAGGCGGTCTTTCAGGGCCTGTTCAACGCGGGGACTTTCGCCACGGACATCCAGGGCACGGCCGTGGCCTCGCTGCCGGTGGCGATCGGCCGCGTCGGGGTCAACTATCTGGACCGCGACCATGTCGCCACCGCCCTCAGGGAGGGCAAAGCCACGATCAGCCAGCCCGTCATCGGCAAGAAATTGAACAGCCCGGTGATCTCGCTGGCTACGCCGATTCGCGATGCGAGCGGTGAGGTGATCGGGGCCTTGGTGGGGGTGATCAATCTGAGCGCGCCCAATTTTCTGGATCGGCTCTCGCTGAACCGTCCGGGTCGCGGCGGCCAGTATTTGCTGGTGGCGCCGCTGGACCGCGTGATCGTCACCGGGTCCAACAAGTCGCGCATTTTGGAAGCCATCCCTGCGCCAGGCAGGAACCCCGCATTGGACAACTTCATGCTGGGGCACGAGGGGTCCGAAGTCTTCACCAACTCGCACGGTGTGCCGGTGCTGGTCTCGGCCCGGCGCGTGGCTGCCGCGAACTGGATCATGGCCGCCGCACTGCCCACCGCAGAAGCCTTTGCCCCGATCCAGGCCTTGCAGCAGCGCATGCTGCTGGCGACCGCCTTGCTCACCCTGCTGGCCGGCGCGCTCACCTGGTGGATGCTCAAGCGCGAACTCTCCCCCATGCTCTCCACAGTGCAACAGCTGGCCGACATGTCGGGGCAGGACCGGCCCCTGCATGCCTTGCCCATCAAGCGTAAGGACGAAGTGGGTCAGCTCATTGGCGGATTCAACCAGCTGATGGCCACTATCGGTTTGCGCGAAGCGGCGCTGCAAGAGCGCGATGCCTTCAGTCATGCCATCCTGAACTCGATGACGGCGGAAATCGCCGTGCTCGACCGTGACGGGGTGATCGTCGCCGTGAACCTGCCATGGCAACGCTTTGCGCTGGAAAACGCGGGCACACCGGGCCAGGCATCGCCCCGCACCGGCATCGGCGCCAACTACCTGACCATCTGCCAGAACGGTATGGGTCTGCCGTCGGACGGTGCCATGGACGCCCACGACGGCATACGCGCGGTGCTCGAGGGCCGGCTGCCAAACTACCGGCTGGAATACCCCTGCGACAGCCCCACCCAGCAACGCTGGTTCGGCATGAGCGTCACACCCTTGGGGTCCACGGCGGGCGGCGTGGTGGTGGCGCACACCGACATCACGCAGCGCAAGGCCGCCGAGCACCGGGTGCAAAGCCTGACCCATCTGTACGCCGCCAGCAGCCACTGCAGCCAGGCGATCGTGCGCTGCACCAGCGAAACCGAACTGTTTGCGAAGATTTGCCAAGACATGGTCCGCTTCGGCCACATGAAGATGGCCTGGATCGGATGGGTAGATGAGACCAGCCAGCGCCTGCTGCCGGTCGCTTCCTGGGGCGATGCCCGGGGCTACCTGGACGACATCCATATCTCGGTGGACGCGGCCGACCCCTTCGGCCAGGGGCCGGCGGCGATTGCGGTGCGCGACCAGCGGCCGTTCTGGTGCCAGGATTTCTGCCACGATCCCCTGACCGCACCCTGGCATGAACGCGGCGCGATGGCCGGCTGGGGCGCCTCGGCCGGGCTGCCGCTGCTGCGCAATGGCCGGGTCGTAGGGGTGTTCTCGCTCTATGCGGCCGATCCGAACGCCTTTGACGAGGACACGCGCCAGTTGCTCAGCGACATGGCCACCGACATCAGTTTTGCGCTGGACGGATATGAGCGCGAGGCGGCGCGGCGCGCTGCCGAAGCCGCTTTGGCCAGCACCTCGGACCTGTTGCAGCGCACGGGTGAAATGGCCAGGATCGGCGGCTGGGAACTGGACCTGGTGAAGCTGCATTTGCATTGGTCGGCCGAGACCTGCCGCATCCACGAGATCGACGGCCTGGTGGCTCCGCCCCTGGATCAAGCCATCCACTTCTATGCGCCCGAGGCCCGCGCCATCGTGCAAGCCGCGGTGCAAGCCGGCATCGACCATGGAACGCCGTGGGACCTGGAACTGCCCTTGATCACCGCCAGGCAACGGCAGATCTGGGTCCGCGCCCAGGGAACGACACACATGCTGAACGGCCAGGCGGTGAAACTCGTCGGGGCCTTTCAGGACATCACCGAACGCAAACTGGTTGAGGTGGCGCTGCGCGAGGCCGAAGCGCACAACCGCGCGCTCATCAGCGCTATCCCTGATCTGATCTTCACGAACCGCAGCGACGGCGAATACCTGTCCGTGCAAGCGTCCGACCCCAGCTTGCTGCTGGTGCCACCGGATGTCTTCATGAACCGCAAGGTCGTCGAGGTGCTGCCGCAGCCGGTCGCCGGGCAGCTCATGCAAGCCTTTGCAGATGCCCTGGCGTCGGGAAGCATGCGGGTGCTGAACTATCCGCTGCTGATGGAGGGGCAGGAGCGGCATTACGAGGCGCGCATCGTCCCCTCCGCCGACGACACTTTGATCACCATCGTGCGCGATGTCACCGAACGCCGCCACAGCGAGGCGTCGCAGCAGCGCTACACGCTGCAATTGCAGGCCCTTTCGCGCCGCGTGCTTGAGGTGCAGGAGGCCGAGCGGCGCCGTCTGGCGATCGAACTGCACGACGAACTGGGCCAGTTGCTCACGGCCATCAAGATCAACCTGCAGTCGAGCGCACGCTTCAAGGACAGGGACCCGACCGAGCACAACGCCGAGAACATCCTGATCGTGGAGGACGCACTGCAGCAGGTGCGCCGGCTCGCGCTGGCGCTGCGTCCTTCCATGCTCGACGACCTCGGGCTGGCCCCGGCGCTGCGCTGGATGGCGGAACAAAGCGCGGCGCGCAGCGGTTTTGCGGTCGACTTCTACACGGCCCGGCTGAGCGACCGGCTGGCACCCGACATCGAGATCGCCTGTTTTCGCATCGCCCAGGAGGCGCTCACCAACGTCGCCCGCTATGCTCAGGCCAAACAGGTGGGAATCCAAATGCGGCAAGACGGAGACGAGTTGGTATTGAGCGTGCAGGACGACGGCTGCGGTTTTGACGTGGCAGCCATGCGCGCCGGCGCCCTGGCAGGAGGCAGCATCGGCGTGCTCGGCATGCAGGAGCGTGCGGCACTCATCGGCGGGCGTCTCGACATCGAGTCCGTCACCGGCCAAGGCACAACCGTGCGCCTGACCTGCCCCCTGCGCCTGCGCGCAGACGCAACATGACGCGCGTGCTGCTGGCCGACGACCATGCCCTGGTGCGGGCCGGGTTGCGCAAACTGCTGGAATCGGTGCCCGACCTGCAGGTCGTGGGCGAAGTGGGCGACGGGCTGGCGCTGCTGGCCCTGGTGGCGCAACTGCAGCCCGATCTGGTGCTGATGGACATCGCCATGCCGGGCCTCAACGGCCTGGAAGCCACGGCACGCGTCATGAAGGAATGGCCGCAAACGCGCGTGCTGATCCTGTCCATGCATCAGAACGAGGAATATGTGCGTCAGGCGCTGCGCCATGGCGCGGCCGGCTACCTGCTCAAGGACGCTGCCCCGCTGGAACTGGATCAGGCACTGGCGGTCGTGCTGCGCGGCGAAACCTACCTCAGTCCCGCAGTCTCCAAGGGCGTGCTCAACGACTACGTGCAGCGCCTGCGCAGCGACGAAGCCCCGGCGGAACTGCTCACGCCACGCCAGCGTGAAGTGCTGCAACTGGTGGCGCAGGGCCTGAGCACCAAGGAGATCGCACGCCGCCTGGAACTGTCGGTCAAGACCGTAGAAACGCACCGCAGCCAGATGATGAAACAGCTCGACATCCACGAGGTGGCAGGACTGGTGCGCTATGCCATGCGCGTGGGTCTGATCTCGCCCGAGACCTGAGCCCCCCTCACGGCTGACCAGTGCTCCAACCGGGGCAACTCAGGTGTTTCACCGGCTGAACTCAGGTATCAGCCCGATGGTCCCAAAGGGCGGGTTTGCTTACATTGGGTTTCATGTTGCAAGCCCGTGAATACCCCAGCCGACCCGCCGCCGCCCGTGTCGGCGAACCGACCTCCAGGCAGGCAGCCACATGACGCTGCGCATTCTGCTGGTCGACGACAACCAGACTTTTTTGCTCGCCGTGCGCCAGTATCTGGACCTGCTACCGGGCATGGCGGTCATTGCCGAGGCACATGACGGGATCGACGCACTGGCCCAGGCGGCCGAACTGGCACCTGACCTGATCCTGCTGGACATCGCCATGCCGGGAATGAACGGTCTGGACGTGGCGCGGCGCGTTCTGACCTGGCCGACGCCGCCGGAAATCGTCTTCCTGTCCATGCACGACAACGCTGCTTACCGTGACGCGGCGCTGGAACTTGGCGCCAGGGGCTATGTTGGCAAGGCCGATTTCGTCGCAGCCCTGCTGCCCATTCTGGAACAGCTTGCCGCCGAGCAGGCGCTGTCGGAGCGTCCATGAAATCGCTGCGCAACGGCTCCTGTCTTTACGCACCGCTGGCGCTGGGGCTGGGCGCTGCTGCCACGCCCTTGCTCGCAGGCGGACTGAACTGGAGCAGCGCCGCCATGGGTATCACGGTGGCGCTCGCCGGCCTGGCCTGCGGACTCTGGCTCAACGCAAAGGAGCGCAGGCTGCAACAGGGCGTGCAGGACTTCCTGAGCGCGCAGCAGCAGTTCGGCGAACAGGTAACACCCGTCTGGTGCGGCCACATCGAGGCTTCGCGTGAGCAGATGGACAGCGCCATCGCCGCACTGTCAGACAGCTTCTCGGGCATCGTCGACAAGCTCGACGAGGCTGTGCACACCGCCAGCCTGGAGACCGACACTCTGGAAGACAGCGACAAGGGGCTGGTGGCGGTGTTCTCGCGCAGCGAGCAGGAACTGGGCGCCGTCATCACGTCGCAGCAACACGCCATGGCCGGCATGGAGGGCATGCTGCAAAAGGTCCAGGGACTGAACCGCTTCGTTGCCGAGTTGCAGGACATGGCCGGCGACGTGGCCAAGATCGCGCAGCAGAGCAATCTGCTGGCGCTCAATGCCGCCATCGAGGCGGCGCGATCCGGCGAGCAGGGGCGCGGCTTTGCCGTCGTGGCCAAGGAATTTCGCATGCTCTCGGGCCTGTCGGGGGAGACCGGCCGGCGTATCGCCGAGAAGGTCGGCGTGATCAGCGCGGCCATCATCGACACCGCACAGGTGGCGCGCAGTTCGGTGCAGCAAGGCGACACCGCCATGCTGGCGGCGCGCGCTTCCATCGGCAGCGTGCTCGCCGACTTCCGCGGCGTCACCGACGCCTTGCTGCGCTCCAGCACCCTGCTCAAGGATGAGAGCCTGGGCATCAAGGACGAGATCGGCCAGGCGCTGGTGCAGCTGCAGTTTCAGGACCGGGTGAGCCAGATCATGAACCACGTCAAGACCAATATCGCGAGCTTTCCGGACTTTCTGGCGCAGCA
>CAIKVZ010000190.1 GCA_903830985.1 uncultured beta proteobacterium
GCTCGGAAATGTCGTTCACTACGATGCGACAACTGGCAACGCCGCCTGCGTCCAATGCCATGCTCGCCGCCAGATGCGCCCAAAACGTCGTTCCGTCGCCCTTGAGCATGCGCAATTCACGAGATTGGGGTTCTCCCGACTTGATCAATTGCTGGCGCAGCAGGTAGTAAACGTCCTGATCCTGTTTGAAGATGAAGCGGGAGATGCGCTGTTTGACGAGTGCGCGCCGCGGCTGCCCCAACAGCGCCGCAGCCGTCAGGTTGGCCTGCTGTATCAGGCCATCAGCGTCCACGGTGCAATAGCCCACGGGCGCCAGGTCGTAGAGGTCAAAGTAGCGCGCCCGCTCGGTGTCCAACTCCATCTGCGCCTGCCGCAACTCCTCGTTCTGCATTTCGAGTTCGATCTGATGCACGTGCAACTCGTGCAGCATCGCACGCGTCGTGTCGAGCGACAGTGCATCGATTCTTTCCAGCGAAGTGGCGGCCTTGCCGAGTGCCAAAGCCTCGGCGCGCTGGCGTCTGGCTCGCGTATCACCGAGCGTGGACGTCGTACGCGGGCGACGTTTATCCGGGCTTGTCATTTTGACCGTCCATTGATTCAAGTATGGCGACTCTTACCCTGTTATTGCGGCTGTCCAAACCGGTGATGACCGTAAGTCATCGCCTGGGGAACCCTCATGCAGATCTCGACGGCAGAGATCAATCTGCACACACTATAACGAATCAGGATTGAATATGACGACACGTTCGTATCTATTTGACACGACCGGTCCGACTGGTCTGCCCGACAGGGATCGAACCTGTGACCCTCAGCTTAGAAGGCTGATGCTCTATCCAACTGAGCTACGGGCAGTTTGTGTCCCTGGAGCCGCAGTGCGCCGCGCGGCGCGCTCCAGGAATTCAGCCGCGATGATAAGCTTAAAGTGCTTGCCGCAGGCGCGCTACGCCCTCTTCGATCTTGGTCACATCCGCGGTGGCGAAGCTCAGGCGCAAACTGGACGGATCAGCATCGTGTGCATAGAACGGCGCACCCGGGACAAAGGCCACGAGCTTTTCGATGGCACGCTTGGCAAACTCGGCGGCGTTGCGCCCGCCGGTGAGTCTCGCCCAGAAAAACATGCCGCCCAGCGGGGCATTGAATTCGATGGCATCGCCCAGTTCGCGGCGCAGCGCCTGTGCCATCACGCTGGCACGCTCGGCGTAAACCCCACGCACCTTGTCCAGGGTCGGCTGCAAGCGCCCGAGTGTGAGGTAGTGCGCCGCGATCGCCTGCGACAGGTTGCTGGTGTGCGCGTCGCTGAACTGTTTGCACATCGTCGCCCTGGCCAGCAAGGCGGGTGGTGCCACCAGCCAACCGACGCGCAGCCCGGGCGAAAGTATCTTGCTGAACGATCCGCAGTGCGCCAGCCAGTCCCGGCTGCCCGGCACCTGCGCGCTCAAGGCCAGCATGGACGGAGGTGGCGGTGCGCCGAAATACAGCTCGCTGTAGGGGTCGTCTTCCACCACCAGCGTTTGCGTGCGCGCGGCAATGGCCAGGATGCGCACCCGGCGCTCCATGCTGAGCGTGGCGCCGCTGGGATTGCCAAAGGTCGGAATAAGGTACACCAACTTGGGGCGGTGTTGCTCGATCAGTTGTTCCAGTTCGTCCACCTTGACGCCATCGGCGTCGATCGGGGCGCCGATGATCTTGGCCCCGTACAGCCGAAAGCACTGGATCGTCGCCAGAAAGGTGGGGGCCTCGACGATCACCGTGTCGCCGGGAGAAATCATGGTCTTGCCAATCAGGTCCAGGGCCTGCTGGCTGCCGGTGGTGACGATCAGACCATCGGGCTCTACCTGGCTGCCCTTGTTCGCCA
>CAIKVZ010000191.1 GCA_903830985.1 uncultured beta proteobacterium
ATCCTGGCCTTGTGCGCGATCAGGTTCACGCTGGCGCCGGCGATGATGAGCTCGCCCACCAGGTTGATGAGCTGATCGAGCTTGTCCGCGTCGATGCGGATGGATCGGCTCTCCTGCGCCACGTTGTCCTTGACCGTTTTTTGCCGGGTCAGCGCGGCCTGCACCACCTCGGGCTGCACCGAGCCCTGCTCCACCAAAATCGTGCCGATCGGCGTGGCCGGGGTCTCGGTCTGGGCCTGCAGCGCCGCAGCCAGCTCCTGGCTGGTGAGGGTGCCGCAGCGCACCAGCATGTCGCCCAGGCGCGCGGCCTCTGCCGGCTGCGCCTGCAGCAGCGCCTCGTAGTCGGCAATCAGGCTGTGCGGTGGCAGGATGCGCAATCGGCAGTCGTCGCGCACGAACTCGAACACATTCTCGATCGTGGCCTTGTCGGCATTGCTCTGGAATGCCAGCTCAAAGCCCAGGTAGCACAGCTCCGGGTCCATGGTCTCGGGTGGCGGCAGAGCATCGGTCAGGGTGACGATGGCGCTGATGCGCCCCAGGGTTTGCAGGTAGCGCAAAAAGGACAGCGGGTCCATGCCGTTCTTCAGCACCTCGGGGCCAAAGCGCAGCGAGATGTGCCAGTGGTCGGCGTCCACACCCGATCCGGCGATGCGCGCGATCGGGTCCACGCCGGCTTGCGTGCCGGTGACCAGCGCCGCTGTCGACGCGGCCTTGGGCGGTGCCAGGTAGGTGCGCAGTTGCACCAGCAGCGGCTCGCCCATGCCGGCGAGCTCGCCCAGTGCCTCATTCCCGCCGTCGGCCACGGCCTGCACCAGCGCAGCGATGTGGTCGCAGCACGACAGCAGCAGCACGACAAGCTCCACGCTCATCTTGAGCTTGCCCGCGCGCACCTGGTCCAGCGCGCTCTCCACCACATGGGTGAAGGCCACGATGGGGTCCAGGCTGAACAGACCCGACGAGCCCTTGATGGTGTGGGCCGCGCGAAAGATGGCGTTGATCAGCTCGTCCTTCTCCTGGGCCTGCTCCACTGCCAGCAAGGACGTCTCCATGTCCTCGAGCAGTTCGCGGCTCTCCAAAATGAAGGCCTGCAGTGCGTCGTCCATATTCATGTGAGCTTCTCGCAGAAAGTGGAATGAGGCGGCGCTCAGGCGCGCGCCATGACCAGCGGATCGTTGAAGTAGGCCGCCACGTTGAGCAGCTCGAACACTTCGAGCACGGCCGGGCTGTGGCCCACCAGGCGCAGTTCTCGTTGTTGCGCCAGGGCGGCCTGCTTGGCCAGCATGAGCAGTTGCACGCCGGCAGTGTCGATCTCGCTCACGCCCGACAGGTCGATCTCGGTCGGCGCGGGCGCGTCCAGCAGCAGGGGCTTCAACTCGGCGGCGCGAAAGATGGTGAACTCACCTTCGATGCGCAGGGGGGTGGAAGAGCTACTCATGGCAGGCACAACTTTTGTACAGCCATGAGCAGGTGCTCGGGCTGGAAGGGTTTGACCACCCAGGCGCGCGCGCCGGCGGCCTGGCCTTCGCGCTTCTTGGACTCGTCGGACTCGGTGGTGAGCATGATGATGGGCGTGAATTTGTAGGCCGGCAGCTGCTTGACGGCCTTGACAAAGGCGATGCCGTCCATGTTGGGCATGTTCACGTCGCTGATGATCAGGTTCACCTTCTGGCCGGTGAGCTTGGTCAGCGCGTCGCGCCCGTCGCGCCCTTCGAGCACGGCGTAGCCCGCGCCCTTGAGGGCAATGCCCACGACCATGCGCATGGACGCGGAGTCGTCAACGATCATGATGAGTTTGGCCATGCTGTTCCCTAAAAGAAGCTGATGTCGGTGGTGTTCGTCTGCGTGACTTTTTCGCCGGTGTGCACGGCGTGCTGGTCGGCCATGACGTAGGTCTTCTTCATCTCGCTCAGGAAACCTTCCGGGTCCAGCGCGATCAGCTCAGTGTGCTGCGCGTACTGCTGCTCCTGCTGCGCCAGAAAGTCCGGAAAGCTCGCGATATTGGTCTTGACGTGGTTCATGATCTGGCTCACCCGGTCCTGAAACTGCAGCTGCACCAGCGCCTGGCCGATCTCGTCCTTGATGCCCAGGCTCTCATCCTTGAGCAGG
>CAIKVZ010000192.1 GCA_903830985.1 uncultured beta proteobacterium
AGTGGGCGCTGAACTACCTGAACGAGTTCGACGGCACGCCGCTGCAAAGCGTGGCCAAGGGCGCGGTCGATCTGGGCAAGCTGCAGGACGAGGCCGAAAAGAAGGCGGCGGAAGAAGCGGCCGAGACCTTCAAGCCGCTGCTGGCCAAGCTCAAGGAAGCGCTCAAGGACAAGGCCGAGGACGTGCGCGTCACGACCCGTCTGGTGGACTCGCCCGCCTGCCTGGTGGTGCAGGACGACGGCATGAGCACGCAGCTGGCGCGCATGCTGAAACAGGCCGGACAGACCGCGCCCCAGGTCAAACCGGTGCTGGAAGTGAACGCCGAGCACCCGCTGGTGAAGAAGCTCGAGGGTTCGGTGCACTTCAACGACCTGGCGCACATCCTGTTCGACCAGGCCCTGCTGGCCGAAGGCGGCCTGCCGGAAGACCCGGCTGCCTACGTGAAGCGCGTCAACGCCCTGCTCGTCTGAAGATTTGCGGGTCAGATTTTCAGCTCTGACCCCGACGGATTGGAGCCCGCGTCAGCGCCCCACCCAGCCGCCACACACCGGGAACACCTGGCCGACAAAGCAGTTGGCGTGGTCGCTGCACAGGTAGGCCGCGAACTCGGCGTCCTCCACGGCGCCCACCAGGCGCCCGAGCGGCACTTCTCGTTTCAGGCGCTCCTGGAAGCGCGGATTGGCCTGGACCGCGCTCGGGAAGTAGGTCGGGTTGTCGACAAAATTCTGCGCGATGGCGTTCACCTGCACCTGGTGCACAGCGACTTCCACGCCGACCGCCTGCACATAGGCCAGTTGCGCGCCGCGCGCTGCACTGTAGCTGGAAGCGCGCTTCATGCCGCGCAGCGCCGAGGCGCTGCCCATCACAAGGATCTTGCCCGCGCGCCGTTCGATCATGGCCGGCAACACGGCCCGCACCAGCCGCGGCAGCGGATTGACCAACGCCGCGAAAGTGGCACTCCACTCGTCTTCGGACACTTCCACGGCGGGTGTGGTGGGCGCGGCGATGGCCAGATTCACCACCAGGATGTCGACCCGCCCGGCACCGGCAACGATGAAGCCTGGCGCGTCTGGCGGAACCAGGTCGGCCGTGCTGGCGATCACCGTCGCGCCGTGGCGCGCAAAGACCTCGCACAGCACCGGCCCCATGAACATATCGGCCTGGGTGATGAGCACGCGCTTGCCTGCAAGGCTGGGATGGGACATGGTGTCTCCTGGGTTTGGCGCAGACTTCGCGCCTGCCGATCACTTCAGGGATAGATGCGCACCAGCGACTCGGCCACGCAGGCCGGCTTGGACAGGCCTTCGCACTCCACCGTCACCTCCCAGGCCATCTGCACGCCCTGGTCAGCGATGGATTCGCAGCTCAGCAGCTTCATGCGCGCGCGCAGGCGGCTGCCGACCCGCACCGGCGCGATGAAGCGCACCTTGTTCAGTCCGTAGTTCACGCCCATGCGCGTCGGCTCAAAGGCCAGACTGCTTTGAATGAATTGCGGCAGCAGCGAGAGCGTGAAAAATCCGTGCGCGATGGTGCCGCCAAACGGGCCGGCACGGGCGCGCTCCACGTCAACGTGGATCCACTGGTGATCCCCCGTGGCCTGGGCGAACTGGTTCACCTGCTGCTGGGTCACTTCAATCCAGTCGCTGAGCGCGACTTCCTGCCCGACGTGGTCGGCGATGTCCGACAAAGCCAATGTTCTTTTCATCAAGTATCCAACCAGTTGCAAATCGATTCCCATTGCTCGAGATCCTTTTCGACGCGGCTGGGCGCCACGTCAAACAGCGTCAGCCCCTGGGCCGCGACGTGGACGTAGTTCTGCGTGTCGCGCAAAAAGCCCAACACCGGCAGTTCCAGGCTGTCGACAAAGGCGCGCAGCTTGTCAGCGGCAATGGTGCGCGCGTCCACGCGCATGCCGACGATGCCGATCTGCATTTTCTCGGCGTGGCGATTCGACGCCAGTTGGTCCAGAAAATCGCGCGTGGCAAAGATGTCGAACACGCTGGGCTGCAGCGGCACGATGATGCGGTCGGCCATCTTCAGCACGTCGTTGAAGCGCCAGCCATGCAGGCCGGCCGGCGTGTCCAGCACCACATGCGTCGTCCCCTTGGGTGGCTTGGCGATCAGGTCGGCGCTGATGTCCCAGGTATGGATGGCACGCGCCGCAGCTGGGCGCAAGCCAAGCCACAGGCGCGAGGACTGCTGGCGATCGGCGTCGCCCAGCATCACGGCATGGCCCTGACGGGCAAAGTAGCCCGCGATATTCGTCGCCAGCGTGGACTTGCCCACGCCGCCCTTTGGATTGGCAACCACGACCACCGGCATGATGTTCTCTCCCTGGTAAATAGAGACCGCGACGTCAGCAAACCTTAAGCATTTCGCCACCTGATGTTAACGCCTCTGTAGCGCACCCGTTGTTACCCCATTGATGACAAAAATCGCCGCAGTCTTTCACCCTGAGGGCGATTACTTGCGGGGTTTTCACCTAGTGGCACAAGGCATGTATGCCCTGAGAATCCATCGAACCAACGAAATATGATGAGGAGACCATCTTGAAATTTTTGCCTAAATTTGCCATTGCGGCCGTCACCCTGGCTTTTGCCGCCATGAGCCATGCCGCCGACCCGATCAAGATCGGTGTCGACGGCCCCTTCACCGGCGGCTCGTCCTCCATGGGTGTGAGCATGCGCGACGGCGTGCGCCTGGCGGTGGATGAGATTAACAAGGCCGGCGGTGTGTTGGGTCGGCAGATCGCGCTGGTGGAACGCGACGACGAAGCCAAGAACGAACGCGGTGTGCAGATCGCCCAGGAGCTGATCAACAAGGAAAAGGTCGTCGCTACCGTCGGCTACATCAACACCGGTGTGGCGCTGGCGTCGCAACGCTTCTTCCAGGAAGCCAAGATCCCGGTCATGAATAACGTGGCCACGGGCTCCATCATCACGCACCAGTTTGACGACAAGCCGGAGAACTACATCTTCCGCAACGCCGCGCACGACAGCATCCAGGCCCCCATGGTGGTGGAAGAAGCCATCACGCGGCGCGGCTTCAAGAAGGTCGCGATCCTGGCCGACTCGACGAATTACGGCCAGTTGGGCCGGGAAGATCTGGAGAAGGCCCTCAAGGCCAAGGGCATCACGCCCGTCGCCGTGGAGAAGTTCAACATCAAGGACGTCGACATGACGGCCCAGTTGCTCAAGGCCAAGGCCGCCGGCGCTGATGTCGTGCTGACCTACGGCATCGGCCCCGAGTTGGCCCAGATCGCCAACGGCATGACCAAGCTGGGCTGGAAAGTGCCCATGATCGGCAGCTGGACCCTGTCCATGGCCAACTTCATCGACAACGCCGGCCCCGGCGGCGAGGGTGCGCGCATGCCGCAAACCTTCATCCAGGAGCCCACCACACCCAAGCGCCAGGCCTTCATCATCAGCTACCTCAAGACCTTCAACCCGAAGAACGCGCGCATCGACTCGCCCGTGTCTGCGGCCCAGGGTTATGACTCGATCTACCTGCTGGCCGCCGCCATCAAGCAGGCCGGCTCGACCGACGGCCCGAAGATCAAGGCTGCGCTGGAAGACCTGAAGGCGCCGGTCGAGGGCGTTGTCACCACCTACAACAAGCCTTTCAGCGCCAAGGACCACGACGCCATCACCGCCAACATCCCGGTGTTCGGCGAGGTCAAGGGCCAGCATGTGGTCTACGCCTACCCGGACGACCAGAAGAAGGCTTCGGAAGTTCGCGTCAAGAAATAAGCACCCTGCACGCCCCTGGGGGCGTCATTCCTGCACCGCCCGGTTGTCCGACCGTCGCGGTGTCCTTGCTTTTGGGCCGCATGAAGCGCCGTCCTTGAACCTTGCTGGGCCACATCCATGGAAATCCTGCTCCAACTCGTCTACAGCGGCATCGCCCTGGGCATGATCTACGCGGTCATCGCCTTCGGCTACCAGCTCACCTTTCAAACCTCCGACACGCTCAATTTCGGCCAGGGCGATGCCCTCATGCTGGGCGCCATGGTGGGGCTGACGCTGGTGAATATGGGCGTGAACTACTGGCTCATGATCCCCCTGGTGATGGTCTTCGGCGTGCTTCAGGGCAGCCTGGTGGAACGCATCGGCGTGCGCCCGGCGATCAAGATCAAGAGCGAATTCGGCTGGATCATGTCGACCATCGCGTTGGGCATCATCTTCAAGAACGTGGCCGAGAACCTTTGGGGCCGTGACGACCTGAAGTTCCCCTCGCCCCTGCCCGAGGCGCCGCTCAAGGTGCTGGGCGCCAACGTGCTGCCCATGGAACTGCTGGTCGTCGCCGGCGCCGTGCTGATGATGCTGGCCGTGGAGTTCTTCAACCGCAAATCGATCTACGGCAAGGCCGTGGTCGCCACCTTCAACGACCGCGACGCCGCCAAGCTCATGGGCATCAACACCGGTCTGGTGATCACCTTCTCTTACGCCCTGTCCTCTGCCACCGCCGCCTTTGCCGGCGTGCTGATCGCGCCGCTCACGCTCACTGGCGCGACCATGGGCTCGGTGCTGGGCCTGAAGGCCTTCGCCGTCGCCATCATCGGCGGACTGACCAGCGGCATGGGCATCATCGTCGGCGGCGTCATCCTGGGCATTGCCGAGACCACCACCGGCTTCTACATTTCCACCGGCTACAAGGACGTTCCCGGTCTGGTGCTGCTGCTGCTGGTGCTGGCCTTCAAGCCCGCGGGTCTGTTCGGCAAATCCGCCATCAAGAAAGTCTGAGCATGAACCGCAAGTCCCTGATTGCCGCCGCTTTCACGCTGGCCCTGCTGGCCACCGTTCCCTTCTTCACCAGCAACTCGTATTACGTGCACATGATCGAAACGATCATGATCTACGCCATCGTGCTGTTCGGCCTGGACATCGTCGTGGGCTATACCGGCCAGGTGTCGCTGGGACACGCCGGCCTGTTCGGTGTGGGCTCCTACACCGCCGGCGTGCTGTTCATGAAGCTGGGCGCGCCCTTGTGGCTCATCATCCCGGGCAGCATTGGCGTGACCGCAGGGTTTGGCGCCCTGCTGGCCTTGCCCGCGCTGCGCGTCACCGGCCCTTACCTGGCGATGGTGACGCTGGCCTTTGGCACCATCATCCAGATCCTGATCAACGAGATGACCTTCCTCACCGAGGGACCGCTGGGCATCAAGATTCCCAAGCCCTCGCTGTTCGGCGCGCAACTCGACGAGAAGGGTTTTTACTGGCTGGTGCTGGCGCTGATGGCGCTGTCGCTGGTGGTGGTGCACCGCATCCTGCGCTCGCAACTGGGCCGCGCCTTCGAAGCCTTGCGCGGCAGCCCGGTGGCGTCGGACTGCATGGGCGTGTCGGTGTACCGCTACAAGGTTTACGCCTTCGTCATCAGCGCGGGTTTTGCCGGCCTGGCGGGTTGCCTGTACGCCTACTCTGAGCAGTACATCTCGCCCAACACCTACAACTTCGAGGTCACGGTGCTGTTCCTGCTGGCCGTGATCATGGGCGGACGCAAGAGCCGCCTGGGCTCTCTGCTGGGCGCCACCATCATCGTCATGCTGCCCATGCTGCTGGACGATCTGGCGATCTTCCGCGTCGTGGCCTCCACCATCGCCGTGCTGATGGCCATCGGCGGCGCCGTGGGCATCGCCAAGAAGCGCACCACCCTGCAGGCCATGGCCATTCCCATCGTCGGCACCCTGGCGCTGGCGGGCTTTGCCTTCTGGCTGAATTCGATCACCGACTGGCGCCTGAGCATCTTCGGCCTGATGATTCTGTTTGTCGTTTATTACCTGCAGGACGGCATCGTCGGTTTCGCGCGCAGCCTGCTGGTGCGCCGAAATCCGGGGTCTGCGGACGAGAGAATCAGCACGCAAGCGGGCACTGGCCAGGATGCCGTGCGCGTCGCCAGCAGCACGGGTGCTACGGGCGACGAACTGCTCGTGGCGAAAAATGTGCTGATGCAGTTTGGCGGCCTGAAGGCGCTGAACAATGTGGACCTGAGCATCCGCCGCGGCAGCATCCACGGCCTGATCGGTCCCAACGGTTCGGGCAAGAGCACGATGATGAACGTGCTCACCGGCATCTATGTGCCAACCGCCGGCAGCATAAGCTTTGATGGACGCAGCGTGGTGGGTCGGACCTCTTCCGACATTGCGCTGTCGGGCATTGCGCGCACCTTCCCGAACGTGCAGCTGTTTGGCGAAATGACGACACTGCAGAACATTCTGGTGGGCTTGCACCACAGCTTTGCCAGCAACATCCTGGACGTGGCGCTGCACAGTCCGCGTTACCTGCGCGAAGACGCCGCTGCCACCGAGCGGGGCTTAGGCTTGCTACGCTTTGTGGGACTGACCGAACTCGCGGCCGAAGAGGCGCGCAACCTGCCCTACGGCAAGCAGCGCCTGCTGGAGATCGCGCGCGCCCTGGCGCTGGACCCGCAGTTGCTGTTGCTGGACGAGCCTGCGGCGGGCCTCACGGCCCCCGACATCGTCGAGCTGATCGCCATCATCAGGAAGATTCGCGACCACGGCATCACGGTGATTCTGATCGAGCACCACATGGACGTGGTGATGGAACTGTGCGACACCGTATCGGTACTGGACTTCGGCCAGAAAATCGCCGAGGGCAAGCCCGCCGACGTGCAGGCCGATGAAAAAGTGATCGAGGCCTACCTCGGTGGCACGACAGCTTGAAGCCAAGAGGAACACACCATGTTGAGCATTAAGAACCTCGAAGCAGGCTACGGCAAAGTGCAGGTGCTGCACGGCATTTC
>CAIKVZ010000193.1 GCA_903830985.1 uncultured beta proteobacterium
CGCAGCCAGTCATGGCACGGGTGCGGTGGAGGAGTTGAGCTTTCGTGGCATTTCCGAAGACAGCAGCCCGGTGGTGCGCCTGGTCAACTCCACCTTGTATGACGCCTTGCGCACCGACGCCAGCGACATTCACCTGGAGTCGAACCTGGGTGGCATGACCATTCGCTACCGGCTCGACGGCGTGCTCTCCACCGTCGGTTCCGTGCCTTCCGTGCCGCTGGCCGAGCAGGTGATCTCGCGTATCAAGGTGATGTCCGAACTTGACATTGCCGAGCGCCGGATTCCGCAGGACGGACGTTTTCGCGTCAGCATCGGCGGGCGCGAAGTCGATCTGCGCGTCTCCATCATGCCCAGCATTCACGGCGAGGATGCGGTGTTGCGCGTGCTCGACAAGAAAGCGCTGAGTGAGCCCGGTAAGGGCTTGCAGCTGACCGGCCTGGGCTTTGACGAGGCCACGGCGCTGGTGCTGCGCCGGTTGGCAAGCCTGCCCTACGGCATGTTTTTGGTGACCGGTCCCACCGGCTCGGGCAAGACCACGACGCTGTACGCGGCCATCTCCGAGATCAATCACGGCAACGACAAGATCGTCACCATCGAAGATCCGGTGGAGTACCAGTTGCCCGGCGTGTTGCAGATTCCGGTGAACGAGCGCAAGGGATTGACGTTCGCGCGCGGCCTGCGCTCCATACTGCGCCACGACCCGGACAAGATCATGGTGGGGGAAATCCGCGATGCCGAGACCGCGCAGATCGCCATCCAGTCGGCGCTCACCGGGCACCTGGTGTTCACCACCGTGCACGCCAACAACGTGTTCGACGTGCTGGGGCGCTTTGCCCATATGGGCGTGGATCCCTATGCTTTTGTGGCGGCGCTCAACGGCATCCTGGCACAGCGCCTGGTGCGGGTTATTTGTGGGCATTGCATCGAGGACGATGTGCCCGACGCCACGCTGCTGGCCGATTCTGGATTGGCCGGGGCGGACCTGTCGGCCTTTCGTTTTCGCATTGGACGCGGCTGCGGGCACTGCCGTGGCACGGGCTACAAGGGGCGCAAGTCGATTGCCGAGATCCTGCATCTGACCGACGCGATTCGCGAACTGATCGTGGACAAGGCGCCGATACGGCGGATCAAGGAAGCCGCGGTGGCCGACGGCACGCGCTTCCTGCGCGACTCGGCCATGGACCTGGTGAAGGCCGGCGAAACCACACTGACGGAAATCAATCGTGTCACTTTTGTTGCCTGAAACCCTGCATGTTTTTTATGCTCCTGGCAGCGTGCTGGCGTTGACCCGTTGCGGCTGGCGCGGCCGTCTGGGCGCGTCGCGCCGCTTCGCCGTGGCGCCGGGCACCGGGGACCCATGGCGCGAGCCTTTGGCCAGTCTGGGCGCTGCCCTGGAGGAGTTCCAGCCGCGTCGGGTGCGGCTCGTGCTGTCGCACCATTTTGTGCAGTTTCGTGTCCTGCCCCGGCGCGACGACCTGGGCGGCGACGCTGATTACCTGGCTTTGGCCGGACTGGAATTTTCCAACGCCTTTGGCACCATGGCCGAGAGCTGGACCACGGCGTTGAGTGACGAGTCGCCGGGCCAGCCCCGGGTGGCCTGCGCCATGGCTTCGGGCTTGCTGTTGGCACTGGGCGAAGCCGTTGCCGGTGCTGGCGCCAAGCTCCTGGCGGTGCAGCCCTACCTCGCGGTGGCGGCCGATGTGGGCGGTCGGCAAAGCCGTGGTTCGGGCTGGCAGTGGTTGGTCTTGCACGAGCCCGGACGCGTGTGTGTGGCAGTGCGCCAGGCCGCAGCTTGGCGCTGGGTGCGCCATGTGCGCGTCGGCGACGACTGGGCGCTGCGTTTGGGCTCCCTGCTGGAGAGCGAGGCCTTGCTGGCCGGGCTGGAGGTGCCCGGCAGCGCGGTCCAGGTGTTTGCACCCGGCGCTGCGTCCGAGGTCTGCAGCGCCTTGCGCGCTGGCGGCTATCAGTTGCTCGAACCCAAAGAGGGGGCGGGTTTTGAGGCAGCACGCGATGGCGCCTTTGCACCGGCCTGGCTGGGATGAAAAGGTCTGCCATGCATCTTGATTTTCTCCGCCCCCACCGGCGCGCCAGCGTTTGGGGCTGGCTGTTGCTGGGCTTGAGTCTGTTGGCTGTCGGCCTGCTTGTGGACTGGCGCTGGCTGGAACTTGAGCCCCGGTTGCAAGCCGGCGACGCCGAACTGCGCCGCCTGCAGGCCACACTCGGTGCGCGCCAGGGCGCCGCGCCGCGGCTCAGCGAAGAACAGGTGGCACTGCAATGGACAGCTGCTGCCAAGGCGGCACAGGATCTGGCAACGCCCTGGGGGCCGGTTTTTGCCCTGCTGGAGGACGGCGCGGACGGCGACGTCGCCTTGCTCAGTCTGGAGCCCGACGGCGCACGCCACGAACTGCTGCTGACCGGTGAAGCACGCAATTACGCAGCGCTGCTGGGCTACTTCCGTTACCTGCAGGATCAGCCCTTGCTCAGCGCCGTAGCCTTGCAGACGCATCAGGTGAACCGGCTCGATCGGGACAAGCCCGTGCGCTTTCGCATCACGGCCCATTGGGGGAAGGCCTCGTGAACGCGCAAGCATGGCGCCTGCGCGCCGTTTATGCATTGCGACGGCTCGGACTGCCTGGCGCACTGGGCGCCCTGTGCCTGCTGGCGCTGCTCGCGTTCGTGCTGCTCGAGGTGCGTCCGGCAGCGCAGCGCCTGGCCGGTTTCGCCGATCGCATGTCCGCGTTGCAGCGCCGCGCCGCAGAACAAACTGCTCCCGATGGTGTACCGCAGACACCGGACCAGCAATTGCTCGCCTTTTATGACGATTTCCCTGCCACTGCAGAGATTGCCGACGTGTTGGCCGGCGTGCACGGCATTGCGCAGGCGCAGCAGTTGTCGCTGGATCTGGGTGAATACGCGGTGGAGAAAACGCCCGGTGCGCGCCTCGACCGCGTGCGCATCACGTTGCCGGTCAAAGGTGGCTACCCGCAGTTGCGTCAGTTGGTTTTCGAGGCGCTGCGCCTGCATCCCTCGCTGGCGCTGGAGAGCCTGTCCCTGCGGCGCGACAAGGTGTCCGATGAAGTGCTGGACGGGCGGATCGTCTTCAGGCTGTACGTGGAGCACGGCGCATGAAGGCGCAACACACACGCTGGTTGCTGGGGGCGGGTCTGCTGGCCACACTGGTGCTGGTTTGGCTGGCACCTCAGGACGATACGGTCGTGCCGCGCACGCCCGCGCGCAGCGGCAAAGCGCAGCCAGCGCTGGCGCAGGCGCCGCTGACCGAGACGGCGGCAGTGGACAATGTGGCCACGCCCAAGCCCTCCCGCGTCAACGCCCGTGTCACCGCGCCACCGTTGCGCGGCGAAGCGCTGAATCGTCCCGAGCGCGTGGCCGCGCCCGACGATGGGGTCAATCTGTTTCAGGCAACAACGTGGTTCATCGCGCCTCCCGCGCCGCCGCCACCGCCACCTGCACCCCCACCACCGCCGCCACCGGCGCCGACGGCGCCCGCCCTGCCTTTTGTCTTCCTGGGGCAGATCATTGAGGATGGCAAGGCCCAGGTCATCCTGGCCCGAGGCGACCGTGTCGTCACGGTTTTCGTGGGCGACGCGATCGACAAGGCCTACCGGCTGGAAAGTCTGCACAGCGGCGTTCTGACCTTCGTCTACCTTCCGCTGGATACGCGGCAAACACTTGCGACAGGGGTTACCCAATGATCGATTTCAGGCTGATTTCTTCCGGGGCTGCGCGCATCGGCTTACCGGGCATGGGGCTGAGCGCGGTCGCGCTGGCCGTGCTGCTGTCGGGCTGTGCACAGGGCGAATTGGTGCGATATCAGGGCATGTCGCTGCTGGCCGAGAGCAAGTACGAAGAAGGCCTGGGTCTGCTGGCCGAGTCGGTTCGGCTCAATCCCGGCAGCGCCGAGTTGCGCAAGGATTACCTGTACCAGCGCGGTGTGATCGTGGACCGCATGCTGGCTGACGCGGCAGCGCAAAGGCGCGCCAACCGGCTGGATGCGGCCGAGGTGTACTACCGGCGCATCTTCACCCTGGAGCCGAGCAACGCCGCGGCGCAGCAGGGCATGGCCGAGCTCGACGCGCAGCGCCGTCACGCCCGCTTGCTGGACGAGGCGCAGAGCCTGCTCGGCAAGGGCGACCAGGCCGGAGCACGGGCCCTGCTCAATGTGGTCACGGTGGAGAATCCCGGCGAGCCCCGCGCTGCCAGGCTTCGCTATCAGCTGGAAGAGCCTTCCCTGAAGGAGCAACTGGCGGGTCCAACGCTGAACATCAAGGGACGCAAGCCGCTGACGCTGCAATTTCGTGATGCCAACCTGAAGATGGTGATGGAGGCCATCTCGCGTGCCACGGGGGTGAACATCCTGCTCGACAAGGAGGTGCGCAATGACATCAAGGTCACGATCTTCGTGCGCGACACCTCGGTCGAAGAAACCCTGGACCTGCTGCTGATCCAGAACCAGTTGGAAAAGCGCATTCTGGGCGAGAACACCGTGCTGATTTATCCCGCCACCTCGGCCAAGAGCAAGGACTATCAGGATCTGAAGGTGCGCCGTTTCACGCTCGGTAACGCCGACCCGAAGCAGGTGCAGACCATGCTCAAGACCATCCTGAAGATCAAGGACATTTTTGTCGATGAGAAGTCCAGCGCCGTGGTGATCCGGGACACGCCCGACGCCGTGCGCCTGGCGGAAAAACTGGTCTTGTCCATGGACCAGCCCGAGCCCGAAGTGATGCTGGAAATCGACGTCATGCAGGTCGACCGCAACCGCATGTTGTCGCTGGGCATCGACTGGACCAAGAGCTTCACCTGGTCGCTGCGCGACAAGATGAGCCTGCTGGATTTCAAGAACCGCACGGCCGCTGATGTGAGCCTGTCGGGGCTCTCGGTCACGGCCAATGCCAGCAAGACCGACGGCGATGTGAACGACCTGGCGACGCCACGCATTCGCGTGCGAAACAAGGAAAAAGCCAAGATTCTCGTCGGTACGCGCAATCCTGTGGTGTCCAGCGCGGCCACGCCGGCGCCCACCGGTGGCGGCTCGACGGTCTACAACACCAGCGTCACCTACATTGAAACCGGCATCAAGCTCGAGGTGGAGCCCAACATTCACCCGGATGGGGACGTTGCCATCAAGATCAACCTCGAGGTCAGCAGCGCCGGTGCGCAGATCGACACCGGCACCTCGGGCACGGTGGTGTTCCCGATCAACACCAACAACGTGACCACCTTGCTGCAACTCAAGGACGGCGAGACGCAAATCCTGGGCGGCCTGCTGCAACAACAGTCCGACCAGAGCCAGACCAAGATTCCCGGTGCCGGCGACGTGCCTTTGCTGGGCAGATTGTTTGGTACGACACGTGACAACTGGAACAAGAAAGAGCTGCTGCTGGCCATCACGCCGCACATCATCCGAAACATTCCGACCGGTGAAGCCGATCTGGTGGAAATGTGGTCCGGCACCGATGCCAAGCTGCGTTTTGGCGCACCCAATTTGAAAGCCTCGGGTGGCAGCGGCGTGCTCGGCGTGTCGGGCGCAGGCGCTGCGCCGACGGGGCCGGCAGCGACGGCGACGGGAACGCCCACGCCGCCCCAGGGAATAGGGCCGCGCGGCAGCCCGTCACCGCGACCGGTGGTGGCGCCGGTGACGCCGGTTGCACCTTCGGAAGCCCCGCCTGGGCCCGACGCAGCAGAGCCTGCGGCGAATACCGCGCCGGGTACAGCGCAGTGAAGCCAAAGCGCGCCAGTTCAGGATTTACGCTGGTCGAGCTGCTGGTCAGCATCGCCATCGTGGGCCTGCTGGCGTCGGTGGCGGTTCCCATGACCGAACTGGTGCTTCAGCGCAGCAAGGAGCGAGATTTGCGCACGGCATTGCGGGAAATTCGCAGTGGCATCGATGCCTACAAGCGAGCCTCGGACGAGGGCCGTATCGCCACGGATGCTCTGGCTTCAGGGTACCCACCGTCACTGCAGAGTCTGGTGGATGGTGTCACGGACGCGCGCAGTCCGGGCAAGAGCAGCCAGCTGTATTTTTTGCGGCGCATCCCGCGCGATCCGTTTGCCGATGCCGGCGCCGATCCAGCGACGGGCTGGGGCAAGCGCGCCTACGCCAGCCCGCCCGATCAGCCATCCGAGGGGTATGACGTTTTTGATGTGTTTTCTCAATCCAGGGAAACGGGCCTGAATGGCGTCCGTTACCAGTTATGGTGAGGCCAGGCATCGCCAGAGCGGTGTGTTGGCGTCGCCTCGCAGGCTTTACCCTGATCGAATTGATGGTGGTGCTGTCCATCGTCGCCTTGCTGTTGTCGGTGGCCGTGCCGCGTTATTTCAGCAGCCTGAACAAATCCAAGGAAACCGTATTGCGCGCCAACCTGGTGGCGACCCGCGACGCGCTGGACAAATATTTTGGTGACACTGGGCGCTACCCGGACTCCCTGGAGCAATTGGTCCAGGCCCGTTATTTGCGCACGCTGCCGCTCGACCCCCTGACCGACAGCACGACCACCTGGACCCTGGTACCACCCGACAAGCCCGAGCGTGCCGGCGCTGTTTACGATCTGCACAGCGGGGCTGCGGGCAAGGCGGTCGATGGGAGCAACTACAGTGACTGGTAGGCGTAGTCACTCGCGGCAGGCGGGATTCACCTACATTGCCCTGCTGTTGGCGGTGGCCATCATGGGCGTCTGGCTGGGTGCGACGGCCAGCGTTTTTCACATGAGCGTACAGCGCGAAAAGGAACAGGAGTTGCTGTTTATCGGCAATCAATTCCGCCAGGCGCTGGAAAGCTATTCGGCCGGTTCGGTGGGCAGCGCGCGGCGCTTTCCCTTGCGCCTGGAAGACCTGTTGCTGGACGAACGCACGCTGGTCAAGCGGCGCCACCTGCGGCGCATCTATCTGGACCCCATGACCGGCCAGGACGATTGGGGCCTGGTGCTGGGTGCAGGAGGGCAGATCGTGGGGGTGCACAGCCTGTCAACGGGGGAGCCCATCAAGAAAGCCGGTTTTGCCGTGAAAGACCAGAATTTTTCCGACAAGAGCAGCTATGTCGAATGGGTCTTTCTTGCGAAAATCGAACCTGTCAAGGCTGCGGCGCCGGCTCCCAAAGCGGTGCCGGCGCGCGGTTCGGCGCAGCCGCGACCCTGAGTCCTGCCAACCCTTTAACTGTCCCTGAACATGACACCCAAACACACGGTACTGATTGCGGAAGACCATGCCTTGCTGCGCGCTGGTATGCGAGCGCTGCTTGCCTCGGAGCCCGATATCGAGGTGGTTTGCGAGGTGGATACCGGGGAGGATGCGGTGCGAATGGCATGCGCGTTGAAGCCGTCCGTGGTACTCATGGACCTGAACATGCCTGGGCGCGGCGGCTTGCATGCCCTGGCTGAAATCAAGCGGCGCGAACCGCAGATCAAGTTGCTGGTGATCACCATGCACAAGACCGACGAATACATCCAGGAAGCCTTACGCAGCGGCGCGTCGGGCTATCTGCTCAAGGAATCGAGCCATGAGGAATTGCGCATCGCCATTCGTACGGTGCTGGCGGGCAAGGTCTACCTGAGCCCGGATGTGTCGGCCCGCATGGTTTCCAACATGATAGGGGCCGGGAGCCGGCCGGCGGCGACCAGCACGGCACTGGATACGCTGACCACGCGCGAGCGCGAAGTGCTCAAACTGGTCGCGGAAGGGCTGGGCAACAAGCAGGTGGCGCATCAACTCAGTCTCAGCGTCAAGACAGTGGAAAAGCATCGCTCCAGCCTGATGCGCAAACTGGGCTTGCGCAATGTGGCCATGCTGGCCAGTTACGCCTTCAGCAACGGTATCGTCACCGTCTGAAATCAGGCACTGACGTTGAGATTTTTTCCGATGGTCTGACCCAGGTTGTTGATGCTGGACTGTGCCGCCTTGGCCGCAGTCGCCACCGAGCCGCCGTCGTCCGTGTCGCCGTCAGCACGCAGGTCCTTGCCGGCAACGGTTGCTTCGGTTGTTTCGGCCACCGATGGTTTGGCCGGCGTTTGCAGAGCGGCGGTGGCGCTGCCGGAAGAAATCGAACTGACGTTCATGTCTAACCTTTGGTGAAAGTCAAAGAAGGCTTGCCACGTTGGCGCTGGCAAGGCAGCAGGCGACGGTCAAGCCATTCGCCAGCTTATCTCTCTTATCGGCAGAACGACAAAAAAATTGAGGGCCAACTGCAAGCAGCCGGCGAATCTCAACACGCCAGCGTGAGGTGCCTCAGAAACTTTCCCAGTCGTCGGCCGCGGCGGCCTGGGGTGCGGCTTTGGCCGCCACCGGTGCGGACAGCGCCTTGGGCTTGTTGCCGATGGCCGGTTTTTTGGCAATCGAAATCGGCCTCATGGCCGGTCGTGCGCCGACGCGCGGCGCATTTCGCGGTACGCTGCGCGCAATCCGCAGGCCGACATGCCCATCCGGCAGTTTGAAGACGGCTACGGTCTCCACCAGCGCCTGCGCCTGCGACTGCAGGCTGTTCGCTGCGGCGGCCATTTCTTCCACCAGGGCGGCATTTTGCTGCGTCACATGGTCCATTTGCGTCACGGCTTCCCCCACCTGCGATACGCCCAGGCTCTGCTCGTTGTTGGCCGCGCTGATTTCGCCCATGAGATCGGTGACCTGGCGAATGCTGCTGACCACTTCGCCCATGGTGCTGCCGGCCTGGTCGACCAGGGCCGTACCGCGCTCCACGCGCTCCACGCTGGCCGAGATCAGCGACTTGATCTCCTTGGCCGCTTCGGCGCTGCGCCCGGCGAGGGAGCGCACCTCGCTCGCCACGACGGCAAAGCCGCGGCCCTGTTCCCCGGCGCGTGCCGCTTCCACCGCGGCGTTGAGCGCCAGAATATTGGTCTGAAAGGCGATGCCGTCGATCACGCTGATGATGTCGGAGATCTTGCGTGAGGCGTCGTTGATGCCCTTCATGGTTTCCACCACCTGACCGACGACATCGCCACCTTGCGCTGCGACGGTGCTGGCGTTCATGGCGAGATGGTTCGCCTGGCGCGCGCTGTCGGCGTTTTGTTTTACCGTGGCGCTGAGCTGTTCCATGGAGGCGGCAGTCTGCTCCAGAGAACTGGCCTGACTTTCGGTGCGCGCCGACAAATCCAGATCAGCCTGGGCGATTTCTGCACTGGCCGTGGCCACACCCTCCGAGCCCTGGCGCACGGCCGACACGACTTTGCTTAGGCTGTCCTGCATGGCCTTGAGTTGCGCCATCATGCTGTGCGTGTCGCCGGGTTTCAGTTCTATGGTCTGGCTCAGGTCACCCTGGGCCACGGCCCGCGCCACGGCAGATGCCTCGCCTGGTTCGGCGCCTAGCTGGTGCGTGATGGAGCGTGTCACCAGCCAGCCCATCAGGGCGGCCACGGCCAGGCACAGCAGGTTGGCGCCGATCATCAGCGCGCGCGCCTGCTGGTAATCCGCCACGGCGGCTAGGTACACGCTTTCGGTATCGGCTTCCTGCGCGGCGACATCCAGGTCAATCGCCTCCTGCCACTTCTCGGCGGCGGGTGTGCCTTCCTTGCGCATCAGCACGGTCGCGTCCCATTCCTTTTCCGCCATGGCCAGCTCCAGCACCTTGTCGATGATGGGGCGGGCCGTGGCGCGCGCTGCGGACACCTTGGCGTGCAAGCCCTTGTCGCTCTCGTTGGCCGGCATTTTTTCGAGCTCGGCCAGATTTTTGTCGTAGACCGAGCGCGCCTTCACGACCTTCGCCATCTCCACCTGCTGCGCCGCGGTATCGGGCAGCAGGATGATGCCGCGCGTCAGGCTGGCGACGGTTTGCACCTGATCCCCCATCGAACTGATGAGCCTGACCTTGACGTTGTTGTCCCGCACGATCTCCCGCAGATGATCCTCGATGGCGCTGAGCTTTCCCAGGGCCAGTGCGGCGGAAATGGCCGTGATCAGCAGCACGACGCCAAAGGCATAGGCCAGCCGGGTGGAAATCTTCATGGCGCCGAAATTCATGGTGAAATTTCCTGAAAAGTTGGGGTCTGCAGATTGGACAAAGTTACCTGCGGATCCTCGGGCAAAAGCACTCGATCAATGTTGAGCCCGGTCAAGAAAGTTCGGATCTATGCCTGGTCAGCAACGGCTTCAGGGATTGAGCAGCACCAGTTTGCCCATGACCTGGCGCGAGCCCATGATGGCGAAGGCCTGTTTGAGTTCGCTCATGGGCAAAGTCTGATGGATCGCCGGCTTGATTTTCCCCTCGGCATACCACTGGGCCAGCTGATGCATCATGGCCGAATTGGCCGCGGGTTCGTGCTTCGCGAAACTTCCCCAGAACACGCCCACGAGGGAGGCGCCCTTGAGCAGCACCAGATTCCAGGGCAGTGCGGGAATAGGCCCTGCGGCAAAGCCGATGACCAGGTAGCGGCCGCGCCAGGCGATGGAGCGCAATGCAGGTTCGGCCAGTTCGCCACCGATCGGGTCGTAGATCACGTCAGGGCCTTTGCCGCCGGTCAGTTCCTTGAGCGCTTCGCGCAGATCCTGCGTGGCGTAGTTGATCGTCGCGTCGGCGCCCAGAGACTTGCAAAAGCTGCATTTTTCGTCTGTCGATGCGGCGGCAATGACCTTCGCACCGACTGCCTTGGCGATCTGGATGGCGGACGTGCCGACACCGCCAGCGGCACCCAGCACCAGCACGGTTTCGCCCGCCTTGAGTTGCGCCCGGTCCAGCAGCGCATGGTGCGACGTGGCGTAGGTCATGATGAAGGCTGCCGCGTCGCTGGGCGTGAATTGCGACGGCAGCGGCAGGCACAACCCGGCCGGGGCCGTGACGTGCGTGGCAAAGCCGCCCGTTCCCGACAGGCAGGCCACGGCCTGCCCGACGTGCAGCCGGGTCACGTCTTCACCCACGGCCTGCACCACGCCGGCGTATTCGGCACCAGGAACAAAGGGCACGGGCGGCTTGATCTGGTATTTGTTCTGCACGATCAGCAGATCGGGGAAATTCAGGCTTGCGGCCTGGATGGCGATCAGCACTTCGCCAGCCTTGGGGGTTGGCGTCGGCAGTTCGTCCCAGCTCAGAGCGTCGACGCCCACGGGGTCATGGCAAATCCAGGCGTGCATAGGTTTCCTTGGCAAAAAAAGTTTCGCATCATAGGTTGCAGTCTGTGGTCCGAATGTCCCGTTCGGGACGGGTCAGCCGACTGGCACCTACAATCCGTGACTACTCTACCAGTCTATGAAAATTCTCCTCTCCAACGACGATGGTTTTCGGGCGCCGGGCCTGGTGGCCCTGTATGAAGCACTCAAGACCATCGCCGAGGTTGACGTGGTCGCGCCCGAGCACAACAACAGCGCCAAATCGAACGCGCTCACGGTCAGTTCGCCCTTGTACGTGCACCGCGCCGACAACGGCTTTCGCTACGTCACCGGCACGCCTGCGGATTGCGTGCACATCGCACTCACCGGTATGCTCGGCTATCGGCCGGACCTGGTGGTGTCGGGTATCAACAATGGCGCCAACATGGGCGACGACACCATCTATTCCGGCACCGTGGGCGCGGCCATGGAGGGCTATCTGTTTGGTATTCCGTCGATCGCGTTCTCGCAGGTGCAGCGCGGTTGGGGCCATATCGAGGGTGCAGCGCAGACCGCGCGCGAACTGGTGCTGCAGATGCAGGCGCAAAAGCTGCTGCACGTGGCCGCGCACGAGGCGCCCTGGCTGCTCAACGTGAACATCCCCAACCTGCCCTTGGAACAACTCAAGCCCATGAAGATCTGCCGACTGGGCCGGCGCCACGCGGCGGAGCAGGTCATCACCCAGGTCGATCCAAGGGGTGAAACCATGTACTGGATCGGCAGCGCGGGTGCGGCCAAAGACGAGGCCGAAGGAACTGATTTTTTCGCCACCGCGCAAGGCCATGTTTCCGTCACGCCCCTCAAGGTGGACCTGACCGACCACGATGGTCTGCGTTACTGGGCGCAGACGGCGGCACGACTGGTCTGATGCAACGCCCGCGTTTTCCCGCGGTCATGCCGCAGACCCAAAACAGATCCGGTCCGGTTCAAAAAAACACTCAAGGCCTGCCCGCCAAAATTGCGACGAGCCCCAAGCCGGTACCCGCTTCAAATCAGGCTTTAGGGCCGGGTTCCTTGGCACCACGCCAGCGCATGCTGCAAAGGCTGGTGGTCCAGGGCGTGAGCGACCCACTGGTGCTGGCCGCACTGGGTGCTGTGGAGCGCCAGCAGTTTGTCGATACCGCGCTGCTGAATCAGGCTTATGAGGACACGAGCCTGCCGATCGGCTTTGGTCAAACCATCTCCAAGCCCAATGTGGTGGCACGCATGCTGGAACTGCTGCGTGCCGGCGTCAACGGTCGCCTCGGTCGTGTGCTGGAGATCGGCACGGGCTGCGGCTACCAGGCAGCGGTGCTGAGCCACCTGGCCAGCGAGGTCTACAGCATCGAGCGGGTGCGCGGCCTGCACGAACGCGCACGCGAAAATCTGCGGGCGTCCCGCTTGCCGAACGTGCATTTGCTGTTTGGCGACGGTATGGTGGGCTTTGCCAAGGGTGCGCCCTACGCGGCCATCATTTCAGCGGCCGGCGGTGACGCCGTGCCCCAGGCCTGGATCGATCAACTGGCCATGGGCGGACGCATCGTCGCGCCCACCGCGACCGCTGGCGGCCAACAGGCACTGGTGGTGATACATAAGACTCTGCAGGGCCTGCAGCACAGTGTGCTCGAGGCGGTGCAATTTGTCCCCCTAAAATCGGGACTGGCTTGAAGGAATGATGATGACCATGGTGCACGCAACAACACGTTTATTCACCCTGGCACTGCTTGCCAGCTTTGTGCTGGGGGGCTGCGCCTCCAAGGGCGCGCCGCACAAGGCGCCGGTGGAGGAGCGCACCAGCACCAGTGGGCGATCGGCGCCCAGTGCCACCGAGTCCGTGGCGGGCGCGGCCAAGGCCATGCCGGGGGCGGAAAATGCCGGGAAGCCCGGCTATTACACGGTCAGGCCGGGCGATACGCTGATCCGCATCGGACTCGACGCTGGACAGAACTGGCGCGACATCGGCCGCTGGAACAACCTGGAAAATCCCAACCAGATCGAGGTTGGCCAGGTGCTGCGCGTGTTGCCGGCCCATCTGGCCGGTGTGCCTGCGGCGGGTGAAACAGGTGTCGTGACCCGTCCCGTGGCCTCGGCCACGGTCAGTCCGGTGGCTGCAGCTTCGGCGCCGGTTCGTCCGGCTGCAACCGCCAGCGCAGCACCTGCCACCGTTTCGGCGGGCTCTGAAGAAGAGCTTGCCTGGGTCTGGCCCACGGCCGGCGGTTTGCTGCGCGGGTTTGACGAGGTGAACAATAAAGGTCTGGACCTGGGTGGCAAGGCGGGAGACCCGGTGCTCGCCGCGATGGACGGTCGCGTCGTGTATTCCGGTGCCGGTTTGCGCGGCTACGGCAACCTGATCATCCTGAAGCACAACAACACCTACCTCAGCGCCTATGCGCACAACCAGACCCTGCTCGTCAAGGAAGACCAAAGCGTGCACAAGGGTCAGAAAATTGCCGAAATGGGCAGCTCCGATGCGGAACGCGTGGCGCTGCACTTTGAAATCCGCCGCCAAGGCAAGCCGGTGGATCCCGCGAAGTACCTGCCCGCGCGTTAATCGCTAGCGGCCGGGGCCGAACATCACGAGGAGAAAGCCATGAGCTGGCCGGTTCTGGTGTTTGATATCGAATCCATCCCCGACATCGCGGGGCTGCGCGCCCTGCGCGGCGCTGCACCAGAGAGCAGCGACGCGCAGGTCTACGCGGCCTGGGTGCAGGAGCGCCGTGACGAGGGCAAGAGCGAGTTCATGCCGCTGCACCTGCAGCGTGTGCTGGTGATAAGCGCAGTGTTTCGCAACGCCGACGGTCTGCGCATCCACTCCTTTGTGGACAAGGATGGCGCCTCCGAAGGCCGCATCATCCAGACCTTTTTCAATACCCTGGAGAAGCACGTACCGCAACTCGTGAGCTGGAATGGCGGCGGCTTCGACCTGCCGGTTCTGCACTACCGCGGATTGAAACACGGCGTGGTGGCGGACAAGTACTGGGACATGGGCGAGGACGACCGCGAGTTCAAGTGGAACAACTACATCAGCCGCTACCACCTGCGCCATCTGGACCTGATGGACCTGCTGGCCATGTACCAGCCCAAGAACAATGCGCCGCTGGACGCCATGGCCAAGCTCTGCGGCTTTCCCGGCAAACTCGGCATGGACGGCTCCGCCGTCTACCCCGCCTACTTGGAGGGCCGGCTTGACGAGATTCGCTGCTACTGCGAAACCGACGTGATGAACACCTACCTGATGTACTGCCGCTTCCAGAAGATGCGCGGTGGCTTCACGGAACTGGAATACGAGCAGGAAATCACCCTGGTAAAGCAAAGCCTGGGCGAACTCGCGCAGCAGCAGTCGCACTGGCAGGAGTACCTGCAGGCCTGGGGCTGAGGGGGTCTGCGACAATCCCCGCATGACCGAAGAAGCAACCCCAACATCCGCAACTTTTCCTCCTGGTGCGCTGACCATCGAATCCCTGGACATCGAGGCCCAGGGCATTGCCCACCGGGACGATGGCAAGGTGGTTTTTGTCGAGGGTGCGCTGCCGTTCGAGGTGGTGAGCGCAAATATCCACCGCAAGAAGAACAACTTTGAACAGGGTGCCGTCACGGCCATCCACCGCGAGTCTTCGCAGCGCGTGCAGCCGGGTTGTGCGCATTTTGGCCTGCACGCCGGCGCCTGCGGAGGCTGCAAGATGCAGCATCTGCACATGGGCAGCCAGGTGGCGGTGAAGCAGCGCGTGCTCGAGGACAACCTCTGGCACCTGGGCAAGGTCAAACCTGAAATGGTGTTGCGCCCCATAGAAGGGCCGGCCTGGGGCTACCGCTACCGGGCCCGGCTGTCAGTGCGCAACGTGCTCAAGAAGGGCGCGGTGCTGATCGGTTTTCACGAACGCAAGAGCCGCTATGTGGCCGACATGCGCGCGTGTCCGGTGCTGCCCCCGCATGTGAGCGCCTTGCTGTTGCCGCTGCGCGAACTCATCGGCGCCATGGACGCGCGCGACACCTTACCGCAGATCGAGCTGGCCTGCGGCGACTCGGTGACTGCGCTGGTACTGCGCCACCTGGAGGCACTGAGCGCGGCCGACCAGCAGCGGCTGCGTGACTTTGCCGGAGTGCACCCCGGCGTGCAGTGGTGGTTGCAGTCCAAGGGTCCGGAGACGGTGCGCCTGCTCGACCCGTTGAGCGGGGTGGGGCCCGGTCAGGTCGAACTGAGTTATGACTTGCCTGACTTTGGCATCCATATGCCGTTCAAGCCCACGGATTTCACCCAGGTCAATCCGCACATCAACCGCGTCCTGGTGGCGCGCGCCCTGCGCCTGCTCGACGCCAGGCCGCAGGAGCGCGTCATAGACTGGTTCTGCGGGCTGGGCAATTTCACGCTGCCGCTGGCCACCCAGGCTGGAGAAGTGCTGGGTGTGGAGGGCAGCACCACCCTGGTTGCACGTGCTCAGGAAAACTACGACCGGAATCAGCTGGCCCGATCGGGCCTCAAGCCCTTGTGTGCCACGAACTTTGTCGCGCGCGACCTGTTCGAAATGACGCCCGCCATGCTGGTGCAGGACGGCCGCGCCGACAAGTGGTTGGTGGATCCACCGCGGGAAGGCGCCTTTGCGCTGGTCAAGGCGCTGGTTGAACTGCATGAACAGGGACTGAGTGACAGTTCATGGGCGCCGCCGCGGCGCATTGTCTACGTGAGTTGCAACCCGGCTACGCTGGCGCGTGACGCCGGCCTGTTGGTGCATTCCGCCGGTTACCGCTGCACGGCCGCCGGCGTGGTGAACATGTTCCCGCACACGGCGCACGTGGAGAGCATGGCGGTGTTCGAACTGGCTGCGCCGGGGAACTGACTCGGTCTGGCTGGCGGCTAGTGGGCGGGGGCCGCCGCGGGCTTTTCCTTGCCGTCAGCCTTCGCATCAGCCTTGGGTTCAGTCTTCTTCTCCGACTTGGTGTCGGCCGGCTTGTCTGCTGGCTCGGTACCTTCCTCGGGCGGAGGCTTGGCGGTGGAGGCCACACCGTCGATCTTGTTTTCTCGCATGTAGGCGTCCATGTCTTTCCAGCCGGTGAAGACATGCGACTTGATGGCCTTGGGATTGAGCGTGTAGCAGTCTTCGATGCCACGCAGTGCATAGCGGCAGGCGCCACCTATGGCCTTGCTGTCGGCTTCCCTTTGCACCGCCTTGGGGTCAGGCCCCAGTCCCGGAATGGCACCGCCACCGCAACTGGCGAGCAGGACGGTCAGACAACACAGTGCAAGGCGATGCGGCATGGCGGGATTTCAGAACTCGGATGAGTCATTATCGGCAGATTTTCGAGGACATTGAGCCCGGGGCAGGGGCAAAAGAAAAGAGGCCCCGCAGGGCCTCATGTTTGCGCTGCGCGCATGCGCAATCAGTCGCGCTCGCCGCCCATGATGCCGAGCAGTGACAGCAGAGCCTGGAACACATTGAACAGGTCCAGGTACAGCGACAGCGTGGCGCTGATGTAGTTGGTTTCGCCTCCGTCAAGAATCTGCTTCAGGTCGTACAGCATGAAGGCGCTGAAGATGCCGATAACCAGCACGGAAATTACCATCATGAAGGCGGTCGAACCGACGAACATGTTGATCACGCCGCCCACTACCACCACCACGGCACCCACCATCAGCCACTTGCCCATGCCGGAGATGTCGCGCTTCAGGGTACTGGCCACGCTGGCCATGACAAAGAACACGCCGGCCGTGCCGCCAAAGGCCGTCATGATGAGCGAAGGACCGTTCTTGAAACCGAGCACCTGTGAAATCAGACCCGACAGCATCAGTCCCATGAAGAACGTGAAGCCCAGCAGCACCGGCACGCCAGCAGCGGAGTTCTTGGTCTTCTCAATGGCGTACATCAAGCCAAAGGCGCCGCCCAAGAAAACGATCATGCCCATCATGCCGGTCAGCGCACGTGTGATGCCGGTTTCAACCCCCAACCAGGCACCCAGCACCGTCGGCAACAGGCTCAGTGCCAGCAGCCAGTAGGTGTTGCGCATGACCTTGTTGCGTTGTTCTGCCGAAGCCACGTAACCGTAACCCAAACTGGTAACTTGATTGTTCATCGTTGATTCCTTTAATCAATCGGCCCGGGCCGCATCGCAACGCGGTAGCCCTTGACCCCAACTCACACAAACTGCCCGATGCAGATGGGCGCATTGTAGGGGGATTCAAGACCTGCCGTGGCGCGCCATGGGATGGCGCCGTGCATGGGCTACGGCGCCGGCCACCGCATGCTTGTTTCATGCCAGTTGACGCAGGTCATGGTCTGTGGCGGGAGCTTATTGAGAATCATTGTCATTTGGGTGCATAATTGTTGCACCAACCGAAACTCCGGCGTCGCCCCCGACGCAATATGGAATGACCCTCAGCAAAAGCGCGCCGGCAGTCGCCATCGACTCCCATCCCTCAGCCATCAAGAGCTTTGTGCACCATTTGGCCCCCGGTATCTGCGCCACGATTCTGGGCTTGCAGTTGCCCTCGGGGCAATCGATCGACGCGTCCGTTACCTCACGACTGGCGGAACTGGGTTTTCTGCCAGGCGAGTCGGTGACCGTGCTGCGCCGCGGGCCGGGGGGGCGTGAACCGATCGCCGTGCAGGTGGGCGAGACGGTGTTCGCGCTGCGCACGCTGGAGGCCTCCTGCATCGAGGTGGCGCACGGCTTGCAGCTCCAGGCTGCATGAGTTGCGCCCCAAGCCGCTGGGGCCATCCATGAGCGTCCACGCTGCCAGTCTGGGGTCGGTGCCCTGCATTGCCTTGGTGGGCAACCCCAACTGCGGCAAGACGGCGCTGTTCAACCTGATCACGGGGGCGCGCCAGAAAGTGGCGAACTACGCTGGCGTCACTGTCGAGCGCAAGCAGGGCACGGTCGATTTGCCGCACGGTGTCCAACTGTCCATACTGGATCTGCCGGGAACCTACAGCCTGAACCCGACCACGGCCGACGAGGCGGTGACGCACGATGTGCTGATGGGACTGCGCGCCGGCGAGCAGGCACCGGACGCCATCGTGGCCGTCGTGGACGCGACGAATCTGCGCATGAACCTGCGCCTGGTACTGCAACTGCGCTCCCTGGGCAAACCCATGGTGGTGGCGCTGAACATGATGGACGTGGCGCGCGCACATGGGCTGCAGATCGATGTGCCCCGATTGGCGGCAGAACTCGGCGTGCCGGTGATCGAAACCGTGGCCATCGACAACAGCCTGCTGGGCAACTGGCTGGCGCGCCTGCGGGGCCGGCCCGCGCACAGCGGGCGCGAAGCCCTGCTCACGGCGGCGCACCAGGCGTTGTCCAACCGGAGTGAGACCCTGGTCGCGACGCCCATGCTGGATCAGCTGACGCTGATGCTGCGCGTGAAACGCATCCTCGCCGTGGCAGCGCCTGCTGCACCGCGCGTGAAACGGTTCAACCACCGCATCGACGCGGTGGTCATGCACCCGGTGTGGGGGCTGGTGCTGCTGGCGGCTTTGCTGATGCTGGTGTTCCAGGCGGTTTTTTCCTGGGCTTCCGTGCCCATGGACGCGATCAAGGAAGGCACGGCCGCCACCGGTGACTTCCTGCGCGGCCAGATGCCTGCCGGCATGCTGCGCAGCCTGCTGGTCGACGGCATCGTCGCCGGAGTGGGCAGCGTTGTGATCTTCCTGCCACAGATCCTGATCCTGTTCTTCTTCATCCTGCTGCTGGAAGACTCGGGCTATCTGCCGCGCGCCGCCTTCCTGCTGGACAACGTCATGGGCAAGGTGGGACTGTCGGGACGTGCCTTCATCCCGCTGCTGTCGAGTTTTGCCTGCGCGGTGCCCGGCATCATGGCCACGCGCACCATTCCTAATTGGCGCGATCGACTGGCCACCATCATGGTGGCGCCGCTCATGACCTGCTCGGCGCGTCTGCCGATCTATGCCCTGCTTATCGGTGCCTTCATTCCGGCACGGGATTTTGGCTGGTTCAACCTGCAGGGGCTCACGCTGTTTGGCCTGTACGTGGCCGGCATACTGTCCGCCATGGCCGTGGCCTGGGTGTTCAAGCGCGTCTGGATGAAGAGCAGCTACCAGCCGCTGATGCTCGAGCTGCCGCCGTACCGCATGCCGAACCTGCGCAATCTGCTGCTGGGCCTGTGGCAGCGCGCCGTCATCTTCCTGCAACGCGTGGGGACCATCATTTTCGCGGTGATGGTCGTGCTGTGGTTTCTGGCCAGCTTTCCCGCAGCGCCGGCTGGCGCCACGGGCGCTGCCATCCAGTACAGCTACGCCGGCATGCTGGGGCACGCGCTCGAGCTCGTCTTCGCGCCCATCGGCTTCAACTGGCAGATCGCCATTTCGCTGGTGCCGGGCATGGCGGCACGTGAAGTCGCCGTGGGCGCGCTGGGGACGGTGTACGCGCTGTCGGCCACGGGGGACGCGACGGCCACGGCGCTGAGCCCGCTGATTGCCCATGACTGGTCGCTGGCCACGGCGTATTCGCTGCTGGCCTGGTACGTTTTTGCCCCGCAGTGCATCTCCACGCTGGTGATCGTGAAGCGCGAAACGAACTCCTGGCGCTATCCGGCCCTGATGGCCGCCTATCTGTTCGGCCTGGCCTATCTGGCCTCCTTTGTCACCTTTCGCGTCGCCACGGCGCTGCTGGCCTGAATGCCATGGACAGCCTGCTGTACGACATTTTTCAGGCGACCGTGGTGGGCGCGCTGGTGTTGGGCTGCACCCTGTACTGCGTGTTCACACTGGCACCCAAGGCGCTGGTGCTGCGCCTGAAGACGGTCCTGTTGCAGGCGCCTCTGCCGGAGTGGGCGCGGGTACGGCTGCAAGCCTCCATGGCCAAGCCCGGCGGCTGCGGCGCCTGCGACGGATGCGAGGCGGGCGCTGCGGCCAAGGCGCCGCGCCGTTTCCCTGACTAGCCGCGCCCCAATGCACAGCCAGCGGCGCAGCGCCGCTTAGAATGGCCGCCATGTCCTATGTCGTGCTCGCCCGCAAGTATCGTCCCCGCAATTTTTCCGAAATGGTGGGGCAGGAGCATGTCGTGCAGGCCTTGTCCAACGCATTGACGTCGCAGCGCCTGCACCATGCCTACCTGTTCACCGGCACGCGCGGTGTCGGCAAGACCTCGGTGTCGCGCATTCTGGCCAAGTCGCTGAACTGCCTGGGCGCCAACGGCACTGGCGGCATCACGGCAGAGCCCTGCGGTGTATGCCAGGCCTGCACCGACATCGACGCGGGACGATTCATCGATTACACCGAGCTCGATGCGGCATCGAACCGGGGCGTGGACGAGGTCCAGTCGCTGCTCGAACAGGCCGTATACAAGCCGGTGCAGGGGCGCTTCAAGGTGTTCATGATCGACGAAGTTCACATGCTCACCAACACGGCCTTCAACGCCATGTTGAAGACGCTGGAGGAGCCGCCCGAATACCTGAAATTTGTGCTGGCCACGACCGATCCGCAAAAGGTCCCGGTCACAGTGCTGTCGCGTTGCCTGCAGTTCAATCTGCGTCCCATGGCGCCCGAGACCATCCTGGAGCATCTGGTGGGCGTGCTGCGCAACGAAGGCGTGGCCGCGGACGCCCCAGCGCTGCGCCTGCTGGCGCGCGCGGCGCGCGGCTCGATGCGCGATGCGCTGTCGCTGGTCGATCAGGCCATCGCCTTTGGCGCGGGCAAGCTCGAAGAGGCCACCGTGCGCCAGATGCTGGGCAGCGTCGACCGCTCGCACGTGTTCCGGCTGATTGCAGCGCTGGCGCAGGGTGATGGCCGCTCCGTGGTGCAGACCTGCGAGGCGCTGCGTCTGAACGGTCTGAGCGCGGCCTCTACGCTGGAAGAAATGGCCACCGTGCTGCAGCGCATGGCGGTGCTGCAGGCCGTGCCGTCCGCAGCGGACGAGTCTGACCCTGAAGCGACCGAACTGGCGCGTTTGGCGCAGCAGATGCCGGCGGATGAGACCCAGCTGCTGTACAGCCTGTGCCTGCACGGCCGCGGCGAATTGGGCCTGGCGCCGGACGAATACGCCGCGCTGACCATGGTGCTGCTGCGCCTGCTGGCCTTCAAGCCCGGCAGCTACGGCTCCTCCAGCGCCAGTTCAACGGAAATACAGGAAAAAAAAAGTCTGACGTCAGCGCCTGAGTCCGCGCCAGTGCCCCGGGCGGCCCCTGCGGTCGCTGTGGCGGCGCTGGAAATCACTGTCGCCACACCCGCGCTGATCACGGTTCCGGTGGTCGCACCTGAGCAGCATCGCGAGGCAAATGTCGCAGTGCCCGCAGCGACCGCGCCGGTGCTGCCTGCGGCGCAGGTCCTGTCCATGCCGGTGCGCGAGCAGGGCGAGCCCAGCGCACGCACCCAGCCGCGCGCGGCGTCGGATGCGGCCGAGGCTGCGCCACTGCCGAACCTGGTGCTCACCGAAGAGGGCGATTTCTGGCACGCCACGGTGCAGTCGCTGGTAGCTCAGGAACTCATCACCGCCATGGTGCGCGAACTGGCCTTGCAATCACAACTGGTGGCGCGCGATACCGACCAATGGCTGCTGCGCGTGGAGCGCGATACGCTGAACCAGCCGACGACTCGCGAACGCCTGCAGACCGCGCTGCAGGGCGTGGGTTATCCTGTGCGCCTCGCGGTCGAGGTCGGGCGTGTCAGCGACAGCCCGGCCAAGCGCAATGCTGCTGCTGCCCGTGCGGCGCTGCAGGCGGCCGAAGAAATCGTCCAGAACGACCCTTTTGTGCAATCCATGGTGCGTGATTTCGGGGCGAAGATCGTCCCGGGCAGCATCAAATCCGTTTCATAACTTCAGGAATCAACATGTTCAACAAAGGACAACTCGCCGGCCTCATGAAGCAGGCGCAGGCGATGCAGGAAAACATGAAAAAGGCCCAGGACGACCTGGGCAACGTCGAAGTCACGGGCGAGTCCGGCGCAGGGCTGGTGAAGGTGCTCATGACCTGCAAGCACGACGTGAAACGCATCACCATCGACCCCAGCCTGCTGGCCGACGACAAGGACCTGCTGGAAGACCTGGTGGCCGCGGCTTTCAATGCGGCCGTGCGCAAGGCGGAGGAGACATCTGCGGAGAAGATGGCCAAGATCACGGCGGGCATGCCATCCCTCCCCGGCGGCATGAAATTCCCTTTCTGATGAGGGGCTACTGCGCGGGCGTCATGCGGCGTTGCGGGGTCCGTTCAGGCAATCCTCATGGACCTTCAGTCCACTCCGGTTGCCTGCCACCCGCGCCTTGCCTGACGGCCGCTCGCTACGCCCTCCATTTTTGTGGTGCGCGCAGCAGTGGGGTTGCTGCTTATGTCTGACGCGAACGCGCTCGAAGGGCTGATCCAGGCGCTCAAGCGGCTGCCTGGGGTGGGCGTGAAATCGGCCTCGCGCATGGCGTTTCATCTGTTGCAGCACGACCGCGACGGGGCCCAGCGCCTGGCACGGGCGCTGCAGCACGCGACCGAGGAGGTGCGCCATTGCCAGCGCTGTCACACCTTCACCGAAAGCGAGATTTGCGCCACCTGCCTGAGCCCCAAGCGCGATACCAGCAAGCTGTGCGTGGTGGAAACGCCGGCAGACCAGTCGGCGCTGGAGCGCACCGGCGCCTACAAGGGCCTGTACTTCGTGCTGATGGGCAAGCTCAGTCCGCTCGACGGCATCGGCCCGAATGACATCGGCCTGAAGAAACTGTTTGACCGGGCCTGCGACCCGCAGGTGCAGGAGGTCATTCTGGCGACAAATTTCACCGGGGAGGGCGAGGCCACTGCCTATGTCATCAGTGAGGCACTGATGGCGCGCGGCGTCACCGTGACGCGACTCGCGCGCGGCGTCCCCGCAGGCAGCGAACTGGAGTACGTGGACCTGGGAACCATCGCCCACGCCCTGGTGGACCGGCGGTAAATCCAAGTTGCGAGCAACGGCATGTGTTCGTGGTGATAATCGACAGCCAATTCAAGACATCACAACATGACTACCGCTCATTTCACCCTGGCCTATTGGTGTGTGCTGATTGCCGCTTTACTGCCCATCTTCTGTGCTGGTCTTGCCAAGGCCGGCACCTTCGGCAAGCCACGCAGCCAGGGCGGTTACGACAACGACAATCCCAGGGTCTGGTTGGCAAACCTGAGCGATTGGCGCGCCCGCGCCAACGTCGCTCAGGCGAACAGCTTTGAGGCACTGCCATTTTTCATCGGTGCCGTCGTCATCGCGCACCAACTGGGCGCACTGCAAGGACGCGTGGACCTGCTGGCCTTGGTCTACATCGTTCTGCGCCTGCTGTACATCACCTTTTATGTGGGTGGCCTGTCGACGCTGCGCAGCCTGGCCTGGGCCGGTGGTCTGCTGGTCAATATTGCAATCCTGTTCAGCGGCTACAACTGAGCACGCCCGCGCTGGGCGTGGGGCACGATCTCACGTTTTCAATTAGGTAAAAACCCGCTCGGGATGTTCCCGATGCGCGGGGGCTTTGCCGTGGCTATGCTCGGTTCCAACAATAAGACGGAAAGTACCACCATGCACAGCACATTTTTGAGCCGTCGGCGCTTTGGCGCTGCGTCTGCGGCCGGCGCTGCCGTTCTTGCCGCTCCCTGGCTGCGCGCACAGGGGCAACTCGAGAAGACCCGCATTGCCATTGCCGTGGGCGGCAAGGCTTCGTTCTACTACCTGCCACTGACCATCTCCGAACAGTTGGGTTATTTCAAGGCCGAGGGCCTTGAGGTGGAGATCAGCGACTTCGCGGGTGGAGCCAGGGCCTTGCAGGCGGTGGTGGGAGGCTCGGCCGATGTGGTCAGCGGTGCCTTCGAGCACACCATCAACCTGCAAAACAAGAACCAGTTTTATCGCGCCTTCGTCATGCAGGGACGTGCGCCGCAGATTGCCATGGGCGTGTCCAACAAGACGATGGGCAATTTCAAGTCGGTGGCCGAACTCAAGGGCAAGAAAATCGGCGTATCCGCGCCCGGCTCTTCCACCAACATGGTGGCCAATCTGGTGCTGTCACGCGCCGGACTGAAAGCCAGTGATGTCAGTTTCATCGGTGTCGGAACTTCGGCCGGAGCCCTATCGGCGCTGCGCTCCGGCCAGATCGACGCGATCTGCAACGTCGAACCGGTGATGACCATGCTCGAGCAGAAGAACGACGTGAAGATCATCTCCGACACGCGCACGCTCAAGGGCACGGTGGAGGTGTTTGGCGGACCCATGCCCTCGGGCTGCCTGTATGCGCCGGCGGACTTCGTGCAAAGAAATCCCAACACCTGCCAGGCGCTGACCAACGCCATCGTGCACGGCCTGAAATGGCTGCAGACGGCGGGGCCCAGCGACATCATCAAGACCGTCCCCGAGGGCTATCTGCTGGGCGACCGCGGCCTGTATCTGGCGTCGTTCAACAAGATCCGTGAAGCCCTGTCCCTGGACGGCATGGTGCCCGAGGACGGCGTCAAGTCGGCGCTGCGCGCGCTGGCCAGTTTCGACCCCACGGTCAAGCCCGAAAAGATCGAGTTGTCGAAGACCTTCACCAATGAATTCGCCAAACGGGCGAAAGAAAAGTTCCGGGCCTGAGCGTTCGACCTGCAACGCCCGATGTCTGAATTTGCGCTCGAGTTTCTCGGAGTTTCCTGCACCTTTCGCGCCCGCGACAACGCCACCCAAGGCTATACCGCGGTGGCCGACACCACGTTGCGCATCCGCGATGGTGAGTTCGTCTCGGTGGTCGGGCCCACAGGCTGCGGCAAGTCCACACTGCTGAACATCGCCGCCGGCCTGATGCAGCCCTCCAGCGGCAGCGTCAAGGTGTTTGGCGAGCCGCTGCGCGGCATCAACACGCGCGCCGGCTACATGTTTCAGACCGAAGCCCTCATGCCCTGGCGCAGCGCGCTGGACAACGTGATGCTGGGCATGCAGTACCGCGGTATGCCGGATGAGCGGGCGCGCACGCAGGCTCAGGGCTGGCTGGAGCGCGTGGGCCTGGGCGGCTTTGGCGACCGTTATCCGCACCAACTCTCTGGCGGCATGCGCAAGCGCGCGGCGCTGGCCCAGGTGCTGGTGCTGGACCCGGACATCATCCTGATGGACGAGCCGTTCAGCGCGCTCGACATCCAGACCCGGCAGCTGATGGAGAACGAGGTGCTGGGCCTTTGGGCCGCGAAGAAGAAGGCCGTGCTCTTCATCACGCATGACCTGGACGAGGCCATCGCCATGAGTGACCGCGTGGTCGTGCTGTCGGCCGGACCCGGCACGCATCCCATGGGCGAGTTCGACATCGACCTGCCGCGTCCGCGCGACGTGGCCGAGGTGCGCAGCGAGCCACGTTTTGTCGATCTGCATCGCCAGATCTGGGCCGTGCTGCGCGACGAAGTGCTCAAGGGCTATACCCAGCAATTGAAGAAGGCCGCATGAACTTTTTCACCTGGCTGCGTCCCGCGCAGAAGAACCTGCGTGCCTGGCAGGTCGGCTTGCTGGTGCTGCTGCTGGCCCTTTGGCAGTTGGCCTCGCGCGACGCGCAGCTGGCCTTCTTCCTGGGCGAGCCGCTGCAGGTGGCAGGGCGCGTCTGGTCCTGGTTCATGCCCTTTGCGGTTCCAGCCAATGCGCTGTTCGAGGAGGGACTGCCGGGCAACGCCGACATCTACCGGCATTTGTGGACGACACTGCTCGAGACCGTGCTCGCCTTTGGCATCGGTACCGGCCTGGGGCTGCTGGGTGGTCTGTGGCTGGCGCTGGCGCCCATGGCCAGCGCCATCCTGGACCCCTACCTCAAGGCGGCCAATGCCATGCCGCGTGTCATCCTGGCGCCGATCTTCGCGTTGTGGTTCGGTCTGGGCATCTGGAGCAAGGTGGCGCTGGCCGTGACCCTGGTTTTTTTCGTCGTGTTCTTCAATGTTTACCAGGGTGTGAAGGAAGTCAGCCCGGTGGTGCTGGCGAATGCGCGCATGCTGGGCGCGAACCAGCGCCAACTGCTGCGCACGGTGTATCTGCCGAGTGCCACGAGCTGGGTCTTTTCCAGCCTGCACACCTCCGTGGGCCTGGCCTTTGTCGGCGCCGTGGTGGGCGAGTACCTGGGCTCGGCGCGCGGCGTGGGCTACCTGATCCTGCAGGCCGAAGGCACGTTCGACGTGAACACCGTGTTCGCCGGCATCGTCGTGCTCACGGCCTTTGCCTTGCTGCTGGATGGCATCGTCGGCGCCATGGAGCAGCGGCTGATGAAGTGGCAGCCGCGTCTGGGCGAGACCGAGCGGCTGTAGAAAACCGCGGGGATCAGGCCGGCTCTTCCTGCTGCGCGTGCTTCACCACCGTCACAGGAATCGGGCAGTCCTGCACCATTTGCTGCGACACCGAGCCCATGATGGAACCCAGCAGGTTGCCGTGGCCCTTGGCGCCCAGGATGATGGCGTCGCAGGCTTCACGCTCCGCGATGTCGAGCAGCATGTTCACCGGGTCCCCCGACTCGACCACGCTGTCGAACTCAATGTCGGCGGCGCTCACCAGCGCCTGCGCCGCGGCCAGTTGGTGCGTGCCGGCGTCCAGGCTCACTTGCTGCAGCACCAGGGGGTCGTGCGCGACCACCATTTCGTACAGCGTGGCGCTTTCCTGCACGTTGGCGAGCACGAAGCTGGCCTGTAACCCCTGTTGCACCAGATTCAGTGCGTAGTGCACGGCGTCCAGCGAGAGTTCGGAGCCGTCAACGGCGATGAGGATCTTGAGCATGATTTTTCCTGGTTAAAACGGTTCGCGTGTCAACGCTTGGCGACCTTGACGGTGGCGGTCTTCTTGCGCTGCGCCGCTTTGCCGGCCTTGCGTTTGATCGACTTGCCGGATGATTTGCCTGACGGCGTGCCCGCAGCCTTGGCCGCTGGCGCCGTGGTGAACAGTATCACCTGCTGGCCCACGGCAAAGCTCGCACTGGTCTTGACCTTGTTCCATTCAGCGACGTTGTCGATGCTCGCATGGTAGCGTTTGGCGATGCTGGCGACGGTCTCATGCTTGCCCGCCTTCACCGAACGCTGGCGCGGCACCGCATCCTTGGACAGCGCGATCTGCCCGGTATCGGCCACGTGCACCGTCACGTCGTCCTGCACGCTGGCAGCGCGCGGCACCAGCAAGGTGGAGCCCGCCTTAATGGTGACGCGTGGCGGAATATTGTTCACGGCGCGCAATTCGGCCTCTGACATGCCGACGCGCAGGGCGGCCACTCTGGGCGCCATGGTCAAGGGAACGATCCATACCGTCCACGAAGCCAGGCGGCCGCCACCGTAGCCCTGCAGATTGCGCTCGAACACCGTGGCATTGTCCCAGGGCAGCAGGATTTGCGGCGTGCCTGCGGCCAGGATCACCGGTCGACTCGCTGAGGGGTTGAGCGCCTTGAAGTCCTCCAGCGGCACTTCTGCCAGCTTGGCAGCCAGGGCCACGTCAATGTCGCGGGTGATGGCCACGGTCTGGAAATAGGGATGGTTACCGATGTCCGGCAGGCTGGATCGGAAGGCCTGCGGGTTGGCGACGATATTTTTGATGGCCTGCAATTTGGGCACGTAAAAGCGGGTCTCCATGGGCATGGACAGGTCGGTGTAGGCCGTCGCAAGTCCAAGCCGCTGGTTCTTCGCGATGGCGCGTCCCACGCTGCCTTCGCCCCAGTTGTACGCGGCCAGTGCCAGTTGCCAGTCACCGAACATGCCGTGCAGCTTTTGCAGGTAGTCCAGCGCGGCGCGGGTCGATGCCAGAACGTCGCGCCGGTCATCGCGAAAGGCGTTCTGCTTGAGTTCGAAGGTCTTGCCGGTGGCCGGCATGAATTGCCACATGCCGGCGGCCTTGGCGCTGGACACGGCCTGCGGGTTGAAGGCGCTTTCGACGAAGGGCAACAACGCCAGTTCGGTCGGCATGTTGCGCCGCTCCAGTTCCTCGACGATGTGGAACAGGTATTTGCGCGATCTCTCGGTCATGCGAAAGATGTAGTCAGGCCTGGTGCTGTACCACTGCTCACGGTCCTGCACCAGCGAGCCTTCCAGGTTGGGCATGGCAAAACCGCGGCGCATGCGTTCCCACAGGTCGACCGGTGTGCTCAGTTGCGCCACGGCCAGCGAGGCCGCCTCGGCCGCCGTGATGGGCTGCAAGGGGCCATCCGGAATGATGGGGCGGTGCGTGGTGCCGCTCTGGTACCAGGGCGTGGGTGCGGCGGGAGCGCTGGCAGCCGTGGCGCCGGCCGTGGCCACTGCTTGGGGTGCCGTGCTGGCGCAGCCGGCCAGCCAAAGGCCGCTGATCATGGCGAGAAGGGAGAGGATCTTTTTCAAAATTGGTTTTTCCATTGGCGCAAAGCGGCAAAACAGGCCACAGGTCCCTGGGCTTCAGGGTCGAAGCGCCGGGCTGCGGCCATCACCTGCGGCTCGCCGCTGCGCAAAAACGGGTTGATCTGTCGTTCCAGCGCCAGCGTCGAGGGCAGTGTTGGCAACTGCTGTGCGCGCAGGGCTTGGCAACGTTCGATATAAGCTGACAACTCGGCATTGGCAGGCTCGACCGCCTGGGCAAAGCGCAGGTTCGACAGGGTGTATTCGTGGGCACAGCATACCCGGGTGTTGCCCGGCAGGGCCGCCAGGGTTTGCAGCGACCCCAGCATCTGCAGCGGTGTGCCCTCGAACAGGCGACCGCAGCCGCCGGAAAACAGCGTGTCGCCGCAAAACATCAGTGGTGCCAGGTCGCCCGGTTCGCGGCAAAAATAGGCGATGTGGCCTGCCGTGTGTCCAGGCACGTCGATGACTTCGAACTGCAACCCCAGCGCGGTCACGTGCTCGCCGCCCTTCAACAGGGTCAGGGGCTGCGGCATGGCTTCGCGCGCCGGGCCGTAGACCGCCGCGCCCGTGGCCTCGCGCAGGCCGGCAACGCCGCCCACGTGATCGGCGTGGTGATGCGTGACTAGAATCGCCTCCAGGCTCAGGGAAAGTCGCTGCAAGGCGTCAAGTACCGGCTGTGCCTGCCCCGGGTCGACCACCAGCGCGCGTTGTCCGTCGTGCAGCAGCCAGATGTAGTTGTCGGAAAAAGCAGGGAGTGCAACGAGCTTCATGAGCGATCAAATTATAGGTTTGCCAGATTTTCTGAAAACTCCGGCGGGCAAGTACCTGCTGGAGTGGGAAGGCCTGCAGTATGACCGCGCCGTGGCCGACCTGTTTGGCTTCAACGCCTTGCAACTGGGATTGGCCGAGGTGGATGCGCTGCAAAGCAACCGCATGCCGCACCGCTGGCTGGCTCTGGCAGAGGACATGGCGCCATCCCGCTCGGGCGCGGGATTGCATCGGGCCGCACTGATCACCGATTTTTCGGCCTTGCCGTTCCCCGCCGGCAGTCTGGACCTGGTGGTGCTGCCGCACGCGCTGGAGCTGTCGCGCGATCCGCATGCCACGCTGCGCGAAGTCGAGCGCGTGCTGGTGCCCGAGGGGCGCGTGGTGATCTGCGGCTTCAACCCCACGGGTTTGTGGGCGCTGCGCCAGTACCGGGCGCGGCTCACGCGGCGCCTGGGTTTTGGCGAGTCCTTTGCGCCCGACGTGCACGACTGGATCGGCTACTGGCGCGTACGCGACTGGCTGCGCCTGCTGAGCTTTGAGGTCGAGGTCGGCCATTTCGGCTGCTACCGGCCCGCCATGGGCAATCAGGCCTTGCTGCAAAGCTGGGCCTGGATGGACCGGCTGGGTGCGCGCTGGTGGCCGATACTGGGCTCGGTGTATTTCGTGGTGGCGGTCAAGCGCGTCGCCGGAGTGCGCCTGCTGGAGCCGGCCTGGAAGCTGAACAACCCCGTCGCCAACGCACCGGTCTCGGTGGCGAATCGAAAATCAAATAAGGGCGCAGCAGCGTCCGATGGCTTGAAAACAAGGAAACTCATTGAACGCGATTGAAATTTATACCGACGGCGCCTGCAAGGGCAACCCCGGCCCCGGCGGCTGGGGCGCACTGCTCAAGTCCGGCCATGTTGAAAAAACCCTGCATGGCGGCGAACTGGAAACCACCAACAACCGCATGGAAATGACGGCCGTGATCGAGGCTCTGGCGGCGTTGAAACGGCCCTGCAAGGTGACGCTGCATGTGGACAGCCAGTACGTGCTCAAGGGCATGACCGAGTGGCTTGCCGGCTGGAAGGCCAAGGGCTGGAAGACGGCCGCCAAACAGCCGGTGAAGAATGTCGACCTGTGGCAGAGGCTGGACTTGCTGGTGAGCAGTGCCGGGCACCACATCGAGTGGCGCTGGGTCAAGGGCCACGCCGGGGACCCGGGCAATGAGCGTGCCGATGCCCTGGCCAATCTGGGCGTGGAGCAGGCGCTGCGCGAAGCCGCCAGAAAAAAGTAAGACGCGCGTTTCAGATCACGCCGTCAAACATCATCACGTTCACCGCTTCGCCAGCCGCCACATTGCCCTGAGCGTGGTCCAGCACGATCAGGCCGTTGGCCTGCACCATGGAACTGAGCACGCCTGAACCCTGATTGCCGGTGACCTGCACCTGCAGGCTCCCGTTTGCACCTTGGCTGACGATGCCGCGCTGGTATTCGGTGCGGCCAGGTTTCTTGCGGATGGCCTGCGTGCTGTGCGCCCGCAGCAGCGGCAATTCGGTGGCGGCGCTGCCCATCATCTGCAGCAGGGCAGGGCGCACGAAAGCCAGAAAGGTCACCATCACGGCCACCGGGTTGCCGGGCAGTCCGAACAGCACGGCCTGGCCGATGCGTCCCACCGCCATCGGTCGGCCCGGGCGCATGGCGATTTTCCAGAAGGCCACGTCGCCGAGTTGCTTCATCATGAGCTTGGTGTAGTCGGCCGCACCCACACTCACGCCGCCGCTGGTGATGATGGCGTCGGCCTGCAGCGCGGCGCGGTTGAATGCCGCTTCGAGCAGGGCCGGTTCGTCGCGCACCACGCCCATGTCGATCACCTCGCAACCCAGGCGCGTCAAGAGGCCGAACACGGTGTAGCGATTGCTGTCGTAGACCGCGCCTTCGCGCGGCGCTTCGCCCAGGCTCAGGATCTCGTCCCCCGTGGAAAAATAAGCCACGCGCAAGCGGCGCAGCACCGTCACTTGGGACAACCCCAGGCTGGCCAGCAGGCCCAGGCTGGCCGGGGTCAGCAGCTGTCCCTGGTGCAGCGCGGCGCTGCCCTGCAGCAGGTCCTCGCCCAGCAGTCGCCGGTTCTCGCCGGCCTGCAAGGCATTGGCCGCCACGGTCACCTGGTCGCCATCGATGCTGGCCAGTTCCTGTGGCACCACCGTGTCCAGCCCTCGCGGCATAACGGCGCCGGTCATGATGCGCACGCATTCGCCGGCTGCCACGGCACCACTCCAGGCTTTGCCCGCCAGCGCCGTGCCCAGCAGCTTCAGCTGCAGGGGCCTGTCGGGCGCGAGTTGCGAGCCGTCGAAGGCGAAGCCGTCCATGGCCGAGTTGTCATGCGGTGGCACGCTGATGGGCGAAGTCACGTCGCGCGCCAGCACGCGCCCCAAGGCGGAAAAGATGTCCACCTCCTCGGTCTGCGTCACCGGCTCCACCAGACGCAGCAGGAAGTCACGCGCGCCGGCGGCGCTCAGGGCTTGCGGGTCGTAGCCCTGGAGTTCGGCGGCAATGGCTTGGAGAGTTTTCATGGCATTGAAATTTGTTGGCTGGCCGGCAGCGGGCGGGTCAGGGTGAGCGGGCTTGTCGATGGTAAACCCGAAGTTCCCAGTACGGGATAATTGCGTCTTGTCAGACACTTTGCCGTGTCCCTCGGCGCGAGTTCTGCGCCCCAACGATTGCCCCGACCATGCATCGCACCATCTTCGACACCCCTATCGTCAATACGCTGCTGCGTGCCTTCTCGCTCGCCTTCCTGAAGCTCACGGGCTGGAAGGTGCTGGGACGCATGCCCGAGGGTTGCAGCAAAAGCGTTTGGATCGCCGCGCCGCACACCAGCAACTGGGACCTGCCCTACACCCTGATGGTGGTGTTCGCGCTCAATCTCAAGGTCTACTGGATGGGCAAGGAGCAGCTGTTTCGGCCGCCGTTTCGCGGGCTCATGATGTGGCTGGGCGGCATACCCGTGGACCGTGCCAAGGCCAACAACCTGGTGGCGGCGTCGGTCGAGACGCTGAAGAACGCCGAAGGTCCGATGCAGCTGATCGTGCCGCCTGAAGGCACGCGCAGCAAGGCGCGCTACTGGAAGACCGGTTTTTACTACATTGCCGTGGGCGCGCAGGTGCCCATCGTCATGGCCTACATGGACTACGAAAAGAAAATCAGCGGCCTGGGACCGGTGTTTCAGCCGACCGGCGACATCGAGGCCGACATGCTGGCGATCAAGGCTTTTTACGCCCCCTTCAAGGGGCGCAACGCCGACCAGTTTCATACCGACTGAAAGGCGACCGGGTCAGGGCTGTTGCAGCGAGTGCAGTTCTGCCAAGGTGTTGGCATTGAAGAAGGCGCGGGTGTCGTCACCCGGCGCATCGAAGGGCACGAGCACGGTCTTGTGCTGCGCCGTCCACTGGTCGATCTTGCGTCCGCCGCCCTGTGTGAAGCGCACCAGGCTTTCCAGCAGGTTGCGCTGCAGCAGGCAGAACACGGGCTGCGCGCGCAACTGGCCGTCTTCTTCCGGCGCTGAGGCCATGGCGATCTCGGCGCCGCCCTGCGCCGCGGACTGTGCCAGGCGCTGCGCCAGGTCCAGCGGGAACAGCGGGGTGTCGCAGGGCACGGTCAGCAGCCATTCGGTTTCGCAACGCTCCAGCCCGGTCAGAAAGCCTGCCAGCGGTCCGGCGTAGTCGGCCAGGCCATCCGGCCACACCGGCACGCCAAAGGCCTCATAGGCCGCCAGATTGCGGTTCGCGTTGATCATCACCTCGGCCAGGGGCCCGCCCTGCTGGATCTGCAGGCGCAGCGCAGCGTGCAGCGCCAGCGGCGTGCCGTTGAAGTTCTGCATGCCCTTGTCGACCCCGCCCATGCGCGTGCCGCGTCCGCCGGCGAGGATGATGGCGGTGATGTCTTGCAGGTCAATCATGTAGGTCTTTCAGCCGCCGATGTAGCTCATCTCGACGCGCCGTCTGGCGCTCCCGGTGTCGGGTGCGAGCGAACTGCGCAGTTCGGAATAGCGGTCACTGCGGCCTTGCCAGATGCGACCCAGAACCGAGGCGATATCGGCGTCGCTGGCCTCGCCGCGCAGCAGGGGCTTGAGGTCGTAGCCCTGAGCGGCAAACAGGCACAGGTAGAGCTTGCCTTCGGTGGACAGGCGGGCGCGGTTGCAGTCGCCGCAAAAGGCCCGGGTCACGCTGCTGATGACGCCGATCTCGCCGGCGGCCCCATCGTGCTGCCCTGCGGCATCAGCGTAGCCCCAGCGCTGTGCTGTCTCGCCAGGCGCGCAGGGCTCCAGCGCCAGCAGCGGCCATTCGGCGTTGATCCTTTGCACCAGTTCGGCCGAGGGCAGCACCTCGTCCATGCGCCAGCCGTTGGTCGCACCCACGTCCATGTACTCGATGAAGCGCAGCACCGTTCCCGTGCCCTTGAAATGCCGCGCCATGGGCAGGATCTGCTGCTCGTTCGTGCCGCGCTTCACCACCATGTTGACCTTGAGGCCGCCGTTGGCGCCCAGCCCGACCTGGCGCGCCACATCGATGCCTTCCAGCACATCGGCCACCGGAAAGTCGACATCGTTCATGCTTCGGAAAACCGCGTCGTCCAGACCGTCCAGGCTCACGGTGACGCGCTGCAGTCCGGCGTCCCTGAGCGACTGCGCCTTGCGCGCCAGCAAGGAGCCGTTGGTCGTGAGCGTGATGTCCAGGGGCTGGCCCTGCAGCGTGCGCAGCACGGCCAACTGCTCGATCAGTTTTTCCAGGTTCTTGCGCAGCAGGGGCTCACCGCCAGTGAGACGGATCTTTTGCACCCCAAGGGCGACGAACTGGCGTGCCAGCCGGGTGATCTCCTCGAAGCTCAGCAGGCTGGCGTGCGGCAGGTAGGCGTAGTCCTTGTCGAAGATGTCCTTGGGCATGCAGTAGTTGCAGCGGAAGTTGCAGCGGTCGGTGACGCTGATGCGCAGGTCGCGCAGCGGCCGGCCGCGCGTATCCTGGACATGTCCGTTGGCCTGCAGCGGGGGCATCACAGGGGGCAGGGCCAGGCCGTAGCCGCGCTGGTCGAGCACAGGGATGATGCGGGGGGTATCGCGTTCTGACATGGCCGCTATTCTCGCCGCTCGGCCCAAGGCGCCTGACTCAAGACCCTGAACCGTACAGGGCAATCAGGCCAGCGTCGACACATAGTCGGCCAAAGCAGGCCGCAACCGCGCCGGTTTGTGCTTTGTGACTGTGCCGATGTTGATGCAGCAAACGGCCTGCTCGTTCTCTGCCAGGGTAAAAAGCGCCCGCAGGCGCGGCGACGCCATCGCCTGGCCGCTGGTCAGCCCGGTGCCGAAGCCGGCGGCATGGGCCGACAGCACGATGTTCTGGATCGCGCAGCCGAAGGACACCAGACGCTCGGCGTCGCCGACTTCGGGTTCCGACAGACCTGCCGGCGTGGCCGGCCGGGGCACGCGCGCGTCGACGGGCGCGCACAGCTTGGCGATGGCGAGCATCAGAAAGGGCGCCCGAAAGGCCTTCTCCCGGGCCTGTTCCAGCTGGGGCTGTGTGGCCCCAGGGTCGCGGTCCTGCAGGGCCAGGGCAAACACCTGGGCCAGGCGTTCGCGCTGTGCGACCGGCACGATCACAAAACGCCAGGGCAGCAACTGGCCATGGTCCGGTGCGGCTGCAGCCGTGCCCAGAATGTCCTGCAATTGCTGTTCCGTGGGACCGGGCGCCAGCAGGCGCCGTGGCGCGACGTTCTGGCGCGAATGCATCAGCGCATTGGCAAATCCGGCCAATTCCTGGCCGCTGGTGAAATCCATCGGATGTTTACTTTCGGCGGGGCGGTGAAGCCTGCAGTTTATGCGCTGCGCCGCCGCTGACCGCAAGGATTGATTGGCCCGGCCTCAGCGCAGCACAGTCGACATCGCCGACAGGCTGTTGAGCATGCGCACTGCGGTCTGCATGTCAGGCGCGTCGAAACCCAGTTCGACAGCGGCGCTGCGGCGCAGCGCGGGCCACTGACAGAACAGGTCGGCCAGCGCGGGGGTCTGGGTCTGCACGACCACCTGCAGCGGCCCGGTCAGCACCAAGGGACGCAACAGCTGGCGCTGGCCCAGGGCGGTCTTCACGCCCTCGTGGATCGCCGTGCAGGACTTGTGGGGCGACAGGCTGATGCAACTCGTCTGTCCCGTGGCGCGCTTGGTCTGCACAAAGGTGGCGTGGGGGAACAGTGGCTTGTTTTCTTCGACGAAGGCATCGTCACCGCTGGCCATCGCCACTGGCACGCCGAACTCGCCGGCCAGCGCGCCATACAGGCCGGCCTCGCCCAGTTCCTGCCCGTTGACGCTGACGCGCGCAAAGGCAAAGCTGTTGATGGTGTGCGCGAGCACGCCGCGGCCCTGCGCACGCGAGTGGTAGCCGATCAGGCAGATGGCCTGAACGCCCAGTTCGACCCCGGCCGCCATGCCCAAGTAGCGCGGCTTGCCCAGGATGGCCTGGGCACGCGGGTCCAACGCTTCAGCCGGCATGTTGTTAAAAGCGCCATGTGAATCGTTCACCCAGACCTCGGTCGCTCCCGCGTCGAAGGCCCCTGCAATGGCGGCATTGGCCTCGGCCGTCATGAGCTTGCAGGCGCGCTCGTACTCGGGATTGCCCGCGCGCGTCTGCTCGGGCCGGAACACGCCGGCCACGCCTTCGATGTCGGTGGAGATGAGGACTTTCATGGGGCGTTCTTTCAGGGGCTTAGGTTTGCCGACAGGCGTTCGGTCAGGGACGGACGGTGGTGGCCGTTGCGTCCCGTCACCGCCGTGGCCTGCCACAGCGCGTGAACGATGCTCTGTTCGGTACTGTCGGCCGTGGCCTGGAACAGCGGGTCAAGCAGGCCGTCGTGCAGCATCGCCAGGACGGGCATGGGGCGCGTGCTTTCCTGCGGTACGGTGTAGGCGCTGGAGAAGGCCAGGGCGATATCGCCGCTGCCGTGGCCAAAGACCGAGCCGGTACGTGCCAGGCCGGCACCGGCGCGCAGCGCGAGACGGCGCAACTGGCGCGCATCCAGCGGTGCGTCGGTGGCGACCAGCAGAATGATGGAGCCCTTTTCAGCGTCCTGGCTTGGCGCACTGGACTGCCACTGTCGTCCCAGGGGCTGGCCCGCCAGCACCAGCTGCTGCGGCTGGCCGAAGTTGGCCAGCACCAGGGCGCCAACGGTGTAGCGCGCGCCATTGCCCAGGCGGACCCGGCGCGATGCGCTGCCGATGCCACCTTTCAGGCCGAAGCAGGACATGCCGCGCCCGGCGCCGACCGAGCCCTGGGCAAAGTCGGCGCTCGCGCTGTCCCGGGCCTGCAGGTAATGCGCGCCCGTCACGGCCATCTGCTGGATGTCGTTGAGGTAGCCGTCGTTGCACTCGAACACCAGGGGATTCACCGTGGGCAGGCTGCGTCCGCATTGCGGGTTGGCGGAGATGCACTGACAGATCTGTTCGGTCGCTACCGTTCCGACCGAGAAGGTGTTGGTCAGCGCGATCGGCGTCTCCAGCACGCCGAGTTCCTGTACCTGCAGCAACCCCACGCTCTTGCCGAAGCCGTTGAGCACCACGGCGGCGGCGGGCACACGGTCCAGGAACAGATTCCCCGGGTGCGGGCACAGCACGGTCACACCGGTTTGCACGTCGCCCGCGTCCAGCGTGTGGTGACCGACGGTGACCCCGGCCACGTCGCTGATGGCGTCGCGCGGCCCCGAGGGCAGGGCGCCGATGCAAGGTGGCAGGTCAGAGTCGGTCAATTTTCGGATCCAGGGCGTCGCGCAGACCATCGCCCAGCAGGTTGAAGGCCAGCACCGTCAGGAAGATGGCCAGGCTGGGGAACAGCGCCACGTGCGGCGCGTTCACCATGTCGGCGCGGGCTTCGTTCAGCATCGCGCCCCATTCCGGCGTGGGAGGCTGTGCCCCCATTCCCAGAAACGACAGGCTGGCGGCGGTGATGATGGAGGTGCCCAGGCGCATCGTGAAATACACCACGATGGTCGAGATGGTTCCGGGCAGGATGTGGCGCATGATGATGGTCCAGTCGGAAGCGCCCAGGCTGCGCACGGCTTCGATGTAGGTCATTTGCTTGAGCACCAGCGTGTTGCCGCGCACCAGCCGCGCAAAGGCCGGCACGCTGAACACCGACACGGCGACCACCACGTTCACCATGCTGCTGCCCAGGATGGCGACCACGCCCAGGGCCAGCAGGATGCCGGGGAAGGCGAACAACACGTCCGAGATGCGCATCACGATGCGGTCCCACCAGCCCTCGTAATAGCCCGCCAGCAGGCCCAGCAGCGTGCCGATCAGGCCGCCGATGGCGACCGAGAAAAAGCCCGCCGCCAGCGACAGGCGCGCGCCCGACAGGATGCGGCTCAGGATGTCGCGCCCCAGAGGATCGACGCCAAGCCAGTGCTTCCAGGACGGCACGGCGTTGAGCTGGTCGTAGTCGAAATAATTTTCTGCGTCGTAGTGCGACAGCAGCGGCGCGAAGACGGCCAGCAGCACCAGCAGTACCACGAACACCAGCGCGCCTACCGCCACATGCTGCTTTCGAAACTTGCGCCAGAACTCGCTCCAGGGCGTGCGCACGCCGCCCGGGGCCTCGGCCACGGTGACTTCTTCGACAGGGGTGGAGGTGATGGGCATCAGTTGTAGCGAATGGTCGGGTTGATGAAGCCGTAGAGCACATCCACGACCAGATTGATCAGGATGAACTCGAGCGAGAACAGCAGCACCAGGGTCTGGATCACGGGGTAGTCGCGCATGGTGACGGCGTCGACCAGCAGGCGCCCCAGGCCCGGCCAGTTGAACACGACCTCGACCACAATGGATCCGCCGAGCAGAAAGCCGAACTGCAGGCCCATCATGGTGACCACGGGTATCAGCGCATTGCGCAGGCAGTGCTTGGCGATCACGGTGCGCTCCTTCAGGCCCTTGGCCCTGGCGGTGCGCACGAAGTCCTCCTGCATCACTTCGACAAAGGAGGCACGTGTGAAGCGCGCCATCACGGCTGCGACGGCTGCGCCCAGTGTCAGGGAGGGCAGGATGTAGTGGCGCCAGCCGTCGGCGCCGATGGTGGGCAGCCAGCCCAGTTTGACCGAAAAGATCTGCATCAGCAGCATGCCCAGCGCAAAGGCCGGGAAGGAGATGCCGGAGACGGCAATCGTCATGCCCAGGCGATCCGGCCACTCGTTGCGAAACACCGCCGAGACCACGCCGATGCTCATGCCCACCAGCACCGCCCAGCCCATGCTGGCCAGCGTCAGGAACAGGGTCGGCATGAAGCGCTCGCCGATCTCGGTGGAGACCGCACGGCGCGTGCGCATGGAGGTGCCGAAGTCGCCGTGCAGCATGCGCGTGAAGAAGCTCACGAACTGCTCGGGCAGCGGCCGGTCCAGCCCCAGGTCCTGGCGCACCAGCGCCACCGTCTGCGGGTCGGCGTCCGGCCCGGCCGCCAGGCGTGCCGGGTCGCCCGGCAGCATGTGGACGAACAGGAACACCAGCACCGCGACGATGAGCAGCGTCGGCAACAGCCCGAGCAGGCGTTTGAGGAAGTAGCTGGTCATTCGACAGGCGTTTACTTCAGCTCGATTTCGTCAAAATTGAACGAGGCGTCGGGCATCACATACATGCCGCTCAGGTTCTTGGCTTTGGCCGACAGCAGCTGCTCCGTGGCCAGGAAGGCCCAGGGTGCGTCTTTCCAGATGCGCTGCTGCGCGTCGGTGTAGAGCTTGGTCTTCTCTGCGCTGCTGGTGGTGTTGAGCGCCTTGGCGATGTCGGCATCGACCGCGTCGTTCTTGTAGTAGGCGGTGTTGAACATCTTGGGCGGGAACGACTCCGAGGCCAGCAGTGGGCGCATCGCCCAGTCGGCCTCACCGGTCGACGACGACCAGCCGACGTAGTACATGCGCACCGGCGCCGTGGCCGCGTCCTGCGCGCTCTCGACCTTCTCCACGCGCTGGCCGGCTTCGAGCGCCTGCACCTGCACCTTGATGCCGACCTGGCCCAGCTGCTGCTGCAGGAACTGGATCACCTTCTGCGCCGTCGTGTGGTTGTAGGCCGACCACAGCGTGCTCTCGAAACCGTTGGGATAGCCGGCTTCCTTCAGCAGTTCACGCGCCTTGGCCGGATCGTAGGGCCAGGGCCCGAGCTTGACCGCGTACTCGACGCCCTTGGGCAGCACGCCTTCGGCCGGAATCGCGTAGCCCGAGAACGCCACCTTGATCAGCGCTTCCTTGTTGATGGCGTAGTTGATGGCCTCGCGCACCTTGACGTTGTCGAACGGCTTTTGCATCGTGTTCATCGACAGGTAGCGGTGCACGATGGAGGGCGCGGCGGTCAGCTCGAGGCCGGGCTTGGTCTTGAGCACCTCGGCCTGCTCATAAGGCACGGGGAAGGTGAAGTGCGCCTCGCCGGTCTGCATGATGGCGCTGCGCGTGTTGTTGTCCACCACGGGACGCCAGGTCAGGGTGTCGACTTTGGGATAACCCTTGCGCCAGTAGCCGGCGAACTTCTCCACCTTGAGGTAGTCGCTTTGCTTCCATTCGACAAACTTGAACGGACCGGTGCCGACCGGGCTTTGCGCAATGCCCTTGCCCAGCTTGGCCAGGGCCGTGGGCGAGATCATCACGGCCGAAGGGTGGGCCAGTGAGTTGATGAAGGGCGAGAACGTTTCCTTGAGCGTGAACTTGACGGTGTAGGCGTCGACCACTTCGGTCTTGGCGATGTTCTTGTACAGGTTGAAGCGCTTGAGCTTGTTCTCGGGATTGGTCACGCGATCGAAGTTGACCTTGACCGCCTCGGCGTTGAAGTCCGAGCCGTCGTGGAACTTCACACCGTGCTTGAGCTTCATGGTGTAGACCAGGCCGTCCTTGCTGACGGTGTGGCTCTCCGCCAGCACCGGCACCATCTTCATGGTGTGGTCGAAGCCGTAGAGACCCTGGTAGAAGGACTTGACCACCGCCTGCGACAGCGTGTCGTTGGCGTCATAGGGGTCCATGGTGGTGAAGGTCGAGGCCACGGCGATGACCACGTCCTTGGCCGCGAACGCGGGCAGGGCAAAGGTGGCGCTCAGCGCGAGCGCGGCGGCGAGGGGGGCGAGGCGGTGTTTCATGGTGGTGGCTCCAGGGTTGATGACGGGAAAAAGAAATTGATCTGCAGGTTTCAATACAGGCCGCCGACGGCGTGGCGCGCGACGAAATGGCCGGGTCCGACCTGCACCAGTGGCTGCACCACGGGCAGGTCGCCGACAGCGCGGATCGGGCTGGGGATTTCGCCTTCGAGCAGTTCGCGGCGCAGATGGCGCCGGCTCGGATCGGCCACCGGCACGGCGGCCATGAGGCGGCGCGTGTAGGCGTGCTGCGGGTCCTCGAAGATGGCGCGGCGCGGGCCGATCTCGACGATCTGGCCCAGGTACATCACGGCCACGCGGTGGCTGACGCGCTCCACCACCGCCATGTCGTGCGAGATGAAAAGGAAGGCCGTGCCCAGCTCGCGCTGCAGGTCCAGCATCAGGTTGATGATCTGCGCCTGGATGGAGACGTCCAGCGCCGACACCGACTCGTCGGCCACCACCACCTTGGGGTTCAGCGCCAGGGCGCGGGCGATGGCGATACGCTGGCGTTGGCCGCCGGAGAATTCATGCGGGTAGCGCTGCGCCTGCTCGGGCGTGAGGCCCACCTTGTGCAGCAGCCAGTCGACACGTTCCTGTGCTTCACGCCCCTTGGCGATCTTGTGCACCAGCAGCGGCTCCATGATGGAAAAGCCGATGGTCAGGCGTGGATCGAGCGAGGCGAAGGGGTCCTGGAAGATGAACTGGATGTTGCGCCGCAGGCCTTGCAAGGTGCTGGTCGGCAGGTCGCGGATGTTCTGCCCGCCGAACTCGATCACGCCGCTCTGGCTCTCCACCAGGCGCAGCAGGGAGCGTCCGGTGGTGGATTTGCCGCAGCCCGATTCACCGACCAGGGCCAGGGTTTCTCCGGCGTGCAGATCGAAGCTGATGTGCTCCACGGCGTGCACGCGCTGGCGCACGCGGCCCAGCAGGCCGCTGCGCACGTCGAAGCGTGTCACCAGGTCCTGCACGCGCAGTATGGGTGCGCCGCCCTGCACCGTGTCCTGGGGCTGTGAGGCTTGCGGCGCTGCGGCGTCGTCGTCGGTGCGCAGCAGGTCGAACTTGCGTGGCAGATCGCTGCCCTGCATGGCGCCAAGACGCGGCACGGCCGCCAGCAGGGCGCGGGTGTAGGGATGGCGCGGCGCGCCGAAGATGGCGTCCGATGTCCCTTCCTCCACCTTGTCGCCGCGGTACATCACCAGCACCCGGTCGGCGACCTCGGCCACCACGCCCATGTCGTGCGTGATGAAGATCACGCCCATGCGCATCTCGTCCTGCAGGGCGCGGATCAGCTGCAGAATCTGCGCCTGTATCGTCACGTCGAGCGCCGTGGTGGGTTCGTCGGCGATCAGCAGGGAAGGCTTGCACGACAGCGCCATGGCGATCATCACGCGCTGGCGCATGCCGCCCGAGAGCTGGTGCGGGTAACTGTCGAGCACGTTGCGCGCCTGCGGAATGCGCACCAGTTCCAGCATGCGCAGCGCCTCGGCGCGCGCAGCGGCGGTGCTCTTGCCCTGGTGCACGCGGATCGATTCCGCGACCTGGTCGCCGGCCGTGAATACCGGGTTCAGCGAAGTCATCGGCTCCGGGAAGATCATCGCGATGTCGGCGCCGCGGATGCTGCGCAGCGTGGCGTCGCTGGCCTGCGCCAGGTCCAGCAGCTCGCCGCTGCGCCTACGGAACACCATGCTGCCGCCGGTGATGCGTCCGCCGCCGTGCTCGACCAGGCGCATCAGCGCCAGCGCCGTGACTGATTTCCCCGAGCCCGATTCGCCGACGATGGCCAGGGTTTCGCCGCGATCGACATGAAAGGAAAGTTCGCGCACTGCGGCGACGCTGCGCTGCGAGGTGCTGAAACGCACGGCCAGGTCGCTCACTGCCAGCACGCGTTGCTCGGGCAGTTGCAGCAGGCTGCCGGCGTGTGCTTGTTCCGGGATGGCGGGCATGTCGATGTACTGGTGGGGACTGCAGGCTCAGCCGAAGATCGCCGTCTGCGGTGTTTCGCCGAGGCGCGCAAAGGCGCGGTACATGCCTTCGGTGTTGAAGGGCATGGACAGGTTGCCCCGGGCGTCGATGGCGATCAGGCCGCCGCGCCCGCCCATCGCGGGCAGCACCTTCATCACCACCTCCTGCGCCGCGGCGTCCAGCGTCTGGCCGGCGTAGGCCATGCGCGCGCACAGGTCGTAGGCCGCGACGCTGCGCATGAACAGCTCGCCCGTGCCGGTGCAGGAGACCGCGGCCGTGCGGTTGTCGGCATAGGTGCCGGCGCCGATCAGCGGCGAGTCGCCGACCCGGCCCACGCGCTTGTTGGTCATGCCACCGGTGGACGTGGCCGCGGCCAGATTGCCGCGCTCATCCAGGGCCACAGCGCCCACCGTGCCGAGTTTTCGTTCCTCGTCGATCGGCGCCGCGCCGCTGTGCGCGCCGACGAAGGACAGGGCGGGTGCGTCATGGTCGAGCAAGGTGCTGTCGGCAGCCAGCGCGCGCTCCAATTGCTCGCGTCGCAGTTCCGTGGAAAAATAGTCGGGTGCCACCAGTTCCAGGCCACAAGCCTGGGCGAAGGCTTCCGCGCCGGCGCCCACCAACAGCACATGCTCGCTGCGCTCCATCACGGCGCGCGCTGCGCGCAGCGGACGCCGCACGCGGCTGATGCAGGCCACGGCGCCGGCGCGCAGGGTGGCGCCGTCCATCACGGCAGCGTCGAGTTCATGCGTGGCCTCGTGTGTGAAGACCGCGCCATGGCCGGCATTGAACAGCGGGCAGTCCTCCAGCATGTCGACCGCCAGGCTCACCGCGTCGAGTGCGCTGCCGCCACCGGCCAGCAACTGCTGGGCGGCGAGAACGATGACGCGCATTGCGGCGTGGTAGGCCTGCTCCTGCGTCGCGCTGATGAGGCTGCGGCTCATGGTGCCTGCGCCGCCATGGATGGCGATGAGCGGCTTGGCTTGGGAAGCTGTCATAGTGCGGGCTTTCTGGTTTTGGCTGGGCTCAGGGGTTTGCGCGCGGGCTTTGGCACCGCGGGTGGCCTTTGCTGCCGGCTGCTCTCATGCAGCCATGGCAACACGGCCTCGGCCAACTGGGTGGCGGCATGGACTGAACCTTTGGATGCATGGGCCACGGCACAGCACAGGGCCTCGATCAGCGCCAGGGCGGCAGCTTCGGAGTTGGCGAAATAGTGGCTTTCACTATGGGCATACAGCGCCACCGTCGCCAGCGGCGCCAGCGGCGAGGTCACGCTGTCGGTGAGCGCCAGCACGGGAACGCCCTTGGCGCGGGCCTGGCGCGCCAGGTCGATGGTGTCGTTGAAGTAGCGCGGGAAGGCAATGGCGATCAACAAGTCGTTCGACTTCAGGCGCGTCAGGCTTCGTCCCGCATAGGACGAGCTCTCTATGCTGGCCAGCAGGTGCACGTCGTCGCAGTAATGGTCCAGGCAGCGTTGCAGCAGGCCGCCCAGCCAACTGCTGGCGCCAAAGCCCAGGATGTAAACGCGCCTGGCGTCCAGAATGGCTTGCACCGCCTGCTCACAGCTGTGGGCGTCGAGTGCCTGGCACGTCAGTTCGATGTTGCGCTGGCTCTCCCTCAGTGCTGTGGCAAAGACGCCTGCCGCGCTGGCCGGGTGCTCGAGTTGGCTGCGCAGCTTTTCCACCGGCGCCAGCGTGGCCTCGAAGCCCAGCACCAGCGCGGCCCGGAATTGGGGATAGCCGTCAAATTCCAGCGCGCGGGCAAAGCGGTTGGCGGTGGCCACGGAGAGTCCCAAATTGGCGGCAAGCTCATCGATGGGCAGGGTCGCAGCGTGCAGTGGACGCGCCAGCACATAGTCGGCGATCTGCCTTTGGGATCGGGTCAGGGACGGCAACAGTCTGGCAATGCGCTGTGCCATGGAGGGGTTGCCGGAGGATGTCGCCATGGAAGTACTGACTGGGGAGGGGAAGCCTGGAATGTATGAAAATTTACAAATGACGCAGCATGTTGGAAATTTTAAGTCATTTTGTGCGACAGGCGATGAACCCGGTGGCGCGTTGCTGTGCCATGATCAAATTGGTGGACCTGGGGTTTACATTGGCAGCGATGTGGGGCCGGGTTCATACGCGCAGAGAAAGCCCTGGCGTAGCTTTATTCGCGGCATCGCGCTTGAAACGCGGTGAAGCACCTCCAATTCTCCCTCCAGGCCCGCAGGACTGGGCAGCACCGCTAGAATGAAAACAATGGCCAGCAAATCTCCTCCACAACCGCCCACGCCCAAGTTGCCGACACCGCAGCGCGAGGACGATGGAACGGTGGTGCTGGAGCGACGCCCGCAGAAGGTGAAGCCGCTGCAGATGTACCAGGTGGTCGTGCTGAACGACGACTACACACCGATGGAGTTCGTGGTGATGGTGATTCAGGAGTTCTTCAACAAGGATCGGGCCACCGCCACGCAGATCATGTTGAAGATCCATCTGGACGGCAAGGGCGTATGTGGCGTGTTCACCAAGGACATGGCTGCCACCAAGGTGGATCAGGTGTTGGGGGCGGCCAAGCAGGCCGGGCACCCATTGCAGTGCGTCAGTGAACCGGTGGGTTCCTGAGGGGGTGCAGGGGATGGGTGCCGCAAGGGCGGCCCGGGAAAGCGAAAATTCAGTACAGTTAGTCACCGTTTGGCAGAAGGAAAATCGAATGATCGCCCAAGAACTTGAAGTCAGTTTGCACATGGCGTTTGTCGAAGCCCGGCAGCGTCGCCATGAATTCATCACCGTCGAGCATTTGCTGTTGGCACTGCTCGACAACCCCAGCGCGGCCGAAGTGCTGCGCGCCTGCGCTGCGCAGATCGACGATCTGCGCAAGTCCCTGACCAATTTCATCAAGGACAACACACCGCAGATGGCCGGCACGGACGAGGTGGACACCCAGCCAACCCTGGGCTTTCAGCGCGTCATTCAGCGCGCCATCATGCACGTGCAGTCCACGGGCAGCGGCAAGAAGGAAGTCACGGGCGCGAATGTGCTGGTGGCGATCTTTGGCGAAAAAGATTCGCACGCCGTGTACTACCTCCACCAGCAGGGCATCACCCGGCTCGATGTGGTGAACTTCATTGCCCATGGCATCAAGAAGACCGATCCACCGGAGTCCACGAAGGCAGGTGAACCGGCGGTGGAGAGCGAGGAAGCAGCTGAAAAATCGGAAAAAGCCTCGCCGCTGGAACAGTTCACGCAGAACCTGAACCAGCTCGCCAAGGACGGCAAGATCGACCCGCTGATCGGACGCGAGTTCGAGGTCGAGCGGGTCATCCAGATCCTGTGCCGCCGCCGCAAGAACAATCCTTTGCTGGTGGGCGAAGCCGGCGTGGGCAAGACCGCCATTGCCGAGGGCCTGGCCTGGCGCATCACGCAAAAGGACGTACCGGAGATCCTGGCCGAGGCCGTGGTGTATTCCCTGGACATGGGCGCTTTGCTGGCCGGCACCAAGTACCGCGGTGACTTCGAGCAGCGTCTCAAGGGCGTGCTCAAGTCGCTCAAGGAAAAGCCCAATGCCGTACTGTTTATCGACGAGATCCACACGCTGATCGGCGCCGGTGCGGCCTCGGGCGGAACCTTGGACGCGTCCAACTTGCTCAAGCCGGCACTGAGCTCCGGTCAGATCAAGTGCATAGGCGCTACCACTTTCAGCGAATACCGCGGCATCTTCGAGAAAGACGCGGCCCTGTCGCGTCGTTTCCAGAAGGTCGACGTGCTCGAGCCCTCGATCGAGGAGACCGTGAATATTCTCAAGGGTCTGAAGTCGCGCTTCGAGGAACACCACAGCGTGAAGTACGCCCTGGCGGCCCTGCAGGCTGCGGCGGAACTGTCTGCCAAGTACATCAACGACCGGCACCTGCCGGACAAGGCCATCGACGTGATCGACGAGGCCGGTGCGGCACAACGCATCTTGCCCCCGAGCAAGCGCAAGAAGACCATCACCAAGGCGGAGGTGGAGGAGATCGTCGCCAAGATTGCCCGCATCCCCTCGGCCAATGTGTCGAGCGACGACCGCGGCAAGTTGAAGACGCTGGAACGCGATCTGAAGAGCGTGGTGTTCGGCCAGGACAAGGCGCTTGACGTGCTGGCCTCGGCCGTGAAGATGGCGCGCTCGGGCCTGGGCCGTGGCGACAAACCGATCGGCTCCTTCCTGTTCTCCGGACCCACCGGCGTGGGCAAGACCGAAGCGGCCAAGCAACTGGCCTACATCATGGGCATCGAGCTGATCCGCTTCGACATGAGCGAATACATGGAGCGCCATGCCGTGAGCCGCCTCATCGGCGCGCCTCCGGGCTATGTGGGCTTTGACCAGGGCGGCCTGCTGACCGAGGCCGTGACCAAGAAGCCGCATTGCGTGCTGCTGCTCGACGAGATCGAGAAGGCGCATCCGGACATCTTCAACGTGCTGCTGCAGGTCATGGACCACGGTACGCTCACCGACAACAACGGGCGCAAGGCCGATTTCCGCAACGTCATCATCATCATGACGACCAATGCCGGCGCCGAGACCATGAACAAGTCGGTCATGGGATTCACCAACCGGCGCGAGCAGGGCGACGAGATGGC